>JAJZQT010000036.1 GCA_021803005.1 Actinomycetes bacterium
GCCAACCTGCTGGCCAAGGAGATCGAGAGGCGGACAGGTTTTGAGACGCGCGCGACCGTGCTGGGCCACATCCAGCGCGGCGGCACGCCGACGGCCCACGACCGCATTCTGGCGACGCGTTACGGCGCCAAGGCCGCGGAAATGGTTCAGCACGAGGAGTTCGGCCTGATGGCGGCGCTCCAGGGAGACGAGATCCTGGCGGTGCCGCTCTCGCTGGCAGTTGGCGAGCGCAAGGAAGTCCGGCCGGAGTTCTGGGAGCTGGCCAGGACTTTCTTCGCCTGGTAGGGCAAAGGGCCACGGCGACGGGGACCGCGGGGACGTTGGGACCGCGGGGACGTTGGTTTCCATTGTTGAATTATACCGGGGATGTTTTTGCGTTCGACCAATTTATTAACGGGTAGGTAGCAAGGTTGCTCAAAACGGGAATATAAATCTCACGCTCGCTTTCATTGGATTGGTGTTTTGTATCGAGTCCGCCGTTCGGGCAGGTAATTCAACATAGGAAACCAACGTCCCCAAATGAACCAAATGAACATCCCTGAAGTTATAGTCACCCACGCCAATACCGACTTCGACGGCTTTGCCGCCTCGGTCGCGGCCGCCAAGCTCTATCCCGAGGCCAAGATCTGCTTCCCGGGCTCGCTCAACCGCAACGTTCGCGAGTTCTACAACCTGCACGCCGACGAGATCGACACCGTCGACGTATCCATGGTCGACAAGTCCAGGGTGCGGCGGCTGATCATGGTCGACACCATCCACTGCAGCCGCCTGGGCGAGTTCGAGAGCGTCTGCCCCTCGCCGCTGGTCGAGGTCATCGTCTTCGATCACCACCGCCTGGGGGCGGTTTCGGAAAAGCCTTCGTTTGTCGCCGACGAGAATTACGTGCTCTCGCGCGACGGCTCGCTGGTGACGACCATGCTAAAGATCATCCATGACCGCAAAATGGAGATCTCGCCGCTGGAGGCCACCATCTTCGCCCTCGGCATCCATGAGGATACCGGCTCGCTTACCTTTCCCACAACCACTCCGCGCGACGCCGAGGCGCTGGCGTTCTGCATGCGGCTGGGGGCCAACCAGAGCCTGATCGGCAAGTATCTGCACAATCCCCTGACCGGGGAACAGCGCCAGCTGATGCTGGAGCTGATCGATGAGCTGGACCAGACCACCGTGGGCGACGTCGAGGTCTTCATTGCCGCCAGCAGGAGCCCGGTGTACGTCGAGGGCCTCAGCGTGGTGGCGCACAAGATGCTGGATGTCACTGACTGCCAGGCGCTGATCGTCATGGTCGAGATGGAGAACCGCATTTTCGTGGTCGGCCGCAGCAAGTCGCGGCTGCTGGATGTGGCCCGGGCGCTGGCGCCGATAGGCGGCGGCGGCCACAGCCAGGCGGCGTCCGCCATCGTCAAGGACCGGACGCTCGAAGAAACGCGCCGGACCGTCGTCGAGAACCTTCCCAACGTGCTTGAGGAGCCGCTCCGGGCGCGTGACATCATGTCGCACCCGGTCTACTTCGTCGAGGCCCACACAACCATCGGCGAGGCGCTGCTCATCTGTCAACGCTACGGCCACAGCGGCGTCAGCGTCAGAGATAACGGCAGGCTCGTGGGGATCGTTTCCCGCAAGGACCTCGACAAGGCGGTGGGCCACAAGCTCAAGCACGCTCCCGTCAAGGGGATCATGTCGCGGGGCGTCACGACTGTCTCCGAGAATACAACCGTGCACGAGCTCAGGCGGCTGATGGCCGAGAGCGCCATCGGGCGCATTCCCGTGGTTGGGGCCGCTTATGCCGGCAGGAGCGAGGTTCCGGTTGACGAGGTGAAGGGAATTGTTACACGCACCGATGTCCTGCGGACGCTGCACGCCGCCGCGGTGGAAGAAGGACTGGATGAAACCGGCCTGCGCGAGTTCGATCTGAGGGAGCGGCTGGCGGAGATGCCGGGGCTGTCGTCGGTGCTCGCCGCGGTGCAGAAGCTCAGCACCGATTACCGGGGCGTCTACCTAGTCGGCGGCTTCGTGCGCGACACCATCCTGCGCGAGCCCAACTACGACATCGACATCGCCGTCGAGGGCGACGGCATCGAGTTTGCCGAACATCTGGCCGTGGAGCTGGGAGGCCGGGTGCGGGCGCACGAGAAATTCCGCACCGCGGTTGTCATCCTGGATCAGGTGAGGCCGGAGCTGCGGGTGGACGTGGCCACGACGCGCACCGAATTCTACGATTATCCGGCAGCGCTGCCGACGGTCGAGCACGCGTCGATCAAGCATGACCTCTACCGGCGCGACTTCACCATCAATGCCATGGCGGTGTCGCTCTCGGCCCATGACTTCGGCCGCCTCCTGGACTTCTTCGGCGGCCTGGCGGACATCGAGAACAAGGTCATCCGGGTGCTTCATAATCTCAGTTTCATCGAGGATCCGACCCGTATCTTCAGGGCGATCCGCTACGAGAACCGGTTGGGCTTCCGCATGAATTCCCACACGCTGGGGCTGGCCCGCGGCTGTGTGGAGATGAACCTCGTCGGCGACCTCTCTTCGGCGCGCCTGCGGGACGAGCTGATCTGGTTGCTGTCCGAGCCCAAAGTCGAGCATACTATTAAGAGGATAGGCGAGCTGGGTATCGCGCCATCGATCCACCCGCAGCTGGCGGCCGACGCCGAGACCGCGGCACTGGTTTCCCGCGCCGACAGCGCCGTCAGGGACCTCCACATGAGTAAGGAGATCCGGCGGTGGCGGCTGCGGCTGATCTGCATGGCGCGCCAGCTCGATCCCGAGCAGCTGGCGAGCTGGACCGAGCGCCTCAAGCTGAGGGGCTCCGACGCCGCGGTGATCGCCGGCGGCGTGGTGCTGGCCCGCAAGGTCAACGAGCGCCTGGCCTCGGCGGAACTGGCTCGTCCGGCCCTGTATGAACTGCTGGCCAGGCTGCCGGCCGAGGGTTTGCTGCTGGCCTGGGCCGAGGCCGGTGAAGGCCGTTCCCGCGAGGCGCTCGAGCTTTACCTCAAAGAGCTGCGCTACACCGCGCTCAGCATCGGCGGTAGCGACCTGCTGCAAATGGGGCTCAGTGAATCTCCCGAGGTCGGGCGGGTGCTGACGCAGGTCAAGCTCCTGAAGCTCGAGGGGAAGGTCGACGGGCGCGAGGAAGAGCTGCGGGCCGCCGGACAGATAATAAACAGAATCAACAACAGGAAAGTGGGAAACTGAAATCGAATGAATGAACTGCTCTTACAGCTGGCAATCACGCTGCCGGTGCTCCTTATATCACTTGTCTTTCATGAGGTCTCTCACGGATATGTGGCCTACCGGCTGGGGGACAGGACCGCCAGCGAACGCGGGCGGCTTTCCCCAAATCCGCTCCACCACCTGGACACCTTCGGGACGATCGTGTTGCTGGTCACCTTCCTTGGCTCCCAGGGCCGCATGATGTTCGGCTGGGCCAAGCCGGTGCCGATCAATCCCGGCAATTTCAAGTCGCACCAGCGGGGCATGGCTTTGGTCGGGGTTGCCGGGCCGACGGCCAACTTCATCCTGGCGTCGGTGGCGGCGTTGGCTTTGAGGACCTTTTATCCGCATGTCGGCGACCTGGAAAACAGCCTGCTGGCGATCGCCATCTTCCGTGTCTTCCAGCTCAACATCATCCTGATGCTCTTCAATTTGATCCCGGTGCCGCCTCTTGACGGCTCGCGCATCATCGGGGCATTCCTCAACCGCCGCTCCTACATGAAGTGGATCCAGCTCGACCAGTACGGCATGTTCTTCGTCATGATCCTGCTGTTCGTGCTGATCAATTTCGGCAACGGGCTCACCGATATCATCCTGCCGGTATACCGGCTGTTTCTACCGAGCTATTCGGCTTTGTTCGGGCTCTAATTTTCCCCAATCCTGAGGAGGCTGATGAAACGCGTTGCGGTGGTGACCAGCGGCGGCGATGCGCCGGGCATGAACGCCGCCGTGCGGGCGATCGTGCGGGCCGGCACAGAAAAAGGCATGACCATGTTCGGGGTCCGCAACGGCTACGAGGGGCTGATCGCCAGCGACCTGATTCCCCTGAGCAACCGCGATGTCAGCGAGATTTTGCACCTGGGGGGAACCTTCCTGGGAACGGCGCGTTCCACGGAGTTCAAGCAGAGCGGGGACGCCCAGCAGCGGGCGGTCGAGGGGCTTGGGGCGCATGAGGTCGACGGCCTCATCGTCATCGGCGGCAACGGTTCCCAGAGCGGCTCGGCGCGGCTTGAAGAGATGGGCCTACCCGTAGTCGGCGTAGCCTCGACCGTCGACAACGACCTGGTCGGCTCCGACATCAGCATCGGGGTCGATACCGCCCTGAACATCATCATCGAGGCGGTCGACCGGGTGCGCACCACGGCGGAATCGCATCACCGCGCCTTTCTTATCGAGGTGATGGGCCGCGACTGCGGTTACCTGGCGCTCGCGGCCGGCATCGCCGGCGGCGCCGACGTCATCGTCACCCCCGAAAACGACATCGAGCCGGCGGAGGTGGAACGGCAGCTGCGGGCGGCGCACGAGCGCGGCAAGCGCTATGCCCTGGCGGTGACCACCGACGGCGCCGTCAACAACGCCCAGCGCTGCATGGAGTTTTTTCAGTCGCATGAGGAAGAGATCGGCTATGAGCTCAGGGTGACCATCCTCGGCCACGTGCAGAGGGGAGGGTCGCCGACGACATTTGACCGCATCCTGGCCAGCCGGTTGGGCTCGGCGGCCGTCGAGTTGATGGCCTCAGGCGGCAGCGGTCAGCTGGTGGGATGGATCGACGGCGATATTGCCCACACGCCGCTTGCCGAGGTCGCAGGCCGGCACAAGGTTGCCCCCCAGGAGATGTGGGAGCTCTTGAGGGTCCTGACGAAATAGAACCGGCGCTCATGCAAGCGCCGGTAAATAATTTAGTTATGTGTCCCTAAAATTATGAGGCCTGGCGGACCTTCTCTACGCCGATGGCCTCGAATTCCCGGACCAGCGCCGGGTAGGGAACGTCCCACATCGGCACCAGCTTGTCGCCGATGAGCATGCTGCCGGGCTCGAGGTTGCGCTCGTCGATCACGCGGCGGTGTACTTCCGGGAATTCCGCCAGCTCTTCAGAGTCGAAATCTACGTAACGCAGGCGCGCGGCGCCGCTGAAGTCCTTGTCGAGCTGCCGGTTGATGGCGTCGGTGATCTCTTCCAGAGACCAGCTCGGGCCTCAGCCACCGGAACAGGAATCCAGGTAACGCGACCCGAAAATCGGGATTTCAACAGGTTTCATAACAGTCAACTTTCCGCCCTCCGTAATCATGTTGCTCCGCCAGAAAAGTGATAACCCTTTCGGAGCGTTTACACTAAAACGTTAGATACTTCCCGGGGTAAAAGGATTCAGCCGGAAATGGCCCTCCGGGCGGCTTTCAGGCGCGCTCGAGCGATTCCGCCAGGCGCCAGCCGTCGGCAGGAGAGACCTCGATCGTGTTGCGGCCGCCGCCGCAAGCGCCGGCGGCCGATTCGACGGCACCGGCCTCGCCGCTTGTCTCGCCGGCCGGCCGCCAGGAAACAGCCACCCTTTCCTCTTCGCGTCCCTGTCCGTAGCGGGCGGTCAGCGCCGCCGCCTCGCTCAGGGTCGCCTCCCCGATATCCTCACCCTTGATGACCGCCGTCGGCCCCATGTGGCCCTCGGCGCTCATGAGCAGATCGTCCGGCAGGGCCAGCGCCGTCAGCCGCCGGGTCTCTTCCTCGTTGCGGGGGATCATGATCCGTTTGCCCTCGGAGGAAAACAGCAGACGGCCCAGCCGCAGCGCCTGGATCTCGGCGATGGCGGGGTGGGAGTTCTCGTCCAGCAGCCCTTTAAGCCGCGAGGCGAAATTCTTGTCGCAGAGCAGGCAACCGCCGGCAGGGCAGGGGTAGTCGTTGACGCCGATCTCAGCCGCCAGTTGCATCTGCGGCTTGCGCGATCGGCCCTCGATGGCCATCATCCGGTCGCGGTCGATCCAGCCCTCCCGCTCGGGGATGGTGGGTTCGAACATGTGCGCCGAGAGCGGCCTGACGATGAGTCCGCCCAGGCCGGATTCCTTTTCGATGGTCCTCAGCGCATCCGGCCGCTGTGACATCGGGCGCTCGCCCCAGACTTCGCCGGTGATCAGGAAGTCGGCGCCGGTTTCCTTCATATACTGCCCGGCGCGGCGGAACATGCTGATGCGGCAGTCCAGGCAGGGGTTAAGGCCGCGGCCGAAGCCGTGTTTGGGGTTTCTGACCGCGTCGAGGATCTCATCGGTGGCGTTTAGCACCTTCAGCCCGATGCCGTATTCCTCGGCGGCCTTGCGCGCCTCGGAGCGGCAGCTGCTCTTGGCCGTGCAGGTGCAGAAAACAGTGACGAAATTGAGCGCCTCGACGCCGATGCCCTGATCGAGCATCATCTTCACCGCCAGGCGGCTGTCGAGGCCGCCGGACAGCAGGGCTATGGCCTTCCGTTTAGAGCTCATGAATGGCTTTCCATTTAGCGTTTATCAATGGTTTATCAATGCCCAAAATAGCAGATAAAAGGCGCTGATAAAAACTCCAGGAGGAACCGGCCGGCCGGCTGGCGGCGATTCCACTACTACAGTCCATAAGACTTTCAGGACCAATCTGCCTATATTTCTTTTCGCAGTTTCTGGATAGATACCGTCCCAGTTTGGTATACTACCACTAATTCGCGCTGGGTCCGGGTTGCATTGGCCTCGAGCTCTCCGGCTGATTCGTACCCCAGGCGAGATTGGCTGAACGTTTTCGGGGTACAAAGGGTGCGTAAATTTCGTTCCCCTCATCAGACTACAGGACGGTCACGCTGGGCAGAGAAGCAACCAAGGAATTACCGGCGCCGAATGTGAGGCCCCTGGCGTCAAGGATCAAACTGGCGGCCATAATCATCGGCTCGGCGATTGCGCTGGCGGCTGTCGCAACCGTGCTGCTCGTCGTCGTCCTGCCGCCGCGCATCTCCGTGAGCCCCGGCGACGGCGAATCCGAGATCGGGCCCGACCGCTGGCTGGAGATCAACACCAGCCGCTGGGGCGCCAGCCTGACCACAGTTTCGGTGGAAGAATTGAAGATAGCGCCCGACGGCACCCGTGACGGCGGCCATCTCATCAGCGGGCATCTGGAGGACGGCCGCTTCGTCGCAGACGACGGCTCCAATCCTCTGGAATCAGACGCCGAGTACCAGGTAACGGTCACCGGCACCGTCAAGCACATCGGCATCTCGGGAGTCTCCGACAAGGCCGTCACCCAGACCAACACTTTCACCACGGTGACCACGCCGATGCCGATCATTCCCAAGGCAGGTCTGACGGTCAAGTACGGCGAGGACCTGGTCATCCACTGGAACATTCCCATCAGCAAGTTCGAGTACCAGCTCGACGGCATCCAGAGCACCTCCAGTCTCGATGATGGCGGCACCACCGCTCACATCAAGCTGGCAAAGTTCGACCAGGGCAAGCAGTATCCGCTGAAGATCACCGCGGTGACTTCCAATAACGGCCGCGAGCTCATGGCTCCGGTGGTGACCGTGGCGGCGACGACAGCGCCGCTTACGGCGACCTTCGATCCCGCCGACGGCGCCGGCGGCGCCAGCACCGGCGCGCATCCGACCATAATCTTCAGCGAACCGGTCTCCAACCCCGACCTGGTCAAGACGCTGGTGAGCGTCGATCCCCAGGTCCCGGGCACTTTCAACTGGGCCGGTCCGGACAAACTCGAGTTCATTCCCAATGCTCCCTGGGATCATCTGCAGGACGTGACCATGCACCTCAAGGGCGGGCCGCAGGCCTTCCGGGGAATCAGCGGCGGCTTCGTCGAGTCCGACGTCTCGAGCACTTTCACGACGGCGCCGTCCAAGTCGATCGACGTCAACGTCACCACTCAGACGGTGACGCTGCTCGAGGACGGCAAGCCCATAGACTCATTCGCGGTCGCCACCGGCGCTGCAGCCACCCCGACACCTCTGGGTGACTACACGATTTATGCCAAGATTGCCGCCACTGACATGCGAGGCCCCGGCTATTTTGCGCCGCACGTGCCCTGGGTGATGGTCTTCTACGGCGACGATGCGCTGCACGGCAACTACTGGAACACCAGTTTTGGTACCCAGGGGTCAGGGGGCAGCCATGGTTGCGTGGGCATGCCGGTCGACACCGCCAAGCGCGTTTACGACTGGGCGCCGATGGGCACGCCGGTCCACATCCACGAGTAAGCGGCCGGTCGGCGTCACGCCAGATGGAAAAAACTTGATGTCCGGCAATGGTCGGGCTGTTTTGTTTCCGGGTAAATCCATTTTTCCAGAGGGCGGTGATGCTATGCAGGCGCTGGTTTGCTCATCAAGGGAAAAGGGGGTCATGGAGGTCGCGACCCTCGGGGAGGCCAAGGCCCATCTGTCCGATCCCACGACCCTGGTCTGGCTCGATTTCGATGATTCCCTCAGTGATGAAGACGCGGGGTTGCTGCAGTCGATGTTCGGGTTCCACGATCTTGCGCTCGAAGACGCCTCCAAGTTCGGCGACGGCAGCATCCGCCGGCAGCGTCCCAAGATCGAGGATTACGAGGACGAGGGTTACCTCTTCCTGGTGATGATCGCCATGGCGGGCCGGCGGCAGGGCCAGGCGCTGGAGCTGGACCTGGCCGAGATCGACGTCTTCGTCGGCGCCAACTACGTGGTGACGGTGCACCAGGGCAAGCTTGCGGAGATAACCAGTGTCTGGGAAGACGCCCGCAAGCGGCCGGGGCTCATGGCCTGCGGCTCCGATCGCCTCTGCTACCACCTGCTTGACGTGGTGGTCGACAATTATATTGATCTCGTCGACGACATCGAGGACATCATCGATGATCTCGAGGATGCCATCATCGACGCCAAGGCTGGTCGCGATGCCGTCCATGATGTATTTGCGCTCAAGCGGCAGATGATCACCTTCCGCAAGACCTCCTCGCCGCTGCGCGAGGTCGTCAATCAGATGACTTCCCGCGATTTTCCCTTCGTCAACGAGCAGACGCTGCCTTATCTGCGCGACGTCTACGACCACCTGGTGCGGCTCTCGGACATGCTCGACACTTACCGGGACATACTCACCGGCGCGCTCGATGTGCACCTCTCAGCGGTATCCAACAGCCTCAATCTGGTGATGAAGCGCCTGACCGTGGTGGCGACCATCTTCATGCCCCTGACCTTCATCACCGGCTTCTGGGGAATGAACTTTCAGGATTTCATGCCGTTGGAGAGCAGGCTCTGGTTCTGGGGCAGCAACACGGTGATGGTGGTGCTGACGATCGGCATGGTCATCTACCTCTCCTATTCATGGGTGCGCAAGTGGGTGTAGCCGGATCTTATGCCTGAGATCAAAGTAAAGATTTGTGGTCTGACACGTCCCGGAGACGCCGCCCTGGCGGCGGAGCTCGGCGCCTGGGCGCTCGGAGTCATCTTCGCTCCCGAGAGCCCCAGGCGAGTCAGCGCCTCGCAGGCCGCGGAGGTGCTGTCGGCGGCTCCTGCGCGCGTGGAGCGGGTCGGCGTCTTTGTCAATGCCGCAGCCGGCGAGATCGGGGCAGCGGTGCAAGCCTGCGGCCTCACGGCGGTGCAGCTTCACGGCGAAGAGGGGGAGGAGTTTGCGCGTGAAGTGAGGGAGCGCACCGGCGCCGCCGTCATCAGGTTGGTCAGGGTGGCGGCCGGCGGAGCCGGGGAGGAGGGCGCGGAGCTTTCCGGAGAGGCAGAACTGGCGGGCGTTGTCCAGTTTGACACCGATTTCATTCTGCTGGATACTTATAATCCTGAGCGGCGGGGAGGTACCGGCGAGGTTTTTGACTGGAATCTGGCGCAGGCGATTCCCGCGGAGGTACGGCGCACCAGGCTGATCCTTTCCGGAGGCCTGAAACCCGAGAACATCGTCGCGGCGGTTCGCGCGCTGGCGCCCTTTGCCGTGGATGTGAGCAGCGGCGTCGAATCCGCGCCCGGGGTCAAGGACCCCGGGCGGCTGCGGCAGCTATTTAAAAATCTGGAAACTTTTAAGGAAAGAGATTAAATGACCATACCGGCAAGGTTTGGCCCCTACGGCGGCCGCTATGTTCCCGAAACCGTAATACCGGCGCTCGATGAGCTCACCGCGGCTTACGGGAGGCTGAAAGACGATTCCGCTTTCCAGGCCGAGTTTGAATCGCTGCTCAAGGACTTCGTGGGCCGGCCAACGCCGCTCTATTTCGCGGCGCGGCTGACGGCGAAGCTCGGCGGCCCCCATATTTATCTGAAGCGCGAGGACCTCTGCCACACCGGCGCCCACAAGATCAACAACACGGTCGGCCAGCTGCTGCTGGCAGCGGAGATGGGAAAGACGAGGATCATCGCCGAGACCGGCGCCGGGCAGCACGGCGTGGCCACGGCCACCGCCGCGGCGCTGTTCGGCATTCCCTGCGCCATCTACATGGGCGTCAAGGACATCGCCCGCCAGGAGCTCAACGTGGTCCGCATGAAGCTGCTGGGGGCCGAGGTCCTGCCGGTCGATTCCGGCAGCAAATCGCTCAAGGACGCCATGAACGAGGCCATCCGCGACTGGGTGAGCAATGTCGAGCATACTTATTACGTCATCGGCTCGGTCGCCGGGCCGGCTCCCTATCCGGCCCTGGTGCGGGATTTCCAGAGCGTGATCGGCCGTGAGGCCCGGGAGCAGATACTGGCGGCTGAGAAGAAGCTGCCCACGGAGCTGATCGCCTGTGTCGGCGGCGGCTCCAACGCCATGGGGCTGTTCGCCGCCTTCCTTGACGACGAGGTTGGCATGATCGGCGTCGAGGCCGCGGGGGAGGGGCTTGAGAGCGGCAAGCACGGCGCCTCCATCGAGCGCGGCCGGCGCGGAGTGCTTCACGGGTCGATGTCATATATTTTACAGGACGCCTACGGCCAGATTCTGGAAGCTCATTCGATCTCCGCCGGCCTCGATTACCCTGGGGTGGGCCCGGAGCATTCCTGGCTCCACGACGAGGGGCGCGTGCGCTACGATTCCGTGACCGACGCCGAGGCGCTGGCCGCCTTTACCATGCTTTCCGAGACCGAGGGGATAATCCCGGCGCTGGAGAGCTCCCATGCCATAGCCTGGCTGGCCAGGCACGCCGGAGATTACGGCAGGGATGATGTGGTTATCGTCAATCTGAGCGGCCGGGGCGACAAGGACGTCCATCAGGCCGCCCGGGCGCTGGGGATCATGGAATGAGCCGGCTCGAGGACGTCTTCGCCGCCAGCAGCAAGAAGGCGCTGCTGATGCCGTATACCACCGGCGGCTATCCCGGCATGCACGAGTGCCGGCATGTGATGGAGTCCTTTATTTCCGGCGGAGCCGACATGATCGAGCTGGGCGTGCCCTTTTCCGATCCGCTGGCGGACGGTCCCGTGGTCCAGGCTTCCTCCCAGAGGGCGCTGGAGCAGGGGGTCACTCCCGACGATGTGCTGACGCTGGCATCGGAATTCAGCGCCCGGATACCGATCGTGCTGATGGTCTACTATAACTGCGTTTTCGCCTACGGCCAGGACCGTTTCATCGAGGCGGCGGCCGCCGCCGGGGTCAACGGCCTGATCGTTCCCGACCTGCCGGTCGACGAGGCTACCGAGTTCATGGTTTCGTGCAGAGAGCGCGGCGTCGATCCGATTCTGCTGGTGGCGCCGACGAGCCCCGACGATCGCATTGACCTCATTGCCGAAAATGCGTCGGGTTTCATCTATTGTGTTTCGGTGACCGGAGTCACGGGAGCGAGGACTTCACTCTCTGATCAGTTGCCCG
Source organism: Actinomycetes bacterium (assembly GCA_021803005.1). Classification (GTDB taxonomy): domain Bacteria; phylum Actinomycetota; class Thermoleophilia; order BMS3ABIN01; family BMS3ABIN01; genus JACRMB01. The sequence continues at coordinate 11,760 of JAJZQT010000036.1, forward strand.
CTTTTCTGGAACGGGTTCGCGCCCGCACGCGGGTGCCGCTCGCGGTCGGGTTCGGCGTCTCGACTCCTGAACACGCCGCCGAAGTCGCCAGGCACGCTGATGGCGTCATCATCGGCAGCCGTCTCATCAGCCTGGTGAGCGACGCACAGGATATCGATATCGCCGGCCGCGCCGTCGAGCATTTTCTGAAGGAAGTAAACGAGGTCCTGGAATGAACGCGGATACAACCAAGGATATGCCGAATTCACAATCACTTTTTCCGGAGACCCTGCGCGAGTTGATGTCGCTGCGGAAGATCAGCTACCGGCGGCTTGCGACCCGGACTAAACTTTCCGCGGGTTACCTCAACCATCTGGCCTGCGGTACCAGGCCCGTGCCTAACGATCAAGTCATCAAGGTCATTGCGCGGGCGCTTCGGGCCAAGCCGGAGCACTTCTTCGAGTATCGCCAGCGGAGCCTGCAGCGCGAGCTCTACCGTTCGCCTCAGCTCGCCGACAAGCTCTACGATTTCATCGTCGCCGACGGCCCCCTTCCCAGGGACATCAAGTCGGCGATCGAGACCGCCCGCGATCGCGGCTAGCAGAGCCCTCTCCACCGGAAACGCTCACCGCTGCTACCACGTGCATTTGTTCTGTTTTGATATGGAGGCACAAATATGTTGGCGCTGGATCCCCGCGGGCGCCCCAAGAATATCCCTCGGAAAAGCAATACAATAATGACAATATGTCAACAAAATACTGAGGTCCCACAAGTCCTGGACTTACCAGGATGGATGGCGGTCCGGCGATACGACGCCGCCCACGGTGTCCAGTGTCGTTCCTTCCGGAGCGATAAACACTGGCACTGCCACGATCGGCGCCAGCTATTCCGGCATAGCCACCGAGACTGGTGAGCTTGTGGCCGGCGCCATCGATGGTGATGCCGTCGCTGGAGACGACGATACCGTTCTTGTCGGAGTTGACGACAATGTCGGTATTTAAAGTACAGGTGAGGGTCGCCGGGTTCCACACCCCGATGGTGGTGCAGGCGCCGCCCGTAGAGTTGTTGCTGATGGTGTTGGTGTCAGTCGTGATCGTTGGCGTGACCGTGGTATCCACTATCAACGTATCGGAAGCCGTGCCGACGTTTCCGGCATTGTCAGCCACGCTGACAGCCATCGTGTGCGTGGCGTTCGTGAGGCCGGTCACCGAGCAGCTGACGGCGGCTGGTACGATCACGACTGATAACACTACGCTAAGTGTCTACTACTCGCTCTCTGGCAGTGTGAGCAGCGCTTCATCGAACATCCCGCTGACCGTCTCCAAGATCTCCAGGAAGCCTCAGCACCTGGTTAACGGGAAGCTTAAGCGATGCGGTTGGAGCGAATAGATCGATCCGGGCGCGCTGTTCCGGTGCTTCGCGAATCCATTGCCCCGGACTTGCGTCTAAAAGTGAATTGCCAAGTTAATCCGGCACCAGCGCCTGGACACGGCCGCAGAACCGCCGCAGATCCGCCGCCGGACACTATCCGAGGAGGTACCAATGGAAGCATCCGCTGCATTAAGTTTCGAAGTACATGTCGATGCGCCGTTCGAAGAAGCCATCGAGCGACTTACCGCGGCATTGAGGGATGAAAAGTTCGGCATTCTCACGCGCATCGACGTGCACAAGACGCTCAAGGAAAAGATCGACAAGGATTTTCGTCAGTACGCCATCCTCGGCGCCTGCAATCCACCGCTGGCGCACAAGGCGCTCGAGCACGAAGCCCAGGTTGGCCTGATGCTGCCCTGCAACATCACCGTCGAAGCCGATCCCGACGGCGGCTCGATCATCCGCGTTCTCGATCCGGACGCCATGCTCCAGGGCTTTGGCCTGGAAGACGATCCGGTTCTGAGGGAAGTCGGCGCCGAAGCCCGGACGCGCCTGCGCCGCGTGGCCGAGTCGCTCGAGGCGTCATAATTTTCGCCAGATTGCTGATGGAACTGCGGTAACTGGGAAGCGGACGGTAGCCCGGTCGCCGGCGGTAGCCCGGTCGCCGGCGGCCGAAAGCGGTATAATAGCCACATGAAAAAGTCCGCCGGCGCCAAAACCCTCGCTTTTCCATCTCCAGCCTGGGCAATTGGAACATACGACTCCGAGGGCAAGCCCAACGTCATGACCGCCGCCTGGGCGGGAATCTGCTGTTCGCGTCCGCCGGCCATGGCGGTCTCGCTGCGCAAGGCGACCTACACCTATGGCAACCTGGTCGCGCGCGCAGCCTTCACTATCAGCATTCCCTCGGAAAAACACGTCCGCGAGATCGACCGCATCGGCATCGTCTCCGGGCGCGACGTCGACAAGTTTGAGGAACTCGGTCTCACGGCCGTGCGCGCCGGGCATGTCGACGCGCCCTATGTCGATGAGTTCCCCGTCGTCATCGAATGCAGGTTGCTGCACACCATCGAGATCGGCTTGCACACGCAGTTCATCGGCGAGGTCATGGACGTCAAGGTCGACGAAGAGGTCCTGGACGAAAAGGGTCAGGCGTCCACCGGCAAGGTCAGGCCGGTGCTCTTCAGCATGTCGGACCGCTCCTACCACGGCGTCGGCGCCTTCCTCGGCGCCGCCTTTTCTATCGGCAAGGAAAAGTAGTACTCACTTCGACGCCGGCGGATTTCCCGCCTGTTCCCCGCAGGCGTTTTACATCATACGGACGAGTTCCCCGCGTTTGATTTCCTTCCCATCCGTCAATCATCAGAAATGATCTTTACCCCTTCCGCAATCCAGGCGGGATCGCCACATTGCTTGACTAAACCTCGATGCTGCCAATATGCTCCAGAAAGAAAAAACCAACGGGAGGAAACAGCTGATGCCTTCGTTCGATATCGTCAACAAGGTCGACCTGCAGGAAGTCGACAACGCCGTCAACAACACCCGCAAGATGACGCAGACGCGTTATGACTTCCGCGGCTCCAATACCAGCGTCGAGCTCAACCGCAAGGACAGCCGCATCAACATCCTCACCGAGGATACGATGAAGCTCAGCGCCATCGAGAACGAGCTCATCTCCAACCTGGTCAAGCGCAAGGTCGACGCCAAGGCGGTCAGGTTCGGCGAGCACGAGCGTGCCGCCGGCGACATGGTGCGCCTCGACGCCGATATCCTCGCCGGCATCGACAAGGAAACGGCCCGCAGGATCGTCAAGATGATCAAGGACATGAAGATGAAGGTGCAGGCCGCCATCCAGGAAGACCAGGTGCGTGTCACCGCCAAGAAGATAGACGACCTGCAGAAGGTCATCGCCATGCTCAAGGAACAGGACCTGGGCGTGCCGCTGCAGTACATCAACATGCGCAGCTGATAGCCAGCTGGAACCGGGGACACTTATCCGTTCCCATTTGGATACTGTAGCTCACCCGATTATTGACTGCAGCAAATGTATTGCTAAAGGATATATATTGATATATAATAAATATATCGATGAAGGCTGGTTCAAAAAAGATTCTTTTCTCCCTGCCGGAAGAACTTCTCGCCGAGATCGACGCCGCGGCCGCGGCCGAGCACCGTTCTCGTAGCGAGCTCATCCGCGAAGCTACACGCCGGTATATCGCTGACCTCCCTGAGAAAAAACGGCCCATCGATGATCCCAAGGTGCGTGAAGCGGTCAGATCCATGGACGAGATTGCCAGAAAAATCCATGGCGAGTGGGACGCCGTTCAGGTTGTGAGGGATACGAGGGACTCCAGATACGGCGCCAAGGGCAACAAGGGTAAGTGAGATCTGCCGTCCTCGATACCTCGGTGCTCATCAAGTGGGTGCACCGGGAGCATGAGGAAAACATCAACGAGGCATTGCTGCTTCGCAAAGCCTTCCTGTACGGGAAGCTCGAGATTATTATTCCCGATCTGGCGATCTACGAGTTCAGTAACTTTCTGCGATTCAAATCGGGACTGCCGGCTGCCTTGATGCAGCGCCTGCTGGATGATGTCTGGTCTTTGGGGCTATCGATTTTTCCTGTTGACAGAGAGCTTTCTCAGCTGGCGCTTCACTTCGCATCGCTCTACGGTCTTACCGTTTATGACGGTGCGTTTGTAGCCTTGTCCTCGTTCCTGGAAACTACCCTAGTCACCGCTGATCGCCAGCTTCATGCCGGCGTATCAGGCAAGGAGGCAGTCATGCTGCTCGCGGAGCTCGGCAGCGGGTCTTAATATCGTGATTTCGTGGGCCTCCATGAATCGCCCCGGGTTTCCTGGAGACTCCTTTGTTTGGCTAACTCTGCAATTGCACCCCCCTCATCTCACCTTACTTCACCTCCCCCATGAACATGGGAATCCCCAGCCGCTGCCGCGCAGTTTCACCCTTGAACAGCTCCTCCCGGCGCGCCGGCACGTCGCCGCGGTCGCCCAGGTGCTGGGCGAACCTGTTGGCGTAATAGCTTGAGCCCAGAAACAGCGTGTGCTTGCCGTATTTCACCCGCACGCCGTCGACGGCGTCGTAGACCCGCGCCATGCGCTCGATCTTTGCCGTCACCCCGAAGAGGTCCGGCTGCACGATCGTGTCCTCGGTCAGCTTCAGCAGCACCACGCCGGTCGAGCGGTATAGTTTGGACGGCTTGAACAGGCGCTCGAAGACCGGCTCCAGCGCGTGCATGACCTCGTGGGGGAAGGCGGTCGGCCGCGAGAACTTCACCTTGGCGCCGACGCCCTGGAAGTCCTGCGTCTTTAGGAAGCAGACCGCCTCGCGCGCCGCCAGCTTGTAGCGCCGCGCCTTCATGGTGGCGTTCTCGACGTTCTTGGAGAGCTGCGCGAAGACGAACTCGGGATCGCTTGAAGGCGGCGTGAAGGTCTTCACCTTCTGGATGGTGTAATAGCTGTCCTTCTCCCCGGTGTCGAGCCCGATGGCCATGCGGCCGTTGAGCTCCTGCCAGGTCTCGTAAAAGGGTTTGCTGAAGCGCGCCTTCACCCACTGCTCGTCGCGCCGGGCAAACTCGAGCGCCGTGGTGATGCCCAGCTTGGCAAGATAGGCGGTCGTCTGCGGCCCGATGCCCCAGACCTTCTCCACCGGCATGTCCCGCAGGAACTCATGGATGTCACGCCCCGGGATAATCGTCAACCCAGAGGGCTTCTGCCATTTGGAGGCGATCTTGGCGATGGTCTTGTTGGGCGCCAGGCCCGTGGAGAAAGTGAAGCCGAAGGCCCGGTCGAGCTCTTCCTTCATCGTCCTGGCGATGTCCCGGTAGCCCATCCCCAGCGGCCGCTGCATGCCGGTGATGTCGGCAAAGCACTCGTCGATGCCGTATTCCTCGACGTCGGGCGTGTAGCGCCGCACGATCGAGAAGAGCCGTTTTGACAGCAGGCTATAGGTTTCATAGTCAGAGGGAAGGAAGACCGCGTCGGGGCAGAGCTTGCGCACCTCCGAGAGCCGCATGGCGCGGATGACGCCGCGGGCCTTGGCCTCGTAGCTCATCGAGGCGACGATGTTGCGCTCCTTGCCGGTGATCACCGGCCGGCCCCTCAGCTCCGGCCGGCGCGACTGTTCGCAGGAGGCGAAGAAGGCGTCGGCGTCGATGTGGATGACCGCCCGCGTGAACGAGCGGATGGTGAGAGGGTTGTCCGCCATCTCAGTACTTGCGGATGACCGCCCGCACCACGGCGGCGATGCGCAGTTCGCCGCGCGGCTCGATCGGCCCGAACTTGGGGTTGGCCGCCTCCAGCCAGACCTTGCCGCCGCGCTTGCGGTAATATTTCATGGTCCATTCGCCGTCGACCTCGGCGATGATGATGTTGCCGTCCTTCTCCTTGACGCCGCGTTCGACCAGCACCATGTCGCCGGGCATGATGCCGGCCCCGGTCATCGACTCGCCTTGGACCTTGAGCATGTAGGTCTCGTCGGGCCTGCCGATGAGGAATTCCTCCAGGCTCATCGTGTCCAGCAGCTCTTCCTCGGCGGGGGAGGGCCAGCCGGCCTCGACCGTGCCGAGCTGCCGCACGGCGCCGAAACGCCGACCCGGCAGCAGCCGGCCCTTCTCGTCACGCCCGACAAAGCCCTGCTCCACCAGCCGGTTCACCAGCTTGTAGGTGGTGCCTTTTGAGCGCAGGCCGGCCGCCCGGGCGATTTCGGCATGGCTGGGCATGCGCCGGTTGGCCCGGTAAAAGGCGACGATCTTATCCAGATGTTTTGGTGTCTTGTTCACAGTGAGAGTGGGATAGACAGTTTAGCGTACGTTCGTACGCCTGTCAA
>JAJZQT010000103.1 GCA_021803005.1 Actinomycetes bacterium
AGAACCGAAGAGCGAAAGACCCGTGCGAAAACCGGCCAGCCGAACAGCGCTATGGCGATGAAGACGTTGCGCCTTCCGGGCCCGAGCACGGCCATGATGGCGATGGCGCCGAGAATCACCGGAAATGACAGGAAGATGTCAGCGATGCGCATCAGGAACGAATCTATGTAGCGGCCGCCGTAAACCGCGGCGGCGCCGACGGCGATTCCAACCGCCAGGGCGAGGCCCGTGGCGACGACGCCGACAAGCAGCGAAGTGCGGGACGCCCAGAGCACTCTCGAGAGCTGGTCACGTCCATGCAGATCGGTGCCAAGGAGATGCCCGGCTTGAGGCGATGCCGCGATGTGGTCATAATCCGGCGCGATTGGATCCTGCAGCGGCAGCAATGGCACGATCAGGGCAACGATAACGATGACGAGAACAAGCAACGGCACAACCAGGGCCAGCTTGCCGTGGCTCCGCCGGAACCGGTTCGCCCCGTGGGGAATGAGAGCCGCGCCGGCAGCGGCTAATTCTGGCGATGAATTCGGCTCGCTAGCCAAGGCTATCCCCTGCCGCTCCTGTGGATCCGGCTGCCTGCGCCTGCCCTGCCGCCTGCGTTCGTCCGGCCCTCTGTACCCGGCCAGCCGCGCGCACGCGCGGGTCCAGCCATCCATAAACGAGATCGACGAATGTGTTTAGCACCACGAAGATCATTACCAGCACCAGGACGGCGCCAACGACCAGTGGAACATCGCGCTGCTCCGCGGCAAAATAGGTCATGCGGCCCATGCCCGGCCAGGAAAACACGATCTCGGTTATCATGGCGCCGCCAAGCAGTGTGCCCAGATCGATCGCCAGCAGGGTGGCCACCGGTCCGAACGAATTGCGAAGCCCGTGGCGGACCATCGCCTGCGCCTGCGTCAGGCCTCTGGCCCGAGCTGCGAGGATGTACGGCTTGCCCATTTCACCAGCAAGCGCCGAGCGCGAAACAGCTGCTATTATCGCCGTCTGGCCGGCGGCCAGCGTCACGGCCGGCAAGATCAGATTCAGCGGGTTCCAGCCGCCAATACCGGAAATCGGCAAAACGCCCAGCCGGCTGGCAAAGATGTACTGCAGTAGAAGGCCGAGAAAGAATGCCGGCAGCGCCAGAAGCAGGGCGCCGGTTGCGGCCGACGCCGCCTGCAAGCTCGACGAGCGGCGCAGGCTGAGGAAAATCCCCCAGCCGACACCAAATACAGTTTCGAGAAACAGGGCTGCCAGGGTCAGGTATATAGTGGCCGGAAGATGGTCGAGAATTACACCGGACACGTCGCGCTTGAGCTCATACGAGGTTCCCAGGTCAAAATGCGCCAGCCGGTTGAGATAGATTCCATACTGATCCCAGAGGGGGCGGTCCAGCCCCAGCTCGCGCCGCAGGCTGTCGAGTGATTCCGGGGTGGCGTGGTTGCCCAGGGTGACCTGGGCGGCGTCGCCGGGAACCATCAAATAAATTACCAGGAAGAGCACCGTGACGGTGCCGATTATCACCACCAGCATCTGCAGCAGGCGGAGAAGAATAAATCGGGTTGTCGGCACGGTAACCCCTCCTGCGTGCGCCGGCTATTTGTTGGACACGGCTATGTCAGTCAGGGCGATGTCACCGAGAGGCGTCACGACGAAGCTGCTGACCCTGGGCGCATATACCATGGTCTGCTGGCCGAAGGTGACAGGCACGGCCGGCCAGTCGGCGATTATCTTGCGCTCGGCATCGTTGTAGATGCCTGTGCGAGCGTCGGCGTCCGTGTTCGAGCGGGCATCGACCAGAAGTTGGTCAACTACCGGATTATTATACTGGAATACATTGGTGGCGCCTATGTTCTCGGAAGCAAACAGCGGGAACAGATAGGAATCGATGTTCGGGGCGTCACCTTGCCAGGCCACGAGGAAGAGGGAAAAACTGTTGCCGCCCATCTGTTCCCCGAAGACACCTGGATCGACACCGTTGATTTCTATCGGGACGCCAACGCCCTTGAGCTGCGACTGGATCGCCTGGGCGGCGTCGGCCGCGGTTCCCGCGCCAGGGTAGTTAAGCGTTATTGCCGGCAGTCCGCTGCCGGCAGGAAATCCGGCTTCCGCCAGGAGGCTCTTGGCCTTTTCCGGGTCGTAGTTGATCGTCAATGCGCCCGTTTGATGTCCTGGTACAGATGTGGGAACGAGGCCGTCGGCCGGCGATTCCTGCCCCTGGAGGACCTTGTTGGCGATGGTATCGCGGTCGATGGCGGCGGCGAATGCTTCCCGCACCTTGGGGTTGTCAAATGGTGCTTTAGTTATATCAAAGGCGAGGTAATGCACTGAATCAGAGGCTCCCTGGAAGAACTTGACGGCGCTGTCGCTGCGCAGGCTGTCTGTCTGCCCCGCGGGAACTTTCCTGACGGCGTCGACGTTGCCAGCCTTCAGCTCGGCTATCGCCGTGGCGGGGTTGGGAATGATCTTGACCGTGACCGTGTCGAGACTGCCGGCATCGCCGTAGTAATTGGGATTCTTCACCAGGACTATACTGTCGTCGTGCGTCCATGACTTGACCATGAAGGGACCGTTGCCCGTCGGCTGCTCGGCGAAGTTCACAGTCTTGTCTTCAACCGCCTTCTTCAATACGGGTGACGCGACCGGATGGCCGAGCAGTGAAACGAAATCGGCCATCGGGCGCTCCAGGGTGACCTTAAGTGTGTGACTGTCTACGGCCTCCACGCCGGAAATGCTCTTCGCCTGACCGTTCGCGACTGCCGCCGCGCCCATGACCGGCTGGAATATTTCCTGAGCCATCGAAGACTGGGTCTCCGGAGTAAGTGCTCGGGTCCAGCTGTAAACGAAGTCTTCGGCTGTGACATCGCTGCCATCGCTGAACTTGACGCCGCTGCGCAGATGGAACGTGAACACGGTCGCATCCTCATTGGTGTCCCAGCTCTCAGCCACCGCCGGCTGCACCTCGCTGGTTTTGGAGTCGTAACGTATGAGGCCGTCAAACAGGTAGCGGTCGATGTTGCCGCCGACCGTTTCTTCCGCGAGGGCCGGGTCTAATGTAGGCGGATCGTTTGATTCTGCATAGGTGAAAGTTCCACCCTGCGACTGGGAGTCGCCGCATCCGATCGATGGAATCGCCACAGCGGCCACGAG
>JAJZQT010000104.1 GCA_021803005.1 Actinomycetes bacterium
TGGATGTCGGCGATGCGGCCGAAGGGAACCAGGAACATCGAGGTCGTGAGCAGATAGGCGGTGGCGAACCAGCTGACCTGGACGGCGCTGGCGTGGAAGTCGCGGGCGATATCCGGCAGGGCGATATTGACCGCGGAGATCATGAACGGCGCCAGGAAGGAGCTGAGCGAGGCGACGATCAGCGCTATCCGCTTGTCAGCCGCGCTTGATTCTATGGTTACGTTTTTTCCCATGGCCGCATGACAGTTTATTGTTCCCGCCCCTGGAAATCCAGCTCAGGCGATCCTCTTGTAGGCCCAGACGGACAGCGGCACGAAGACGGCGAGAATTCCCCCCGTCCACAGAAGAGTCTTGCCCACGTCAGTGGTTGTGCCCTCCAGCAGCAGCGATCGCAGGGCGTTCACCGTGATCGTCACCGGCTGGTTCTCGGCGAAGACACGCAGCCAGCTGGGCATCGTCTGCGTCGGCACGAAGACGCCGCTGGCGAAGACCAGCGGGAAGATCCAGATAAAACCGGCGACCTGGACGGTCTCGGGATCCTTCACCATCATCCCGATGACGGCGGAGATCCAGGAAAAGGCGAAGCCGAACATCAGCAGCAGCACCAGCGCGGCCAGGCCGTGCTGCAGGCCGCCGCTGTACCTGAATCCCAGCATGTAGCCGACGATGTTGATCAGTATCACCACCAGGAAATTGCGGGCGACGTCGGCCAGGGTCCGGCCGGCCAGCACCGCCGAGCGCGTGATCGGCAGCGAGCGGAAGCGGTCGACCATGCCCCTGGAGAAATCTTCCGAAAGCCCTACCGCTGTCGCCGTGGTGCCGAAGAGCACCGTCTGCACCACGATCCCGGGTAGCAGGAAGTTGATGTAGCTGCCGCCCGACTGGGCGCCGATGGCGCCCCCGAAGACATAGTTGAACAGCAGCAGGAACATGATGGGCTGGAACGAGGAGAAGACCAGCAGCGCTGGTATGCGCACATAGCGCAGCAGGTTGCGCTTGGTGAGCATGGAGATGTCGGTGACGGCGTTCCGCAGGCGGTGCTGCGGCGATGTGCGAATTGTGGACGCTTCCATTACCTCGCTCCCGATTTGTAATAGTAAACTGCCGCCATTCAGCGATTCCTGTCCTTATGGGTAAGGGTCAGAAAGACTTCGTTCAGGGAAGGCCGCCGCAGGCGGATGTCGGCGATGTCGATCTGCCGCTGGTCCAGCCGCCGCACCACCTCGATGAGCGCGTCGGAGCTGTGCTCCACCTTTCCCGAAACGCGCAGGATCGCCGGCTCCACCGAAGGCTCGCCGTCATACAGCCCGCCGGTCGCGGCCACCGCCGGCTCCAGGTCCTGCACGGATCTGAGCCGGTACTCCAGGACGCTGCCGCCGATCTTGTCCTTGAGCTCGCTGCCGGTGCCCTCGGCGATGATGCGGCCGCGGTCGATGATGGCGATGACGTCGGCCAGCTCCTCGGCTTCTTCCAGGTCCTGGGTGGTGAGCAGCAGGGTGGTGCCACCCTTGACCAGCTCGCGGATGACGCCCCAGAGCTCGCTGCGGCCATAAGGATCGAGCCCGGTCGTGGGCTCGTCGAGGAAAAGGATCTCCGGGGAAGTGATAAAGCTGGCGCCCAGATCGAGGCGCCGGCGCATGCCGCCGGAGTAAGTCTTGCTGCGGCGGTCTGCCGCTTCGGTCAGCTCCAGGCGTTCGAGAATCTCGGTCGTGAGCTCGCGGGAGCGTTTGCGGCCGATGTGATAGAGGCGGCCGACCATCTCCAGGTTCTCGCGGCCGGTGAGGTTCTCATCGACGGCGGCGTACTGGCCGGCCAGTCCGATGATCTCCCGCACCCGCTCCGGTTGCCGGACCACGTCGAAGCCGCCGACGGCAGCGGTGCCGGCGTCGGGCTTCAGCAGTGTCGTCAGGATCTTGATGAAGGTCGTCTTGCCGGCGCCGTTAGGGCCCAGCAGCGAATAGACCTTGCCCCTGGCGATCGAGAGAGTGACGTCCTCGAGCGCCTCGATGTCGCCGAACTTTTTGCAGATGCTTTTGGCGTCGATTGCGGCAGGCGCGGACGCGGACTTGGTTGATTGCTGCCGCCCAGCGGTTTGCTGATCCATGCTCAAATGGACAGGCCCTCCGGAATAAAAATCGATTGATGCTTGATTCTATCCAGGAGGGGGTGATGCAAAACAAAAGGTGGCGCCTGGCAAGCGGGTCTCAGTCTTTTCAGGATGCCAGTTTAGTTTTGGTGTCCTGTCCCCTGTCTGATCTCACGAAGCCTTTTGCAATATCGCGTTTCGATGCCCCAAGCAAAAATAACGCTCGTACCAGAAGATCAATGGAAACAGAAGCATCGCCGGCTTCCATTTTAGCCACTCTTGATTGACTTGATTTCAGTAACTTGGCCAGCTCCATTTGAGTAATATTTTTCTTCTGCCTTCTATCTTTCAAAGTTTGACTTAGCGAAAATTTAAGCTCAATATATGACATTTCTTCATCCGTAAGCCCCAGAAATTCTTGGGTGCTCCCAATCTTCCATCCCTTTGATTCCAGGTTTTTTCTTTTTGACTGCTTCATAACGAAATACTCCCAGCTTCACGAATCGTAATAAGCGATTCTTTTCTTACAGATATCAATTACCTTCTTTGGAGTTTGCTTTGATTTCTTCGTAAATATCTCGAGGATTATGATTCCATCCTCATCGGATCGATAAATGATCCTCCAGGTTACGTCTTCATCGTTGACTCTCAGTTCATGGCATCTGGCACCGATTTCAGGCATTGGCCTGGAAATGGGCATCGATAATTTCACGCCCTTCTGCAATGCCCGCAGATAATAACCCGCTTCAAGCCGAGCCTCCTTCGAAAAAGGCGGCGTCTTTATTTCTCCGTGAAACCAGATTAGAGGTTTAGCTGTTTCGGCCACATCGTTATTTTATGTCATATACGACATATTTGCAATAATTCCATATCCTTATCCTGGAATCCAAGCCAACCACTCAACCATTGAGAGAGGGACATTAGTAGCCTTTTCAAACGGATCAGCAGCCACTGCACCCGCCATTTGCGTAGTAATCAGAGCTGTTGTCGGAGGGGGGACTTAAACTCCGAGATCAGCTCGCGCGCTAGGCCGTACACCTAAG
>JAJZQT010000105.1 GCA_021803005.1 Actinomycetes bacterium
CCCGTAGAGCAGATAGCGCGCATCACTGAACACAAATCCGCCAAGCAGACAAGTGAAGATGCCCGATCAAAAAGTATCCCACAACGCGATGAAACCCCGGCCGCTCAGCGGCAAGGGTTCCATCAGGCCCTCCACAGGCGTCCCCCGAAGGGAACATTTTTGAGACCAAAACCTCAGACAGAAACTTCGACGCTATAGGCCCAGTCGCCGTGAATGTTGCAGCGCTCGTAAGCCTTGAGCGTTCCCGGATTGTCGAGCATGATCGAGAAGCATGCTTTTGGATAAGTAAAGCCCCAGGTAAGGTCGCACCTGGCGATGAAGCTGTTGTCAAGGTAGAGGTCGATGAACTCGATGTGGTGCTCGGCCTCGCTGGGATGGGCCATCTCCTTGCCCACCCATACCGTTACCTCAAACGGTTCGCCCGCCCTGGGCGTTCCCTCGATATCGATAATAGGCACATGCTTCTTTTCCATGTCGCTCATGTTGGCGATGTCCTTCACGTGCTGAATCACGCTGGCTGGATGCGGTGACATTGCAAAACCTCCAAAAATTCTCGTAGATTTCATCGAACGTACTTAACGATTACCCGCTCGGCGGAGTTCCAAAACTGAATGGGGAAAAAATGAATTCCTCGGAAATCGCTGTGTGTATGCCTAGTGGTGCGGTCCTGCAACCTGGATGAGCGCTTCCGAGGTCATCAGGATCAGCGCCCACAGGGCATCGAGCTGGAAGTGCCGGGGCGCCGTCTCGTCCAGCAGCAGCTGGGCGCGGGACGGGAACTCGAGATCGCCGACCCAGAGGATGATGGTCACCGGCAGCCTCGGGAAGGCGGGAATGGTGACGGCGGCGTCGCCATGGTCGTCGGGTGCGCCGCCGAGCTCGGCCGCCGATTCCAGCATATGTCCGGGATTGGAGCCGAAGTGGTGAGCGATCACCTCCTCAGGCAGCTCATGCGGCCCCCTGAAGAAAGCGGCGCCATGGGGAAGGGTCTGGGGAGCCACCAGCCTACCGGACGGCTCCACGTCCGCGCAGGAGATCAGGTAGAGCGGCACCAGCAGCCCGAAATGAGTCGAATCATGCGCGTGGAAGTGGTGGGGAGGCCCGATCGGACGGATCTCCCGCTCACCGACGTTGACGATGTAAGGCTCGCCAAAGACCTGCACGACGAAGAGGTCCTCTTCGTCCCAGTATTCGACGCCGGCGCGCTCAGACACCTCGTAAGGTTCGAGCTGCCCGAGCTTCTTCCAGGCTTCTGTCTCTCCGGCAAGCATGCCGCCTATTCTACAACGCCGGGCGCCCGTGTGATAAATTGAGGTGGTCCATGGTGAATCGAGTGAATTCCGCCGCCGGTATCGCAGCCGTCATCACGGCTGGCGTTCTCTGCCTGCTGCTGGTTTCGTTCCAGCCAGGGTGCGGCGGAGGCGCCGCCACGACAGCGCTGGCCTCGACCCGCGCCTCCGGCCTCGGTTTTGACAGCGCCATCGCCGTGGGAAGCATCGGTGAGGAGCTCGACGTCATGAACGGCATCACCTGCGGGGGTGATGGTTTCTTCCGCAAGACCCATGTTGAAGTGGTGGAGAAGGACGGCCGGCATTACGACATCATCGATACACAGTGTACCGCCTCCAGCGAGACCAGGACATTCTACTTCGATGTCAGCAGCTGTTTCCCCTGTCCCGACTGAGCCTTCGCCGTGTCGCTCCTGACCAGAAACCTCGACATGTTCGATCCGCTCGATGCCGAGGTAGCTCAAAAGACGACACCGGAAGAGCAGCTGGAGACCGTCGCCGGCCATATCCGGGCATGTGAACTCTGCGGGCTCTACCGCACCCGGCGAAATGCAGTTCCCGGGGAAGGAAGCGCCGGGGCGAAACTGATGATCGTCGGCGAGGGTCCGGGAGACAACGAGGATATCCAGGGCCGCCCTTTTGTGGGCAAGGCGGGCGGGCTGCTCGACAAGATCCTGGCCGCGGCCGAATTTCCCCGGGAATCCGTGTTCATCACCAACATCGTTAAATGCCGCGCCTGCGAACTGGTGGATGGCAAGCTGCAGAACCGGGCGCCGCTGGCTCCGGAGACGAACGCCTGCAGGCCCTACCTGGTTCGCCAGGTGGAGATAATCCAGCCGCGGGTCATTTTATGCCTGGGCTCTCCGGCGGCAAAGGGTGTGATCGACGGCGGCTTCAATATCACCGGGCAGAGAGGGGAGTGGCACGAAGGCCCGTTTGGCTCCCGTCTGATCGCCACCTTTCATCCGGCCTTCATCCTGCGCCGCGGTGGCGCCGGCTCGGGCGCCAGGGAACTGAAAAAGCTCGTCTGGGATGATATGAAGAAGATCAGGGATTACCTGGCGTCAGCCGGGTAGGGCGTTCATCTTCGCGCCATACCTTTTCAGGCAGCGAAGACGCGAAGACCTATTCCTCTTCGCGCCGGCGCTCATCCAGCTCGCGAAGCTTCTCCATAATCCGCTGACGCTCGGGATTATCTTCCAGGTGGGCGCCGCCGGCCTCACCGGCATGCGGCCTGGAGGCCGCGTCACCCGGCCGTCCCTGATATCCGTGCTGCTCGCTCTGGGCCGCACGGTTCCGTTTCTTTCCCGCTCCCTTGCCACTCATCTGTAACCTCCGGAATTCGTCACATGCCTTTTGTATTTTCACACGCGTGTTGGTCTTCAATAGAAGTGTTCCCGGTTTTCGGCGGCGCTATCAGCCCAGGGGATGTTGCCCGTGGCTGCCGCCTGCGGCATGAGGAGTTTCCTCACGGAAACTGTGGGAGGAATTTCGCCGGAACTACCAGCCCTTGGCGGCGCGGACGAAGCCGTCTACCTTGCCGTCCAGCTGCTCCAGCTCGTGCTGGGCCTGCTCGATCCTGAGCTTGAGCTGGCGGCGCCAGTATTCCACGAACTTGCGGAAATCGGGCAGGTCGATGGCGATATCGTGCATGAGGCTGCCGCCCAGATGGATATTCTCCTCATCCATGAAAGCGAAGATTTCCTCGGCGCGGATATCGAATTCCTTGCAAATGCTGTCGAGCTTGATCTGCATGACCCAGCGATTATAGTAGGACTGCGGCGAGGATGGAAGGGGG
>JAJZQT010000106.1 GCA_021803005.1 Actinomycetes bacterium
CCCCTTGATCCTTCCCGTCTCGACGTCGATGTCGACGTCCACGGCCGCCGGGCGCGCCGGCAGGCCGGGCATGGTGCTCATCGTGCCCAGCAGCGGATAGAGGAAGCCGGCGCCGATGCTCGGCCTGATGTCGCGGATCGGCACCCGGAAGCCGGTGGGCCGGTTCTTCAGCAGCGGGTCGTGCGAGAGCGACAGGTGGGTCTTGGCCATGCAGATCGGCAGCTTGTCGTAGCCCGCCTCGGTGAACATCTTTATCTTCTGCTCCGCCTCCGGCATATAGTCGACGCCGTCGGCGCCATATACCTTGGTGGCGATGGTCTCGATCTTTTCCTTGATCGAGGCGTCATCCGGATAGAGGAAGTGGAAGTTGCTGGGCCGGCCGCAGGCCTCGACCACGGCGTTGGCGGCCTCGATGGCGCCGTCGCCTCCGTGCGCGTGCACGGTGATCGGGTTGCAGGCCTCGGCGCCGAACTCGATGGCACGTTTCTGCACCAGCTCAACTTCGGCGTCGGTATCGGAGGCGAAGCGGTTGACCGTCACCACGACGGGGATGCCGAAGAGCTTCATGTTCTCGATCTGCTTCTGCAGGTTGGCGCAGCCCTTGTCGAGCATCTCCAGGTCTTCCTTCTCCAGCTCGGAGCGCTCCTGCATGCGGCCGAAGCCGTGCATCTTGAGCGCCCGGATGGTCGAGGTGATGTTGACGCAGCTGGCCTCGAAGCCGCCGTAGCGGCAGGTGATGTCCATGAACTTCTCCGCGCCCAGGTCGGCGCCGAAACCGGACTCGGTGACGACGTAGTCGGCGAGCTTCAGCGCGACCTTGGTCGCCAGCACCGAGTTGTTGCCGTGGGCGATGTTGGCGAAGGGGCCAGCGTGCATGAAAACGGGGCCGTGCTCCAGGGTCTGGATGATGTTGGGCTTGAGGGCGTCCTTCATCAGCACGGTCATGGCGCCGGCGGCGCCGATGTCCTCGGCGGTAAGCGGCTTGCCGTCGCGGTCGTAGGCGAAGACAATGCGGCCCATGCGCTCGCGCATGTCCTTGAGGCTGGTGGCCAGCGCCAGGATGGCCATGACCTCCGATGCTACCGCGATGTCAAAACCGGTCTCGCGCGGCGTGCCGTTGAGGTAGCCGCCGAGGCCGACGACAGTGTGGCGCAGCACGCGGTCGTTCATGTCGATGACGCGGCGCCAGCTGACAGTGAGCGGATTGATGTTGAGCCTGTTGCGGCCCTCCATCAGCTCGGTGTCGATCATGGCGGCCAGCAGGTTGTTGGCGGCGCTGACGGCGTGGATGTCGCCCGTGAAGTGCAGGTTAAGATCTTCCATGGGAATGGCCTGGGCGTAACCGCCGCCGGCCGCCCCGCCCTTGATGCCGAAGACAGGGCCCAGGGAAGGCTCGCGGATGCAGAGGATGACCTTCTTGCCGATCTTCCGCAGCGACTGGGCCAGGCCCAGCGAGGTCACGGTCTTGCCCTCGCCCCAGGGAGTCGGGGTGATGGCGGTGACGTCGATGAGCTTGCCGTCGGGCTCGTCCTTGAGGCGCTCGAGGATCGACATGTAGTCGACCTTGCCCTTGTACTTGCCGTAGAGTTCCAGCTCATCCTCGAGGATCCCGGCTTCGGCCGCGATCTCGGTAATCGGCTTCATCTCCGCAGCCTGTGCTATATCAATGTCCGAGGGGACTTTGGTTTCAGTCACCTGGCGCTCCTTTCCGCTAGCGAGGTTGTGAATAAAAGGAACAAGATAGAAGAAGGAATTATAATCGGAAGCCGCTCACGGGGTCAATAAGCAATCCAGATAAGATTCATCGGAATTAAGAAGCGAGAGAAGGCGCCGCCCGGACCGGTGCTGGAACAATCGGGAAATAACTATGGAAACAGGCGACAATTGTCGTTATAATATATGACAAATGTCGTTGCATGAAATCGGAAGGTGATACGAATGGGATATGTTCAGGTCGAGGAATTACTCGGCGGGGAGAAAATCCTGGGGCGGAAGCTCCGGAGCATCAACGACTTCATCGAGCTGGGCAGGAAAGGAATAAAAAAGAGCGCCCTGCGGCATCTCGCGACCAACATGTCGCTCACCTGGCGGGACATGGCGAAGCTGTTGCCCATCACTGAAAGAACGCTGCAAAGATATCAGATGCAGAAACTCATGAATCAGATCGTCAGCGAGCAGGCGCTGCAGCTGGCCGAGGTCGTGGCCATGGGAATCGATGTCTTTGGAGATCGCGAGAATTTTCTGACATGGCTCTCGCTGCCGTGCGCGGCTCTGGGAGAAAGGAAGCCGATTGAACTGCTCGGCTCCCGCTTCGGTATCGAGCTGGTCGTCGATGAACTGGGACGGATAGCACACGGCATCCCGGCATAGATGAGGCTTTACCGCATCGCCAAATCAGAGCACATCGGCGATCTGACCGGCGAAGGCGCGCGTGTTTATGGCAGCCGCTGGAACGAAAAAGGCATCCCCGTGATCTACACCTCAGAAAGCCTGTCGCTGGCGGCTCTCGAGTTTCTTGCGCATATGCCCATGGTGCTGGTTCCCCCCGGGTTGAAGTATCGCAGTTTTGACATCCCTGACGATGTGAAATTCACGAGCGTCCGGAACCCGGCGCTGCCGCAAGATTGGGATGCCATGCCCTTCCGCGAAGAGACCGTTCGCATCGGCACCAGATGGGCCCGGTCAGGCAGGACGCTCCTGTTGCGCGTTCCATCTGTGATGGTGCCCGGAGAGTTCAACTTCCTCATCAACCCGCTGCATCCGGATTTTAAAAAAGTAAAAGCCGGACGAGCAAGTGTGTTCAGGTTTGATGAGAGGATTTTAAAGCGCGGCGGGAGAACTTAGGTCTTCCCCACCCCCCACCCCCCCCCCGATCCATCAGGC
>JAJZQT010000037.1:0-8730 GCA_021803005.1 Actinomycetes bacterium
GGAAGGACGACGGTGATGACGCCGCCCCTGTGGGTCTCGCGCACGCCGTCGATGTATTCCATCAGCGGCTCGATCACCGAGCGGTATTCCGATTCCAGCACGATCAGCGGCACATCCATGCCGTAGCGGGCCCACTTCTGCTTGAGCCTGGTGGTCTCCATGGGATCGAAGCAGACATAGACCGCGACCACATCCTTCGAAAGCGCCTTGGCGTAGCGGACAGCGTTGATCACGGCCTGGTGGGCGCCGGAAACGGGAACGATCACGGAATGATGGGTGTACTCGACCGAGCGCGGCGCTCCCTCGAGACTCAGTTGCCGGGCGACGGAATCATAGTGGGTTTTAACCTTCCTGGTTGCATAAACAATGATTGGAATGGCGAGGACCACTATCCAGGCGCCGTCTAAAAACTTTGCCGAGGCGATCACGATCAGCACGAAAAAGGTGGTCACGGCGCCCAGGCCGTTGATGGTCATGTTGCGCTTCCATCTCTTGCCCCGCAGCCTCAGCCAGTGCCTGACCATGCCGGCCTGTGACAGCGTGAAGGAAAGAAAGACGCCGACCGCGTAGAGCGGGATCAGAGCATGCGTCTCGCCCTTGAAGATGATGACCAGCCCGGCTGCCACCAGTCCCAGAATCAGGATGCCGTTGGAAAACACCAGCCGGTCGCCGCGGCTGCCGAACTGCCTGGGCATGAAGCCGTCAGCCGCCATCACCGAGGAGAGCGATGGGAAACCCTGGAAGGATGTGTTCGCGGCCAGGATCAGGATCAGCGCCGTCGCCGCCTGGATCAGATAATAGATGGGCCCCTTGGAAAAAATCGCGGCCGCCAACTGCGATAGTACGGTCTCGTTTTCCACCGGCAGGATGTTGTAATGGTCCGCCAGGAAGGAGATGCCAATGAACATCGATCCGAGGATGGCAGCCATCCAGATGAGCACCAGGCTGGCGTTGCGCGGTTCCGGCGGTTTGAAAGCCCGGATGCCGTTGGAGACAGCCTCGATACCGGTCATGGCCGTACAACCCGAGGCGAACGCCCGCAGGACGACAAAAATGGCAACATAGCTGGCGGTGGCCTCGACGGGCTGGGCCGGCGCCGGCTCGGAGCCGGTGAGGTATTTGAACAACCCGACGCCGATGAGGGCGAAGATGCTGAACACGAACATATAGGTGGGCACCGAGAATATGCGCCCCGCCTCCTTGACTCCGCGCAGATTGCCGAGCATGAGCAGGGCGATCGCCGCGAGGCTGATAAGGACTTTATGCTCAGCCAGGGACGGCGCCGCCGAAGTGATGGCCGCGACGCCGGCTGTTATGCTCACGGCGACCGTGAGCACGTAGTCGATGAGCAGGGAAGCTCCGGCGGTCAGACCGGCGTTGTCGCCCAGGTTGTCCTTGGCGACTATGTAAGAACCGCCGCCAGAGGGGTAGGCGTGAATCGTCTGAAAATAAGAGGTGGCGACGATGGAGATCAGCACCGCGATCGCCACGGCGATGGCCATCGAATAATTGATGAGGGCGGTGCCGGCGACGACCAGCGCCAGCAGGATTTCCTCGGTGGCATACGCTACCGACGACAGCGCGTCGGAAGAGAATATCGCCAGGCCGGTGAGCTTTGAGAGCCGCTCGTGCTTTTCCCTGACGGTCTCGATCGGCTGGCCGATCAGAAAACTTTTTATGGACACACAGATCCCCTGTTCATGTTAATCAAACCGCGCCGATTGCCAAAAAAACCGATCCGTTCCGCGGCAAAAAAATAACCGCCAGCGAGCAGCGGTCCGGGGCTTTGCCCGTTGCCCTTCCAAATGCCTGCGAGGTTAGCTGCCGGGCTCGGGCCTGGAAGTGCCCTGTCCTGAGGAATTCGCCCCGATTACGTGGTTCC
Source organism: Actinomycetes bacterium (assembly GCA_021803005.1). Classification (GTDB taxonomy): domain Bacteria; phylum Actinomycetota; class Thermoleophilia; order BMS3ABIN01; family BMS3ABIN01; genus JACRMB01. The sequence continues at coordinate 1,883 of JAJZQT010000037.1, forward strand.
CCCGCATCCGTCTGCGACGGATCTAGGCCACAATGACGTTCCTTAAGGATTCTAGTCCTCCGGAATCGGCGATTGCAACCGCGGGCGGCGGCTGCCGGCCCGGAGCGGTCAGCCTGCGACGCTTTAGCAGATTCTGGGCAACTGTTCGCCGGACGGCATCGAGAGGATGCGGCGGCTGCCGAGTACGGTGCGGGCAAAAACACGGCAGTGATCTCTTTCGGCTGCTGCAACCGAGCCGACGATGCAGGCGTCGGCGCCCAGGGGGTGTCGCCTCATGGCATCAAGCACCCTGGCGGCATCGGCCTGGGCCACGAAAGCGACCAGCTTGCCCTCGTTGGCAAGGAAGAGCGGATCGAGCCCCAGAAGCTCGCATGCGGCCCGGACCTCGCCCTGAAAGGGAATCAGGTCTTCTCCGATCTCGATATCCACGCCGGAGGCGGCGGCGATCTCGTTTAACGTTGCCGCCACACCGCCGCGAGTCGGGTCGCGCAGCGCGTGTATCTCACTGGAGGCCGCCAGCATGTCGGCCACCAGTCCGCCCAGGGGGGCGCAATCGCTGGTCAGCTCAACGTTGAAATCCATGCCCCCGCGCCGGCTGATTATCGCCGCCCCGTGATCGCCGATGGTGCCGCTGACGATCACGGCGTCGCCGGGACGCGCGCCGGATGCGGATATCTGAATCCCGGCAGGAATGGAGCCGACACCGCTGGTGGTGATGAAGATGCCGTCGGCGGCGCCGCGTTCGACGACCTTGGTGTCGCCGGCGACAACCTCGACATCGGCTTCAGCGGCTGCCTGCTGCATCGAGGAGACAATTGTTTGCAGGTCCTGGAAGGGCAGGCCCTCCTCGATGATAAACCCTGCGGAAATATAGAGCGGCCGGGCTCCCATCATTGCCAGGTCGTTCACGGTGCCGGTCAGCGACAGCCTGCCGATGTCGCCGCCCGGGAAGAAGATGGGGGAGACCACATGGCTGTCGATGGTGAAGGCGATCCTGCCTGTGAGATCGAGCGAGGCGGCGTCGTCCATACGGTCGAGGAAGGGATTGGCGAAGGCTGTGCCAAACACTTCCTCGATCAGCTCCTGGGTCATGCGCCCGCCGCTCCCGTGGGCCAGCAAAATGCGCCTGTCGTTATTGGAATTAGACACCATAAAAGTTATCTCTAGTCTTAGAAACAAAAACATTATCTGATCTCTTAAAACCAGAAAGATTATTCATAGTCTTCAGACTTCATAAAACATCGTTGGTCTCATAGAGATAATATGCCGCACAGGTCCCTTCGGAAGAGACCATGCAGGGGCCGACGGGATGGTCCGGAGTGCAGGCCTTGCCGAACAACCCGCATTCTCCCGGGGTCTTGAGACCGGTGAGGATGGCGCCGCAGAGGCAGCCCCTGGGCTCGTGCGAGTAGCCGGCATCCACCTGGAAGTGCCGGGCCGCGTCGTGCGCCGCGAACTCATCGCGAATCGCCAGGCCGCTCCCCGGGATCACGCCAAGACCGCGCCATTCGGCATCGCAGGGCGAAAAGACCTGGTGCAGCAGGGCCATGGCCGTGGGGTTGCCGTCAGGGCGCACGCCGCGGGTATACTGCAGGGCGACCTCCGCCCGTCCGACGGCCAGCTGTCCGCACAGCATGATCAGTGATTGCAGGATGTCGGCCGGCTCGAAACCGGCGATCACGCAGGGAAGCCCGTAATCCGCCACCACCGCATCGTAAGCGTGCGGGCCGATCATCGCGGTCACATGGCCGGGGCAGAGAAAAGCGTCGACGGCCAGCTCCGGAGTACTGCAAAGGGCCGTCAGCGCCCGCGGTACTGTCTTGTGAGCCGACAGCACCAGAAAATTATCGAGGCCGGAGCTGCTTGCCTCGGCGATAGCAGCCGCGATCGTCGGCGCTGTCGTCTCGAAGCCGATGCCGAAGAAGATAATCTTGGATTCCGGATTTTCGCGCGCGAGCCTGAGCGCGTCCAGTGTCGAATAAACGATCTGAACCCTGGCGCCGCGGCCGCGTGCCTCGGCCAGGCCCATCCTGGTTCCGGGAACCCGCAGCATGTCGCCGAATGTGGTCGCGATGACCCCGGGCAGCAGCGCCATCTCGATGAAGGTGTCAATATCGCTATTGGCGGTGACGCAGACCGGGCATCCGGGACCCGAGATGAGTTTAAGGTTTGGGGGAAGCGCCTGGCGGATGCCGTGCCTGGAAATCGCCATGGTGTGGGTGCCGCAGACCTCCATGATGCGCACTGGTCGTTCCAGTGCGGCGGCGCTCTTCTCGAGCCGGTTCATGAGGGCGCGGACGTGATCGCCACGCCGGAAGTCGTCGAGGAAGGATAGCGGCATGGGTCTATTCAGCTGGGCTCAGCCCGTCGAGTCCCGTCCCGCCGGGGCTCAGCCCGTCGAGTCCCGTCTCACTGGGACCTTCGCCCAGGAAAGACCCGCCGGCGAGCTGCTCGAACAGGCGTATCGTCTCGAGTGCTTCATCCTCGTCGACGAGCGAGATGGCGAAACCCGCATGCATCAGCACGTAGTCACCCAGTCCGGCGTCGGGCAGCAGGACCACGGAGGCCTCGCGCGTCAGCCCGCCGACCTCGACAGTGGCCCGCTGGTTGTCAATACTAACTATTTTTGCTGGAATCGCCAGACACATTTCGATGACCTTTCAAGCGGAGAGGGGTTTCTCGCCGCGCCGTTAGACGTTATCCCTGCATCCGGGAGGTTTCGCTTCGCCGGTAATGATGGACTGCCAAGGCCGCCTGTCCCAGGGAGATGCCACCGTCGTTGGTGGGAACCTGCCTGTGAAAAAGGACCTTGATGCCTTCGTCATCCAGCCCTGCCTTCACCAGCTCGAGTAGCAGCCGGTTCTGGAAGACGCCGCCGCTCAAGGCTACGGCATTGAGATGATGGCGGTCCGCCAGCTCGATGCTAGTCCTGACTATAACCTTAGCCAGGCCGGTGTGGAAGCGCCGCGAAATATTTTCAGCCGGCTCGCCCCGGGCAAGATTCCTGATAACGCCCTTGATTACCTTGGCCGGAGAGATGACCCAGGGAGTCACATCCTGCTCGAGCGAGAAGAAGTAGGAAACGGGACCCATGGCTTCGGGATGGCTGGCGGGCCAAAAAGCCTCGGAGCCGCCGCCGGCGCCTGCGGCACGCTCCCGGGAAACACGGCGATCGTGAGTTGCCGCTAAGCTGTACACCGCCGCAGCAATTCGGGATTCCGCCACTGCCTCAAACTCTATCGCCGCCTGCGCCTCATAGCTCACCGCCAGACGGCGGAGCGTCATTGCCGCCACCGCATCGAACAGGCGGCCGCAGCTGGATGTTCCCGGACAGTTCAGTCCGGCTTCGAGTTGCCGCAGAAGCAGTTCCAGCTTGTTTTTCGGGACCTCCAACAGTCCGGCCACGAAACCGAGATCCTCAGGGCAGTATTCCCATGTGGCCGCCAGTGACATGCGCCAGGGCTCGCGGATGGCCGCCTCGCCCCCCAGTAGCGGCATGTATTCAAAATGGGCCTCCCGCGTGAATCCCCGCTTCATGCTGCCGACGAAGAACTCACCGCCCCAGATGGAGCCGTCATCGCCGAAACCGGTACCGTCAAGAGCCACTCCGACAGCGGCGCCGTTAAACCTGTTCTCTGCCAGGCACGAAGCGACGTGCGCCTGGTGGTGCTGCACCTTGAGCGCGGACGCATCGCGCTCCCGGCTGTATGCCGTGGACAGGTAGTCCGGGTGTGAGTCGTGTACAAGGTAATCGGGGCGGGCGCGGAACATCCGCTCGTACAGGGCCTCGGTGCGCTCGAAATGCATCAGCGTCTCGGCGTCCCGCAGATCGCCCAGGTGCTGCGAGACGATGGCGTCCCTGCCGCGCGTCAGGCAAAAGGTGCTCTTGAGCTCACCGCCGACCGCCAGTATCGTCTGGGATTTCACCGGCAGCTCGATCGGCAGCGGCGCATAGCCGCGAGCCCTCCTGATGAGCACCGGTTCGCCGGAAACGACCATCGCCACGCTGTCATCATAGGTGGAAATGATCGGACGGTTATGACACAGGAAGAAATCCGCGATGCCCTCGAGGCGCTCAAGGGCCTCGGAATTCGTGCGGCAGATCGGTTCCTCGGAAAGATTGCCGCTGGTCATCACCAGGGGCTCGCCGACCTCTTCAGCGAGCAGGTAATGAAGCGGCGAGCAGGGCAGCATGACTCCCAGTTGCCGCAGCGACGGCGCCACTTCCCGGGCAACGTCGCTATCGCCCAGCCACCCCATCAGCACGATCGGTCTTTCGATGGATCCCAGGAGATCGCGATCCTGAGGGGTCAGGCGGCAGTGCAGGGCGGTGTCGTCGATGCTTGCGATCATGACCGCGAAGGGCTTGTGCGGCCGGCGCTTGCGTTCCCGCAGACGGGACACAGCCCTGCCGTCCGTAGCCAGGCAGGCCAGCTGGAATCCGCCCAGCCCTTTAAGGGCGACGATCTTGCCCTCTCGCAGCCTGTCCGCCGCCGCCCTTACCGGATCTGTTTCCGGCAGGGCTTTACCCCCGGGGGCTTCGAGCCAGAGGGAGGGGCCGCAGGCGTGGCAGGCGTTGGGCTCGGCATGGAACCTGCGATTGGCCGGATCCTCATATTCGGCCTGGCAGTCCGGGCACATGGGGAAGGTCTTCATCGTCGTCAGGATGCGGTCGTAGGGAAGCCCCTCGATTATGGTGAAACGCGGGCCGCAGTCGGTGCAGTTAATGAAGGGATACCGGAAACGGCGGTCTCCGGGATCGAAAAGTTCGCTCAAGCATTCATCACAGATGCAGGTGTCGGGGCTCACCAGCTGGTAATCGCCCCTGTCCGCGCGCGAGCGGGAGATCTCGAAGCTGGTCCTGCCGGCGGGTTTGACATGCACCCGGCCCATGCTGGCGATGCGCGACCGCGGCGGCGCCTCCTCCGACAGTGCCAGCATCAGCGCCTCGATGGCGGCCAGCGGGCCCTCCACGTCGATTTCCACACCGTCGGAGGTGTTGGCCACGTTGCCTCGCAAGCCCAGCCGTGTTGCCTGCTGATAGACAAAAGGCCGGAAGCCGACGCCCTGCACAATGCCGGTCACACTGATGAGCGCGCGGGTGATCTCTCCGGCCCTTTTCTTCTTTTCAGTCACAGGGAATGCTTTTCGCTTTAGTCTCCAGCCAGCCGCACCACGCATCGATGCCGGAACTTTCCCGGCAGGAAAGCTCGATGACAGGCGCGCCGGGATTCAGTCCGCCGACGACCTCACGGAACTGGTCGAGATTGAAATCGCAGTGATCCACCAGGTCTGTCTTGTTGACCAGGATGGCATCCACGGCGCGAAATATCAGCGGATACTTATGGGGTTTGTCGTCGCCTTCGGCAACGCTGGCGATGACCAGCCGGCCGGTCTCGCCGAGGTCGAACTCGGCGGGGCAGACCAGGTTGCCCACGTTCTCGATGAAGATCAGGTCGAGGGCTCCCAGGTCGAGATGGTCCAGCGCGGACGAGACCATGGATGCGGTCAGGTGGCAGGAGCCGCCGGTATTTATCTGGATCGCAGGGATGTCCATGGCCTCGATTGCCAGGGAGTCGATCTCGGAGGCGATATCGCCCTCGATGACCGCCAGGTTCAGGCGGTCCCTGGTGCCCTCGATGGCCTTGGTGATGACGCTGGTTTTGCCGGCGCCTGGCGAGGCCATGACATTGATCATGCAGACGCCCTGTGCTGCCAGCCGCTTGCGGTTCTCTGCGGCCATGGCCGCGTTGGTGGCGAGGATATTTTTCCTGACCTCGATCTTCACTGCAGTTCGATTCCCTCGGATTGGGGATACTCGGCTCCAGAAACATCAATGCTTTCAATAAAAAGCTCCTGGCCCTGTTTCAGCTCGAACACCGGCGAGCGGCAATCGGGGCAGGTGAAGGTGGCGCTCCGCGGCCGGAACTGGGAGCCGCAGCTGGAGCAGACCGCGCGCGCCTCCAGCGTCTGGAACCTGCAGACCGCTCCCTCGGCTATGGTTCCGCGGGCCAGTTCCGAAAAGTAAAATTCAATGGAATCGGCCACAAAGGTGGACAGCTCGCCGATTACAATCGTGATCTCGTCTACCCGCCGGGCACGGGTCCGGTTCGCCTCGGCTTCGACGATTTCCAGAATGCTTTCGGTTATGGCATACTCGTGCAGGGCGCGCCTTTCCGATTATCTGCGATGTGGAATGCCTTTCGGGGGCCGAATGTACAATATTTCCCCAATTGCAGGCTTTTCCAAACAAAAATTGCCGGGGTTAGTTCCCTCCAGACTGGATTTGAACTGATACTATCAGCCGCCCCGTAATTGTCAATGAATGGCATCTCGATTGTCTGCAGCCGGCCTGCTCTTGATTGATTCGCTTTATGCAAAGTGCTAGATTTTTTATTTCTGGTAGAAATAATTCCTTTCAGGAGATTCGATGTTTGAGATCGGGACAACGCTGAGGGACGCGCGCGTACGCAGCGATATCTCCCTGCAGCGTGCGGAAGATGAAACCAAGATCCGCGTAAAATACATCCAGGCGATGGAGAACGAGGATTTCGACGTGCTGCCCGCGGGCACTTACGTCAAGGGCTTCCTTCGCACCTATGCCGAATATCTCGACCTCGACGCGCAGCTTCTGATCGATGAATATAATGACCGCTTCGGCTCCGGCGAGCATCGCGAGCACCTCATCCAGCCACCGCGGACAGCCAAGACCGAGGCGGCGCCCAAGACACATCGCAAGCATCAGACCAATTACATCCTGGTGGCAATTCTCGCGGTTGTGATCATCGCGGTCCTGGCCTATCTTGGCTGGGGTAACGCCTCCAGCGAGAAGCCCAGCCTGGTGACGA
>JAJZQT010000037.1:8830-15806 GCA_021803005.1 Actinomycetes bacterium
AACGGCCAGCCCCAGCAGCTGAGCGAGAACGTCCAAGACTCCTACATAATCACAGCCGCCGGCATGACCAGGCAGGCATAGGCCGGCGAGCCGAAGGTGCGCATGGCACGCCTGCGTCTACCCGTCAACCTAGCTAATGGCCTTACTATCTTCCGAATCCTGCTGATCCCCGTGTTCATGGCCTTTTTGCTGGGCCTTGAGCAGATTCCATCGGACGTTCGGGACGCCGGCGCCGTGGCTGTTTTCACCGTCGCTGCCGTCACCGACACCCTGGACGGCTATTTCGCCCGCTCCCGCAACGCCGTCACCGTCCTGGGCCAGTTTCTCGACCCGCTGGCGGACAAGCTGCTGATCTCGGCGGCGCTGGTTTCACTGGTGTCGCTGGATCGCATCTCGGCCTGGCTGGCCATGGTCATCATCGCCCGCGAATTCGCCGTTTCCGGCCTGCGGCTGGTGGCCGCCGCCGAGAACGTGGTCATCCCCGCCAGCCGCCTGGGGAAGATCAAGACCTTCAGCCAGATTATCGCCGTGGTGGCCTTGATAGTGCCGCCCTTCGGCTACGTCCTGGGGAAGCCGCTCAGCTGGTACCTCATTTATATCGCCGCCCTGCTCACCATAATCTCGGGCGTCAACTATTTTATGAGGGCGCGCGAGTGGGTAAAAGCCCCTCAACAAACCTAATTTTGAATTTTGGGGACACGTAACTTAATTACTTATTAAAGGGACACATTACTTAATTCCCTATTAAGGGACAGGCCACTTAATGCGCGCAGCCATCATTACGGTCGGCACCGAGCTGGCCGACGGACGCATCGTCGACACCAACACCGGCTTTATAGCCGCGGAACTGGAACTGCGTGGTGTCCGGGTGGATATGGCCCTCACCGTGCCCGACGAAGAGTCGGCCATCGGCGAAGGTCTCGCTTACGCTCTCAAGCCTGGCGTCAAGATCGTCGTCATCGCCGGGGGCCTGGGCCCGACTCAGGACGACATCACCGCGCCCACTGTCGCCCGCGCCCTTGATCGGGAAATTACCATCGATGCCGATGCTGCGGCCATGGTCGCCGCCGCGATCGGCTGCGCGCAAGACGATCTTCTTCCGCATCAGCTCAAACAGGCGGCTCTACCAGCGGGTTCCCGGCCCCTGCCACCGGCCGGCACAGCCCCTGGCTTCATCCTGGCCCAAGACGAAGCATCCATTGTTGTGCTGCCGGGCGTTCCCTGGGAGCTGGCCTCGATGTGGGAGGAGGCCATGGCATCGCCCGAGCTTGCCCCCACAATCGAGGCCGCGCTAGCGCCCTCCCGGCGCACCCTATGTTTTTTCGAAACGAGCGAGCCGGCGATTGCGCTGGCAGTCGATTCCCTCCTCGCTATCGGAAAGCATGGCATTGAAATCAGCATCTGTGCCCGTTACGCCGAGGTCGTCCTCGAGGCTGCCTATCCCCGGGAAGAGGAAGAGCGAGTAGCAGAACTCATGAAAGCCCTCGAGGAGCGCTTCCCTGGCCAAATCTATTCCTACGGGGAAAGCATCGAGGAGATAACCGGCAATAAACTCAAGGAGCGGGGGCAGACGCTTGCGATCGGTGAGTCCTGCACCGGCGGCATGCTGGGAGCCGCAATAACCGGCGTCGGGGGAGCTTCCCAATTTTTCCTCGGCGGGGTCATCGCTTACGACAACCGGGTAAAAAAAGCATTGCTCAAAGTCAGACAGCAGACTCTTGACGCCGTTGGAGCTGTATCCGAAGCGGTGGCGCAGCAGCTTGCCATCGGCGCCAGGGAAGAATGCGGCGCCGACTACGGCATCGGCATCACCGGCATCGCCGGACCGACCGGCGGCACGCCCGAAAAGCCGGTCGGACTCGTATATATATGTGCCTCCTCCCGGGAAGGTGACCTTGTGCGCGGCTTCAGCTTCCCCGGCGGACGTGACGAGATCCGCCGCGCAGCCGTTGTCGCCGCCCTGCACATGCTCGATCAAAAACTAAACTCCGAGTGAGATGATCCGTGTTTACGCTGCCGGAAGAATTGATTCTGCTGGCGCTCGACGATGAAAAGGGCACGGTCGGCAGATCGTCGACGACCAAAGAGAGGATGATCTATGCGCTCACCACCGCGATCCTCATGGAACTGCTCCTCGCAAACCGGATCAAGGTGGAAAAACCCGAGCGCAAATTCCTGATTTTGCGGGCGCCTCACGGCAAAGTCACGGTTACCGACCCCACTCTTACCGGCGACGAGATCGCTGATGACGCCCTGATGCGCATACAAAAACACGAAAAGGTCAAAGGCGCCTTTTACTGGATCGACAAACTGGGGCCGGTGACGGTTGCCAGTGATTCCACGATGATCGACTGGTCCGGCAAGGGAAGCCGTTTCCTGTCGCGTCTTGCTGCCCAGGGAATAATCCTGAGGAAGGAACACCGGACGCTGGGAGTGATCAGCTCGCCGCGTTTCAAACTGATGGACCCGGCCGTCAAGCGGCAGCTTTGCGAGCAAATCGACCAGTCGCTGTTCCAGGAAGCGCAACCCGGCCGGCGCCAGGTGATGTTGATCGCGCTGGTCCGCGCCTGCCAGATACTGGACGGCTACTATCCCGACAGGAGCCGCCGCCACCTGGCCCGCCATCGCGCCGCCGATCTGCAGAAGGCCGATGACGAGACCGACTTCCTCATCGGCGAGCTGTTCAAGGTCAGAGCCGCTCACGACTCCGTGACCGTCACCTGACCGTTTCCTTTCGCGTGGAAGAGGTATAACCCTCTCACGTGCTTGGTTGTCTTCAAATTTATGAAGCCTATATGGATATGCCTATCCAAGGGCGAACGCATGCCCAGCGAGAACGAGCTTGAAGGGGCCCGCTTTCAGGGACGCCACGTGGCTGAGATCTCCGCCAAGCTGGCGGCATAAAGGCAAACCGACAAGTAATTTCAATAGGTCCCGCCTAGGGGGTTTCCCTTACTTGCATAGCTTCTCTATACAGGAGAAACCGGCTTTGGCCGACTAAGTACGCACTAAAGGCATGTTTCATCATCTGCCGGTTCGGGGCGGACAAGGCAAGGGCGGGAGCGCAGGGGAGAGATTCACTTCCGGGCGAATCCCCGCTGCCTTTCAGTTCCGGCCACGGATACGGCTGTGGATGGCCTGATTTTGATATGGACGCAGAAAATAAACATATAAGCAGCATGAAAGGTTTAAGGTCGCATTTCGATGAAATGCCCCTGCGGATTGCGGTCTACATTTTGTTTGTCGTTTTCATGGCCAATCTCGGTGCTGTCGTCGATTTGATGCTGCACGACGACATTTCCTACTTTGATAACGAGCACCTGATCGTTGGCGGCTTGACCGGCCTGGTCACGGCCATCCTCTTCGGAGCCCTGGCTCTTTACATGATGGAGCTCGAGAGAGCCGTCAAAAAGCATCAGGCGGCGGAGCTCGAAGCGGTCGACAACGAAAAAAAGTACCGTGACCTTTTTGAGGAAACCGGAGACGTCGTCTTCATCGCGTTTCCGAGCGGCCAGTTCATCGATATCAATTCCGCGGGAGCCCTGACCTTCGGTTATCCGTCCAGGAAGGACATTCTTAACGAGAACGCCGCGGACCTCTTTGCCGACCATCTGGACTGGAACAAGCTCAAGCTCGAGTTGAAGCAAAGTGGTTATGTCGAGAATCACGAGGTCAATATGAAACATAAGGACGGACGCGACGTGACAATTTCCATGTCTGTCCGCAGGGCTCAGGATACGGTGAGCAGGGAAGTTGTTTACCGCGGCATGATGCGTGATATCACCTCCGAGAGGCGCATGGCACAGCAACTGCTGCAGTCGCAGAAAATGGAAAGCATCGGCCGGCTCGCCGGCGGCGTCGCTCACGATTTCAACAACTATCTGACGACTATTCAGGGTTACACCGATCTCGTCCTCCTGGAACTTCCTGATGGAAGCTTGGCCAAATCGAATCTGATGGAGGCCCGCAAGGCCGCCGAGGCTGCTTCCGAGCTCACCAGCCAGCTGCTTCTTTTCAGCCATCACCAACCAGTGGACATGAGGCCTGTCGATCTCAATCACTCGATCGAGAGCCTGGGCCGCATGATGGAGCACCTGGTAGGCAAATCAAGCATCGTTCTGAATCTGGCTCCAGACCTCAGGTCGGTCAAGGCCGACATGGGCAATCTGGGTCAGGTGCTGGTAAATCTCGTTCTCAACGCGCATACCTGCATGCCCGGCGGCGGCGAAATAACCATCACTACCTGCAACGGTACTGTCAGCGAGCAGTACCGGGCGGCTCATACTGAAGCACGGACAGGAAAATTCTCAACCATCTCGGTGTCTGATTCCGGCGCCGGTCTCACAGATGAGGAAATTGCGCATGTATTCGAACCCTTCTCTCAGCACAAGGGAAAAAACAGCGGTCTTGGCCTTTCGATGGTCTACGGCATCGTCATGCAGCACGATGGCTGGGTCGACGTTGACAGCATTGCCGGCATGGGAACAACCTTCACCATCTTTCTACCCTCTGTCGAGAAGCTGGCCATGATCGAGGACTATGAGGAGGAGTTTGATGACCTGCCCGAATGCGCGGGCAAACGGATATTGCTGGTCGAAGACGATGACGCCGTCCGTGAGATTACCGGTAAGATGCTTCGGGAGAATGGTTACGAGGTCATAGGCGCCCGCGACGCGGCGGAAGCATTTGCCAGATTTGCCAGCGAAAGAGGCGATATCCAGCTTGTCTTTAGCGATGTGGTGCTTCCAGGGGAGGACGGAATTCATCTCGTGGAAAATCTGAGGGAACACAAGCCCGGGCTTGCGGTACTGCTCGCCAGCGGCTATACGGATACCGCGGTAGACTGGCAGACTGTGCAGTCGCGCGGCTACCGGTTCATGCAAAAGCCTTACGTCATGCCCGACCTGCTAAGGATCATCCGGGAACTGCTGGTGGCGGCAGCCTGAACTTGCTAACAGACCAGAACTTCCAAGGGGGGGCGCCGCCATGGCGCCCCCCCTTGTCATTAAGCAGGCACGCCTGCTCTTCACATTCCAGCGGTCATCGTCCAGAATGGAGGATGATGAACAAAGACTACCCAGCCAGACCATCCCGCCGGCAGGGCAGGGGAGAGCGTTACGCCGAAGGCCGCCAGCAGTCCGGCAGGGGGCGTGGCGGCCAGCGGCAGGGGCCGTCGTTCCGGCTGTTCGTGGCGGTCGAGATTCCCGTGGAAGCTACCCGGGAGCTGGTGCGATGGCAGCAGGAATATCTGGCGTCCGACCGTTCCCTGCGGATGATACCGGAGGGTCAGCTGCACGTGACCCTTGCCTTCCTGGGACAGAAGGACGAAGCCGAGCGTGATCTGGCCGCCTCGCGGCTCGGGCGGTTGACCATGAGAGAATGTTTTGAGGTGAAGGTCACCGGCCTTGTCGGGTTGCCGCGCAACCGCAGCCCCAGGGTCATCGCGGCGGCCTGTGAAGAAGCTTCGGGACGTTTGGCGGCGCTTCATGGCGAACTGGCGGCGGCCCTAGTCGCCGAGGGCCTCTACGAGAAGGAAAAAAGACCGTTTTTCCCGCACGTGACCATGGCCCGTTCCCGCGGCCGCACGCGCTTCGACCCGGCTGAAACGGCGCCGGAGCCAGTGAAATTTACAGCCGTCCGAGTCACACTGTATAATAGCGTTTTACAGTCCAGCGGGGCCTTGCACGAGGCCCTGAAAACGGTCCAACTGAATCAATAGGAGGCAGAAGTGGAGAAAGACAAAGCGTTGGAAGCTGCAGTGGGCCAGATCGAACGTCAGTTCGGCAAAGGATCCATCATGAGGATGGGTGACGATTGCGCCGGAGTGCAGGTGGGGGTCATTCCCACGGGTTCGCTGGCGCTGGATATCGCCCTGGGGGTAGGCGGGATTCCCAGAGGCCGCGTCATCGAGATATTCGGCCCGGAAGCTTCCGGTAAGACTACCATGGTTTATCACATGATCGCCGAGGCCCAGAAACGTGGAGGCATCTGCGCCTTTATCGATTCCGAACATGCGATGGACCCGCCCTACGCGCGCAAGATCGGCGTCAATGTCGACGATCTGCTGGTTTCCCAGCCGGATTACGGCGAGCAGGCACTGGAGATCGCCGAGATGCTTATCCGCAGCGGCGCCCTCGACATTGTCGCCATCGACTCCGTGGCGGCACTTACACCTAAGGCTGAGATTGAGGGTGAGATGGGCGACTCTCATGTGGGCCTTCAGGCCCGTTTGATGTCCCAGGCCCTGCGGAAGCTGGCGGGAACCCTCAACAAGACGGGTACCGTTGCCATTTTCACCAATCAGCTGCGTGAGAAGATCGGCGTCATGTTCGGAAATCCCGAAGTTACTCCCGGTGGCAAGGCGCTCAAGTTCTATGCCTCGGTGAGGCTGGACCTCAGGCGGATCGAGACCCTGAAGGAGGGCACCCAGGCTATCGGCAACAGGGTGCGCGCCAAGGTGGTCAAGAACAAGATGGCGCCGCCTTTCCGCCAGGCCGAGTTCGACGTCATGTACGGCGAGGGCATCTCCCGCGAGGGCAACATCCTCGATATGGGCGTTGCCCACGGCATCGTCGACAAGAGCGGCGCCTACTTCTCTTACGGTGACGAGCGCCTGGGGCAGGGGCGCAACAACGTCAAGTCCTACCTGAAGGAAAATCCACAGCTCGCTGAAGCCATCCTCGCCGAGGTCCTGGCGGCGGTGGGCATCGCCGTTCCGCAGAACATCGAAGAGATGACGGCTGAGGTGGTAAAAGAACCCGCCAAAGAAACAAATAAGGTGAAAACCAGCTAAATTAGCTGCATAAACAGGTGTTTTGAGTTAGTTCGATGGGGCGCGGCTTCGCCGCGCCCCATCTGTTTCAACCAGTGAAGCACCTGTATTCAGCCACTACTCGGAGCCCCTCGGGCGTGCCGCATTTTATTGACACTGCCGTCTCGACGGCGGTAGAATGAAAATGTTCCACAATCATCTGCT
>JAJZQT010000038.1 GCA_021803005.1 Actinomycetes bacterium
TCGTGCGGTAGGACCGGGCAATCAGGAGAGGGTGCGGATGTCTCTTAGCTCGAAGATCTCAACCGGCCGGCTGGCGGCGGCCTGCGCCCGTCACCCGTGGCGAACCATCGGCATCTGGATCCTGATCGCCGTTCTGGCCGCGGCCGCGATGTCCCGCCTGCTGGGCAGCGCCGTAACCACGGAAATGAAGTTCACGCGGCCGATCGAATCGCAGCAGGCCTTTGAGCTGATGAGGGACAGGCTGAAAGGGCCGGACAAGGCCCAGGAGATGGTCATCGTCACCTCGCCGGTCCTCACCGTCGACGACCCGGCTTTCAAGGCGCAGGTCGACCGCCTGGCGCTGGGCTTGCTCGCTCTGGCCCCGGATGTCATCCAGGCCGGGACCTACTATTACCAGGCGCACGACGAGTCACTGGTCTCCGCGGACCGCCACACCACGCTGATCCCGATCGTGATGGCCGGCACCCTCGCCGCAGCCCAGAACAACATCGGCAAGGTGCGCCAGGTCACCGATGCGGTCGCCGCCAGCAGCAGCCTTTCGATACTGACTACCGGCACCGCCAGCAGCAACGCCGACTTCGACAAGCTTTCGGAGAGTGACCTCAGGAAGGCCGAGTTGCTGGGAATCCCCATCGCCATGGTAATTCTGCTGGTTGTGTTCGGCTCGATTGTCATCACCTATCTGCGCCGGAAGATCCGGATCGCCGGAGCGCAGATATCGCGGCTCCGCATCGTGACCGTTGCGATCGTGGGACCGCTGGTGGCGGCGCTGCTGCCGGCCATGCTGAGCCTGCTGGGCAATCCGCTGAGCGTGCCGGGTGGAGGCGCTGCCCGACAGCTATGCCTCCAAACAGGGATACTTAATTTTGAGCCGGGAGTTCTCCTTCGGGCTGCTGTCGCCGGCGGAGGTGGTGGTCGACGGCGACGTCAACTCGCAGCCTGTGCAGGATGCAGTAGCACGCCTCAAGCAGGAAGTCAGCGGCGACACCGCTTTTTACGGGGCGCCCAAATTCGAGGCCAACAGCGCCGGCGACCTGGCCGTGCTCTCCATACCGGTGTCGTCCTCTCCGGACACCCCCGAGGCCACAGGCGCGGTCACAAAGCTGCGCCAGCAGTATATTCCCACCGCCTTCGAGGGCGTGGACGCCCGGGTGCTCGTGGATGGCGCGCCGGCCTTCAACCTGGACTACTTCACCATGACCGACAACTACGTGCTGCTGGACGCGACCGTGGTCAGAAGCGTCCTGGTTCCCTCCACCATGGAACTGCTGGGAGACTGGAACTGGTATCTGCCCAAGTGGCTGTCCTGGCTGCCTGACTTTCGCATGGGGCAGGGAGATGCGTAACAACAGGCTTACACCGTTCATGCTGGCGTTGTTCATCGCCCTGGTCACGCTTGCGGCCATCTGCAGCATTCCCTTTTTCAGGTGGAACGATGTCTCGTGGGCGGAGATGAACCCTTATCTGCAGGGTCTGACTTTTTCCCTGGCGGCGGCCCTTTTCTGCCAGGCATACCTGAGCTCGAGGTTACGCAACACGATGTTGCTGCTGGTTGTTGCCGTGCTGGTTTCGTGGGCGGCTGAAAGCCTGGGGATACGCTGGGCCTGGCCGTTCAGCGGCAGGTACCATTACAACCCCGCGATCGGTCCCGGCCTGCCGGGAGACGTGCCGCTCTGCATTCCTGTAACCTGGTTCATGCTTGCCTATACAGCCCTCGTTTTCACCGGCCCGCTGGCGGTTCGGCCCCGGGGGCCGCTGTCGCCCGTGCGGTTGCTCTTGAAGACGTCTTTGTGTGCTCTTTTCGTCATGGCCGCGGACTTCGCCATCGATCCCCTGGCAGTCAAGTACGGGGCTTGGTCCTGGCAGGAGCCCGGCGCGTACTTTGGCGTGCCGTGGGGGATTTATGCGGGCTGGTTCATGGTGGCCTTCGCGATCTGCGGTTGCGCCCTGCTGCTCGAGAAACCCCGTCCCGGCCATCGCTATAGTCATCACGTCGCCAGGGACAAGCCCTTCGTCGTGGCTTCCATTTCCCTGACGATGATCTGTTTTGCGGGAAGCTTCCTTCGTGTCGGCTCGGTCCTTCCCGTCGCCCTGTCCTTGACCTTCATGGGGATGTGCTGGCTTTACTGGCTCGTGTCAGCGGCAAGGCCTGCCATGGAAAACAGGATCTCCAAATTGCAGGACGCCGAGCGCCCCTATGGAATCTAGACTCATATGGACTGGCTGACCTTCATAATCATTGGCCTGGTCGCTGGCTGGCTGGCCGGCATCATCACCAGGGCCCACGGCCTCGGCTGCCTGACCGACATCGTCGTCGGTATGATCGGCGCCGTCATCGGCGGCTATCTGCTCTCGCTCATCGGCATCATTCCCGACAGTTTCCTCGGCTGGGTCGGCGCCTCTACCGTCGGCGCCGCGCTGCTGCTTTTGCTGCTCAACGCCATCTCCGGGAAAGCGCCCGGCGGCCGCCGCTGAGAGCGGTTTTGGCTGCGGCGTTGTTCAAGATCGGCGCGCGCGTATTAAAGTTGCAACGACTGCT
Source organism: Actinomycetes bacterium (assembly GCA_021803005.1). Taxonomy (GTDB): domain Bacteria; phylum Actinomycetota; class Thermoleophilia; order BMS3ABIN01; family BMS3ABIN01; genus JACRMB01. Next base: position 2,540 of record JAJZQT010000038.1, read on the forward strand.
TCCACATCATCCTCTGCGGCAGGCAAAGAATTGACAAATATCAAAACCATAAGTCTGCGTGGGGTCAACTGCTTCCTGGTGAAAACCGGCGGCGGTTTCATCCTCATCGACACGGGCATGTCGACCGCGCGCGCCAGACTGGAAAAGGAACTCCAAAGCGCTGGCTGCCTGCCGGGAAACCTCACGCTTGTAGTGCTCACCCATGGAGACGTCGACCACGCCGGCAACGGCGCTTTTCTGCGGGAAAAATACGGAGCGAAAATAGCCATGCACCGTGACGACTCCGGCATGGTCGAGCATGGCGATGATTTGTGGAACAGAAAGGCCAGACCGGACCGGATATAGATGCTCGGGTGCTTCATCTGCCTGGGCACTCCAAGGGTTCGATCGGAGTTCTGACTGCGAATGGCGATCTGTAATGCGGCGACCTGCTTATGAACATGCGTAAACCTGACGCCCATTTCGCGATCGATGATCTAAAGGACTTCCACGCCAGCCTTGTTAAGCTGGAAAAAGAGGAAATAAGCATCATTTATCCGGGCCACGGCAAGCCGTTTCCGATGGCATCCCTGTCTCTGGAATAGGCGTGGAGGCAACGATCAACCATGACAAAGATGTTCAAACCGACAAAAGCTCGCCCGGCTTAAATGGATAAAGTGGAGTGGTGCGATCTGATGATCTGGCAGTTTCCCCTCGTGGTTCGGCGGTCCGGAGGGATCCTGCCGCAAGGGTGGTTTCAACGGGGACATCGCCGGCATCCTGCGGCCCGTCCAACGGGGCATATTCCAGTTCACGGGTTTCGAGGTGGGAGAGAATACTAGCGATGAAAGGCGCCGGCGGCCCCCCTATGAAGTTTCAGCGCCTGAGGGTAGAATATTTTTTCATGGGCGAAGACCACCAACACCACCGCGATCACCATCATTCGGCGCCGGTCGCCAACTGGCGCGATTCGGACCTGCCCCTTGGCAAGAAGCTGAAAGTGGCGCTCGGCAACACCTGGATCAAGATCAGCAAACGCCAGCAATGTTGCGGCCATCCCGGCGAACCGGGATGCTGACAGCCGGAGCCGGAGTCCCGGCGGGACTCAGAGTGACGGCCCCGCAAGAGTCTCTCATGAGCCAGCGCATGAGCCCCGGAACCAGCGCATGAGCCCCAGAACCCTGGTCCTCGGCGATATCCATGGCGGCTACCGGGCCCTCATGCAATGCTTCGAGCGCAGCGGCTTCGACAACGAAACCGACCAGCTCGTCTTCCTGGGCGATGCTGTCGACGGCTGGTCCGAGGCCCCCGAGTGTGTCGAAGAGTTGCGGCGGATCAAGAACCTCGTCTACCTGCTGGGCAATCACGACTTCTGGCTGATGGCCTGGCTGGCCTATGGTGACAAGCCGCCGATCTGGCTGCGGCAGGGAGGCCGGGTCACGATCGACGCCTACATGGATGACCGCTGGCTAGTGAAGCAGCCGGAGCACTTTGAATTCCTGCGCAACGGTAATTTCTATTATCATGACCGCGCCGGCAGGCTTTTCGTCCATGGAGGCATACGGCCGGGTATTGCCTTGACGGATCAGGAGGATGACACCTTCGTCTGGGACCGCCGCCTGTTCGACCGCACCGGCGGCGTTCCCGATTACGCCGAGGTCTACCTCGGCCACACGCCGACGATCATCGCCGGCAGCGACAAACCCATAAATTACGGCGGCGATGACAACGTCTGGCGCCTGGACACCGGCGCCGGCTGGACGGGCAAGCTGACGATCATGGACGCCGGCACCAAGGAATACTGGCAATCGGACGTGGTCCAGGACCTCTACCCCGGCGAAACCGGGCGGATGTGACCTTTCTTGCACCTCGCCCCCTTTCGTTAGATAATCAGTACGTAGGGTTACCCTGACCTCAAGGCCCTCCGGAGGCTTCACCCGCTGGATATCCAGGAACTCAAAGAAACAGCAAAAACGCTGCGCCAGGATGTCATCCGTATGGTCACCGAGGCCGGTTCCGGGCACCCGGGCGGCTCTCTCTCATCAGCCGACATCGTCACCGCGCTTTTCTTCCACACCATGAAGCATCGTCCTGAGGATCCCAAGTGGCCGGACCGCGACCGCTTCATCCTCAGCAAAGGGCACTGCGCTCCCGTTCTCTATTCGGCGCTGGCAAGGAGTGGATATTTTCCCGTGGACGACCTGAACAACCTGCGCAAGATCGACTGTCACCTGCAGGGGCATCCCGACATGCACAAGACGCGGGGCGTGGAGATTTCCTCCGGCTCGCTGGGCCAGGGGCTCTCGGTTTCAGTAGGCATGGCGCTTTCGATGAGGCTCGACAAACTTCCCGGACAGATCTTCACCCTCATGGGCGACGGCGAGTCGCAGGAAGGCGAGGTCTGGGAAGCGGCCATGGCGGCGGCCCACTATAAGACCGGCAACCTCACCGCCATAGTCGACGCCAACGGGCTGCAGATAGACGGTTTTACCAGGGATGTCATGAACGTCGAGCCGCTGGCCGCCAAGTACGAGGCCTTCGGCTGGACGGTTAAATCCATCGACGGCCACGACATGCAACAGATAGTGGACGCGCTCGACTGGAGCCGGACCGTGGAAGGCCCCGCTTCGATCATCGCCAGGACGGTCAAGGGCAAGGGCGTATCATTCATGGAAAACCAGGCCGGCTGGCATGGAAGGGCGCCTTCGGCCGGGGAGGCCGAGCGGGCACTGGCGGAGCTGCAAAGATAATGGCGACCGAACTCAAACCCAGAGCCACGCGCGAAGCCTACGGCGAAGCCCTGCTCGAGCTGGGCAAGCTCCACGAAAACGTCGTCGCCCTCGACGCCGATCTCGCCGGTTCCACCAAGAGCGGCCAGTTCGGCAAGGCTTTCCCGGAAAGATTTTTCAACGTCGGCGTGGCCGAGGCCAACATGATGGGCATGGCCGCCGGATTTGCCATTAGCGGCAAAATCTCCTATGCTTCGACCTTCGCCGTTTTTGCGACTGGCAGAGCCTTCGACCAGGTGCGGCAGAGCATCGCCCAGCCGCGTCTGCCGGTCAGGGTTTGCGCCAGCCACGGCGGCCTTACCGTCGGCGAGGACGGCTGTACGCACCAGTCGGTCGAGGACATCGGCCTCATGCGCCTGCTGCCCAACATGCGGGTGGTGGTGCCGGCCGATTTCAACCAGACCTACGCGGCGGTGCTCGAGAGTTACGACATCGAGGGGCCGATGTATATCCGTACCGGCCGGCCGAAAACGCCGTTTTTGTACGAAGAGCCGCCGAAGTCGCTGGGCAAGGGCGCGGACGTGCTCAGGGAAGGATCCGACATTTCCCTGTTCGCCTGTGGCATAATGGTAGTTCGCGCGCTCGAAGCGGCGGAGGAGCTGAAAAAAAGGGATATCAGCGCTGAGGTGGTAAACGTTAGTATCCTCAAGCCGATCGACGTGGACACTGTCGCCGCCAGCCTGAGCAAGACCGGTTGCGCGGTAACCGCCGAAGAGCACAGCATAATCGGCGGCCTGGGAGACGCGGTGCAGGAAGTCGCCGCGGAGTGTTGCCCGGTGAGAATAGGCCGCCTGGGAATTAAGGATGTGTTTGGAAAATCCGGTACGCCGGACCAGCTTCTGGAAGAATTTCACCTGACTACGGAGCACCTGGCAGGCCTTGCCGGGCAGGTGCTGTCAAGCCGTTAGCTAGCTCGGCTGCCAGGCCCGGCACCAGCCGCCGCAGTAGATTCACAAACCTTCCATTTTTTTTAAAACCCGCCTTGAGGAAAATAAACTTAAAAACTTAAATCAATTTGGTGCGGCCTGTGATAAATGCTATGGTGCGGCCGGGGCCCTTCCCCGGGACGAAATAAACGCGAGGTATTAAAGTGATCCGTTTCGAGAATGTCAGCAAGATATACGACCCGAACATCATGGGGCTCGAAGATGTGAACATCCACATCGATCGCGGCGAGTTCTGCTTCCTGGTGGGGCACAGCGGTTCCGGGAAATCCACCTTCATCCGGCTGCTCTTAAAGGAGTTCGAGCCGAGCGAGGGCACCATAACCGTTGCCGGCCGCAACCTCCAGCGCATGCGGCGCTCGGCGATGCCGTACCACCGGCGCAACCTTGGCTGCGTTTTCCAGGACTTCAAGCTCCTTCCCAACAAGACCGTGGCCGACAACGTAGCCTATGCGCTGCGCGTGACCGGCCAGCCGGCCCGCGCCATCCGGCGCAAGGTGCCCGAGATCCTCAACCTGGTGGGCCTCGGCGACAAGATGAACAATCTTCCCGATGAGCTGTCCGCCGGCGAGCAGCAGCGCGTCAGCGTGGCCCGGGCTTTCGTGAACCATCCATCGCTGCTGGTGGCCGACGAACCGACCGGCAACCTCGACCCCGACACCTCCGTGGGCATCATGCAGCTGCTCTACCGCATCAATCGTACTGGCACCACCGTGCTGATGGCGACTCACGACCGCGAGATGGTCGACAAGATGCGCAAGCGCGTCATCGCGCTGGAGGACGGCAAGGTAATCCGAGACGAAGACAAGGGGCTGTACCGCTAACATGAACTTCAAATTCTTCTTCCACGAGGCTTTCAATTCCCTGGTGCGCAACTGGGTGATGAGCATGGCCGCCATCGTCACGGTTCTGGTTTCCATGTTCGTACTGGGCCTGGGCCTGATCATTTTCTTCAACTTCCAGCACGCCATCAGCGATTTGCGCAACAAGCTGGAAGTGGAAGTATTCATCAAGAACACAGCTTCGCCGGACGAGATCAACGGGCTTGGCGACCAGATCCGGGCGATGCCAGAGGTGAAGGACGTCAACTTCGTCAGCAAGGACGAGGCGCTTGACCGCCTGCGCGGCAGCCTCAAGGGGCACGAGGACGTGCTGGACGCGCTCTCGGGCAACCCGCTGCCCCCTTCCTACGAGATCACGCTCCAGGATCCCTCGAAGATCGAGGAAGTAGCCTCGCGCTTCTACGACAATCCCATTGTGGACAATTCCCCGAACACGCACGACGGCGTTAAAACCGGGGGTGAGACATCCGACAGGGTGCTCCGGGTGACGACGATCTTCCTTATCGGCGGCGCCGGTTTCGTGATGCTGCTGACCGTGGCCTCGGTGCTGCTCATCTCCAACACTACCCGCCTTTCCATTTTCGCGCGGCGGCGCGAGGTGGAGATCATGCGGCTCGTCGGCGCCACCAACTGGTTTATCCGCTGGCCTTTCGTGCTGGAGGGCGTCTTCACCGGCATGGTCGGCGCGCTGGCAGCATCGATGCTGGTGATAATCGCCAACCGTTTCATTATTGAGGGCGTCGTCAACAAGATGCCTTTCCTGCCATTTAACGCGGAAGCGGTTCCCATGTTCTGGCTGGTCCTGCTGGTGGTCATCGGCGGCACCCTGCTCGGCTCCGTTGGCAGCGGCCTTGCCCTGAGGCGTTTCCTCAAGATCTAGGTCCGTGCGCCCTCCGGACCAGAACGAAGCCGCCCGCCGCGCTCTATGTCTGGGCGCCCTGGTCATGCGCAGCAAGTTCGAGTCAATCGTGATTTCGTCGACACCGCAAATGATTGCCGTGCATGAGGAGCTGGCCACACAACTGAACATCTGGCTGGCAGACGCGGGCCTGATCGCATCGCAGTCCACCCGGGAAAAGCCGCTGATCAGCAGGGCGCTGGGATCGTGGAGCCGCCAGGAGCTGATCGACGCCGCCTGGCGGGCCAACTCGCTGGGCGTCATCCTCTGGGCACTTTCCCAATTCGACGAGCTTCCTCCCTGGGACCGCCAGTTCACTCCCCAGGAAACAATCAGGACGCTGAACCTCTTCGCGCCGATCGGCCCCTTCATGGAAAAGTCAATTCTGCGGCCAGAGGCCGAGATCGAAAAGATGCGCTCTCTGGCGGCCCTCTGGCACTGGCGCGCGGACGTGCGGCGCCGCCAGGACGAGTCGCATGATCCCCAGGAAAAAGAGAGCCTTGCCGCCGAGGCGCGGCAGGCGGCCGCGGCCGCCTTCGGCCGCGGCGAACTGCCCGAGCTCATCGGAGGAGACTTCCCCGTTTTTGGCAAAGCCTACGGCGACATCTCCGCCGACGAATTCAACGAGGCGAACTCTATCGCCGTGGAGCGCCATTACGCGCTCAACTGGCTTTGCGGTTACGCCGCGGACTGGGATGTGGTGCCCACTGACTCCTAACCGGCTCCTGCCCTGGCTGGCCGTCATTGCCTGGGCTTCCCTGATCTTTTATCTCTCCGCGCAGCCCCACCTTTCGACCGGACTCGGTTCCTGGGATTTCATCGTCCGCAAGGCCGCCCATGTGGGCGAATTTGCGATTCTGACCTCTCTTCTCTGGTTCGCGGTCAAGCGGCAGCGCCTCGGCCGCGGACGGGCGTTGCTCCTGGCAGCGGTGCTTGCCGTTGCGTATGCGGGCTCCGATGAATTCCATCAACGTTATGTCCCCGGGCGTTTCGGCACGCCCCGCGACGTGGCTGTCGATTCACTGGGCGTCATCGCCGCGGCGCTGATCATTTGGAAGTTGAGGCTGAATAAACCGCCGGCTTCGGGAACAAATGCGGGCTAAACCCGCTCTGGAAGCCAAATATGCGGGTATATATGTGTTGCCATATCGCTTTCATCGAAGTATAGTTAGTTATCTCGCGACACCGCGGGGCGGTAATCTGGTTTGAAGTACTTGGCGGTTTGCTTTTGGCAAGGTTCGAGTGCTTTTACCACGGGAATGGTGAGAGGAGGAAATACCTTGCCAGAAGGAACAGTCAAATGGTTCTCCGATCAAAAGGGCTACGGCTTTATTGAGCAGGAGAACGGCAGCGACCTGTTCGTGCACTTTTCTGAAATTCAGACCGATGGTTTCAAGACCCTCGCTGAAGGCCAGAAAGTAACATTTGAGCCGGCTGAGGGCCCCAAGGGTCCGCAGGCCACAAATGTGCGTCCGGTCGCATAGCACCCGAAGGTCAACACCAAAGGGTAAATAAAAAAGGCCCCCCCGTCAGGAGGGCCTTTTTGATGCTGTGTTCTTTTTGATTCCCGTCTGCCGGGATACTCCTACCAGGTGAAGACCTTGTCGCTCGAGAAGATGAGGTCGACCAGCTTGGCGTAGTCCTTGTCGGCATTGAGGTTGAAAACGGTGACCTCGTTGTCAGTGGCCGCGGTCTGGTCCTGGATGATCGTCTCGGCGCTGGCCGAGGGCGTATGTTCCTTGATGATGTGAAGAATTTTCATGGATTGCTCTCTTTCTAATAAGGGATGACGTGGTCGTACTCGAGCAGTTTCAGCGGAACCTGCTGCATGTTGATCTGCTCGAAGCCCTCGTCAGCCTGATTGATCGAGAAGAGCTTGCAATCCATCATCTCCAGGCTTTCGATGTTGAGGTTGTTATCGTCGTTCCTCTCTATGGGTGCGCCGAGATTGAAGACGGTGACCTCGTCGTCCGCAAGCACCAGACCCAGAGACATGCGCAGGGCTTCGCCTTGGCGGTCCCTGACGATCACTGCTAGTTTTTTCTTGGTGTCGCTCATTAGAACACCACCACCTTGTCGGCCTCATGCATCATCACGGCGTTCTGGTACTGGCTGCCTGCCGTCGCGCCCTCGACGTCCTTGATGCCGCGGGGCTCGGCGCTGTGATCGCAATACGCGAACTGCGCATCGCCGCTGCACTCGCTGCTGACGTCTGAAGCCAGCAGGACGCCATCGTCCATGATGAAGACGTCGACGTCATGCCCGGCCGCCTTGGCCGCCTTGATCACGCCCACGACGTCATCGCGATACTTGTCCGAGTTCAGGAGAATTCCTAGTTTGCTCATGATCCGACCTCCATGCCCACGCACCTCCAAATTGATAGTGGATAACAGCCTCCCTGGAGTTCAGGGGTGCAGCCGGGATTATATTATTGCCCAGACAGTAACTCAAGACGCGGGGCACACAGGGTTTATCCTGTGTGCCCCGCGTCGGAAATGCTTTATTGACGATAGTTACTTCTGGATCTTGATAGCCGTAACGCCGGCTTTCGGCGATTCCTTTCCCAGGATCTCATAACCTTTGCCGTTGCAGGCCTGGGTTATCGATTCCACTGAGGAAGGATTATCGATAAGCACTTCCATCACCATGCCGTCCTGCAGCTTATCCATGCACTTGAGGGTATAGAGCTGCGGATGCGGGCAGACATACCCCGTTACGTCCAGCTCGTATTCTCCGTTATCCTTCTTGTTGAACTTCATTACTTTTTTCACCTCCCAGTATTGCGTCCAGCCATTTTAGTGTAGCTCGATTAGAGCTCGATGTCGAAGTCCATGTCCATTTTGGCCATCTTGCGGTTCGCGATGAAGTTCACGAACCAGGCGGAGATATAGGCGCCGAGGCCCATGCCAAGGAAAAACACCCAGCCGCTGGGATCACCGAACGCAGCCGGAGCATAGAAAGCGCCGATGTTGCAGCCTAGTGCGATACGGGCGCCTACGCCCATAAAAGTACCGCCAATTACGGCATAAATGAACAGTTCCCTGGTGGGAAACTTCCACTTGAATTCCCTGGCCAACAGGGCCCTGAATGAAGCGCCCAGAATCAGGCCGAAGGAGAGCAACAGCGCCGGGCTGTGCCAAGGTACGGGAATGCCGTTGTAATCGCCGAAGTAGTGGTTGTTTTCCAGGTATCCCGGCTGGTTGTTGGCCGGGTGGCTATCGAGGCCGACGGTCTTGATGCTCCAGGCTGCGGCCATTGCCTCCTGGGTTGTGATGTACCAATATCCCGGGTCGAACACGGTCGATCCGCCCTGATTCACGTTCCTGCCGGCGCTACGAACTGCTACGTCAGACGGATAGGTTTCGTCAGGCCAGCTCGATGGCGGTTTAGCACCGGATTCCGTCTCGCCGGCCAGCACGTTGCCGAAGTTTACAAAGTCATAGTGTTTTGCAAGCCAGCCAAGGCTGAACACCTGGAGGGCAGCAACTATGCCGATCAGCACTGCGGCGATCGAAGTGCGCCTGGAGGCGCTGATCATTGACCAGAAGCCGGCGAGCTCGTCTTTAAAACCGGTTTTAGCCTCGCCACCGTCGGCGGAGGCGCCCGCCTCGGCGGTCATGTCCGCGGCGCGGCGCCTGAGGAAGCCCTTGCGAACCACGACAATATAAACGCCGACAAGGAGGATCAGGCCGATCAGGATAGCGTTGACGCCAGCGTCAGCTATCATGTGTTGCCAGAAAGAGTAATCGGCGTATTTAACGTGATAGGAGGTCCCCTCGGGTACGCCTGCCGGCTGGCCGAAGATCAACTCCGCCATGGAGAACGAGGGAAGGCTCTTGATGAACTTCTCGAAGATGAAGTCAAATGCAGTCACGGCAAAGATTGCCTGGGAAAACGAGAGGGTTAGGAGGACTATCAGCGAGATCATGTTGCCCTCGCCAGTTTTGTAAAGGCTGCCGGTAGCACAACCACCGGCGAGCACCATTCCCAGGCCGAAGAAGAGGCCGCCGATCAGGCCGTGCAGACCGAACTGGGAGGTATGATAGCGCTCGGGATAATACATGAAGATGAATACCGCAATGATGCTGAATGTCATCATGCCCACCATGATGCCGACGAACATTCGCGGCACCTTGACCATGATCAGGTCCCGCCATGCCGATGCGAAGCAAAACCTGCCATACTGCTGCAGTATACCGAACAGGAACCCAAACCACATGTAAGCTATGATGTAAACATAAACGGGCGCAGAAAGGTAGTACAGGAGTGAAATGATCGCCAGGAACACCACTATTCCCACCGCATAGATTTTGTTTCGTGAACTTTTTGCTGCTTCCGCCATATTTTTCCTCCTATATAAATCAGTTTACTGCCGGCCAGCCTGTCAACGGATGAGATGCGGAGCATCGTCCGGAAATACGGGGATGAGCGCGTGAATGTCGACGGGCGTGCCACAGCCCGTCTAAAACCGCAGGCGCTGCAATCAATTGTGGAACGTCACGATTGGGTAAAGCGGCCATCTTAATGAGGCCGCCAGGAGACTCCGCCCCACATCTGTCCTAGTGCCGCCCGCGCCCCCGCCTCATCGATAATCTCGATTACTTCAGGCGGTCTGAGGTAATTAAATACCCGAAGCATCGAAGCTGTCAAGAGAGCCGGGCGGATATTGCGCTCGGCAGCCAAAGCCGCTAACCTTTGTCCATGCCACGCTTTTTCAGGGTTTTCTTTGTCTCTCTCGCGGTCGCGGTCGCCTTCCTGGCCGGCATTTACTTTGGCGGGCATTACTACCGCCTGTCACTGTTCATCGATGCCCTTCCCCAGACCGTTCAGAACTTTTTCTTCCCCGGAAACAACACCCTGCAGCTGGAGAGGGAGATCGAGAATATCCTCGAGGAGGGCTTCTATCAGCCGGTAGATTCCTCCACGCTGGAAAACGGCGCCCTCAAGGGCATGGTGAGCAGCGTCAACGATCCCTACACCACCTATTTCAACCCTGATGATTTCCGCATGTTCAACGAGCATTCCAGCGGCCAGTTCACCGGCATCGGCGTGCTCATGGAGCAGAAAGACGGGCAGCTGCGCGTGGTTCAGGTGTTCGACAGCTCACCGGCGCAGGAAGCCGGCATCCAGGCCGGTGATGTCATTGCCGCCGTGGACGGCCAAGCCGTTGCCGGCAAGTCCCAGGAAGAAACATCGGCGCTGCTCCGCGGGCCGTCCGGATCGACGGTGACGCTCACGGTGCAGCGGGGCGCCCAGCAACTCGATTTCACCATGACGCGGCGCGAGATCGATCTTCCCATCGTTACCGACAGCATGATCCAGAGGAACGGCAAAAACATCGGCTACATCCGGCTGGAACAGTTTGCCACGGACTCGGGGGTCAAGGTCAAGGCGTCCCTGGACAAGCTGGTCGGCCAGGGGGCGCAGGGCATAATCCTCGACCTCAGGAACAATGGCGGCGGGCTTTTGAGCGAATCGGTGACCGTCGGCAGCGCCTTTATCCAGAACGGGCCAATCGTTTCCGTCGTCGGCCGTGACGGCCAGACCGAGACTTTCGAGGCGCAGGGCAACGCTAACGAGACGGTGCCGCTGGTGGTGCTGGTGAACGGCAATACCGCCAGCGCCTCGGAGATCGTCGCGGGGGCCATCAAGGACGACGCCCGTGGCAAGCTCATCGGTGAGAAGACTTTCGGCAAGGGCGTGGTGCAGAACATCGTGCCGCTCTCCAATGGCGGCGGGCTCAAGTTCACATCGGGTAGCTACTATACGCCCAGCGGCACCGACATCAACAAGGTCGGTATCGAGCCCGACATCCCCGTCACCGTCGATCCGGCTTCCACGGTCGACCAGGTGCGGGAGCGGGGGCTGGCCGAGCTTGCCCCCTGAGCCGGGGCGCCAAGATTTTTTCCAAAGAGTTTCCTGATGCAGATTCTGGAGGCAGGTGCACGTATATGAAGAAGATTGTTCGCGTATCCCCGCTTCGATTCGGGTAGAATCCAGCCCATGGAACCCTTCGATCCGATTCCGGAATAATGGCTCGCCACTCCCCGGAAACCCGTCCCGCGGGCCCGATGGTGGCCCTGATCACCAAGCATGGAAAGATCTATCGCGCCGACCCCCTGTTTGGAGACCAGAAAGAGATCTTCGTCGGGCACAAGGCCTTAAACGGCGCCCGCCCCGGGGAACTCGTCGTGCTCCGGCCCGACGGTCGCGGCCGCGGCCAGGTCACCCGGCGGCTTGGCAAGGCCGGGTCGCCGAAGGTGCTCATGGAGGGGGTGCTCACCTTCTATCAGGTGCCGCGCGGCTTTTCGCCGGCAGCCCTCGAAGAAGCCGGGGCGCAGTCGGCGCTGGCCGGACAATCGGATGAGGACAGGCACGACCTCACGGATCTGTTCTCTTTCACGGTCGACCCGGACGAGGCCAGGGACTACGATGACGCCATCTCACTGGTCGACGGGCCCGGCCCGGGCGAGATCACCCTTTACGTGCACATCGCCGATGTCAGCTATTTCGTTCCCGCGGGTTCGGTGATCGACCGGGAAGCAGCGCGCAAGTCAGTCAGCGTGTATCTGCCGGTCGCCGTGGAGCCGATGCTGCCGCAACTGCTTTCCAACGACGTCTGCAGCCTGCGGCCCGGCGAGGACCGCAAATGCGTGACCGCGGAGATGGTGTACGAATGGGATGGGGCCGAAAGGGAAGCGGCCGAAAGCAATGGCCCGGGTTCGTCACCTGCGAAAATGGTCCCCAAAAAAGTCCGCTTCTACCGCAGTCTTATCCGCAGCCGCCGCCGGCTCACTTACAACGAGGTCGACGATTTCTTTGAGGGAAGCGCTGGCATCGATGCGAGCGCAGGACAAGCGGAGAGCGCAGGACAAGCGGCAAACGATGATCTCGGGGCCAAGCTGGAGCAGTGCCGCCGCTTCTCCGCTGCCCTTCGCGACGCCCGGCATGCCCGCGGCGCGCTGGCCATACACACTTTTGAGCCTGAGTTCCGTCTGGATGAAAACGGCAACGTCATCGGCGTGCGGCCGCGGCCGCAGTCCGAATCGCACGCCCTCATCGAGGAATTCATGATCGCCGCCAACGAGGCCGTGGCGCGTTTTCTCGAACGGAAGCAGGGCAACTGTATCTACCGGGTCCACGAGGAGCCCGACGCCGCCGCCGTCGAGTCCCTCTTTGACCTTTTGGACGATCTGGGAATTCCCGTGCCCGCATTTTCCCTGGCCAAGGGCACTCCCCAGCAGGCCGGCGGCGCCATCCGGGACCTGTTGCGTTCGCTGCCGGCGGTTCTCACCGAACAGCAGCGCGGCCGTTCGGTTTTCGGCGAGATCGTGCTGCGCTCGCTCAAGCAGGCG
>JAJZQT010000107.1 GCA_021803005.1 Actinomycetes bacterium
GACCTCTGGCCGATGCGGCCGCGCCTGCGGACTTCGTTCGTGATCGTCACGCTCGTTTTGACTTTGGCGGCGGGGCTTGCCACCTCGATCGCCGATTACCGCCTGGCCAATTCCTACCGGACCATCGCCGTCCGGATGCAGGAAAAATATGCGGGTAATCCCACCAGGCTCTGGGTGCTGGGCGAATTCGGTTTCCGTTACTACATGGAAAAGGACGGTTTTGAATATCTTGGCGTCAACGTCCAGGCCAGCCCTGGAGATATCGTCGTGTCATCCTGCCTCTCCTCGAAGGGCCTGGTGGCGCCGCTGCCGGCCGGTTTTTACACCAATCTCGAACAATTCGATGTCGAGGACGGCTTCCCGGTCCGCACGATGAATCCCTGGGCGGGCGCCGGCTTCTACGGCAACTCCGTGGGCCCGCTGCCATTTGCTTTTTCCACCGACAAACTCGACGTGATATCAGAGGACCGGCTCTCCTGGAACACCCAACCGCCGCGGGAGGGGAACGGTGGCTGATAACCGGTCCGGCGCGGCAACATTCAGGGAACTGATCTCGGGCGGCCTGACCGTGCGCGCCGAGGTCATAATCATTGCCGCCTTCACCCTGCTCTTGATGCTGCCGTTTCTGGCCAGGCCCTTCCATATGGATGACGCTGGCTTTATCGAGCTGGCCCGCGCCAGGCTGGAAGAGCCGTTGCAGACGGTGCTCCACGATTACACATTCTTCGGCCAGGAAAACCCGGAGTTTCTGGATACACATCCGCCGCTGGTGCCATCATATATCGCCATCGTCATCAAAGTCGCGGGGGAGTCGGAAACGGCGGGCCACGCCGCCTTCCTGATCTTCCCGCTGATCGCGGCGGTTTCCATGTATTACCTCGCCCGCCGGTACACGCGCTACTCGCTGCTGGCGGCTCTGCTGTTCATTGCCGCCCCCGGGGCGATGGTGATGTCGCAAGGGCTCATGAGCGACATGCCCGGTGTGGCCTTCTGGCTGGCCGCGGTCACGCTCTACGTTTACGCGCTCGACCGCAACCGCCTCTGGATGATGGCCCTGTGCGGGATTGCGATCACGCTGGGGGTGTTTACTTCCTACCAGGTTCTTAGTGTCATTCCGCTGCTGTTTGTCTATGCGCTCGTGCGGCGGCGGCTGACGCTGCTGGCGATCCTGCCGTTCGTTCTCCCCTTGAGCTCGTTTGCGAGCTACGCGGTATGGCATTACTACGTCCTGGGCGTGCTGCCTCGATTTTCGTATGGAGTGGGCGCGCCCCTTGCCTGGTATTCAATCGTCCAGAAGGGCGCGAGCGTTTTTGCCACGGTCGGCGGCGCCATCGTTTTTTTCGTCGTCCTGATGAGGATGCTGCTCAGGAAGAGCTGGGACTTTGTCGTCTACCTTGCCTTCATCGTGCCGCTCTGGTTCGCCGCCCTCTTCCAGTTTCTGACCGGCAGCTACAGCGCCGGCGCGGCGGTCATGACGATTCTATTCATTCCCCTGGGGATACTCTTCCTTTATCAGGTCTTTGTAGATGGATGGCAGCGGCTCGACAACCACGTTCACGGGAAACAGGCCGGCGACATCCTGTTGCTGCTCTGGCTGGCCGGCGTTCTCTTCTATCTGGTTGTGCTGCTGCCCTATGCGTCGGTCAGATATCTGCTGCCCGCGTTTGCGCCGTTGATCCTTCTGTTCGTGCGGCTGGTGGAGGATCGCATCGGTGACGGCAAGGCCGTGGCCGGCGTCCTTGCGGCCGCGGTGCTGATGACGGCGGGCCTGGGCTTCCTGGTTGCCGGAGCCGACTATCAGCTCGCCTCGGCAAACCGGTCTTTTGCGCAAAGCCAGGGAGCCGGTTACGGCCTGACCGCCGCCGCCGAGGGGCACAACGTCTGGTTTGTCGGCGAGTTCGGATTTCGTTACTACATGGAGCAGCGGGGATTCAGGGAGCTCCCCAAGGACACGGTAGTGCCCGAGGGAGATCTGATCATTCAGTCGCCGCTGGCCGATCCGCGGCCGTTCTCGGAAGTGATGGAACGGCGCGTCGAGCTGATCGAGACGATCGGCTATTCGGGCCTGCTGCCGATAAGGACGACAAGTTTTAGCTCCAAGGCCGGCTTTTACGGTCACTTCTGGGGAATACTGCCCTGGTCGGTCGATTTTGGCAACGTCGAGGAATACCTCGTTTACAAGGTTATTCCCGAGCAGCCGAGGCTCTGGGAGAAGACGTTGAAGGATTACCGGCCCCCCAGTTGAAAAATAATAAGTATTCCTATACCATCACTGTTATCCGGTGAGGAACCGGAAGAGGAAATTGCGTGAAAGTTCGAGAACCCGCTCAGATCAAAGAAACTCTGAAGGGAGGTGGATGGTGAGTAAGAAGCGCATTGTGATGTTGCTTGTCATCGGTGCAGTGGTAGCCACCATGATGGTTCTGGCCCTAAATGTTTCGGCCATGGCCCAGGGTTACGGCGCGACCGGTGGAGCCAGTACTGGTGGAACGACGACAGGTGCCGAGGTCGGCCTGTTCGGCGTGGCTGGCGCCGGTCTTATCGCAGCCGGTTACTTCCTGACACGGAAGGCCCGTTCATAATTAAAAGAAATAAGAACGAATAAGTGAATTTCAAAAGAGGGCCGCTTCGGCGGCTCTCTTTGTTTGGGCAGCCGCGAGGCGCCCTTGATTCTGGGCCCGTCCGGTGAGCTTTGCCTAACCTTTGCTAAACTGGAACCATGCCCGGCCCCGCTGATAAATCCACTGAACCTGACCCTGCCGGCGCGCC
>JAJZQT010000039.1 GCA_021803005.1 Actinomycetes bacterium
CATTGCCGGGCGGCTTTCTTCATCGCTGGGTTCTGACCTCGACTCCGGCGCCGCCCATTGATACCCGGACCGTCCCCACCCGGTCGGTCCTTACGATCCTGGTGCCGGCCTTCTGCAGCTTGGCCAAAGAGTCCTCGGCGGGATGGCCGTAGGAGTTGCCGGCGCCGACTGAGATCACGGTCGTGTCAGGCTGCAATTTCTCCAGAACCTCATTGAGTTTTGTGTCCTTGCTGCCATGGTGGCCGATCTTGAAAACTTCCACCTGCGGCAGATCCAGGGACGCGAGCGTCTTTCCCTCCGCATCCCCTGGACAAAGTATATCAAGACCGCGATAACGGGCCACCAGCACTACCGAGTTGGCATTAAGGTCCTCAGCATCCTCACGGTCGCCCGGGCTCAGGCATTCCAGCGTCAACTCACCGTATCCGAGGCTCTGGCCGCGACGTATCGCCGAGTAACGGATGTTCTTGCTCTCCACCAGCTTGAGGAAATCACGGTACATGGGGCTGGAGGAAGGAAAGCCGGCGTCGTAGACGGAAGCGACCGGGAACTTGTTGAGCACCGCGTCGAGGCCGCCGAGATGGTCGGCGTGCGGATGGGTGAGCACCAACGCGTCGATACGGGTAACTCCGCTTTCTACCAGTTTATCAACCACATCCGAGCCGGGACCGCCGTCGATGAGGACGGTGGCAACTCCGGGAACCTGTATGAGCGTGGAATCGCCCTGCCCGACGTCGAGGAAGGAGACCGTGTAAACCGTGGGAGGCAGGCCGGCCGTGCCGGCGCCGAAACAGGCCAGGACGATCAGGGCCAGGAGCATCAGGGCCGCCGCCGCGGCTGCGCCGCGGCGGCGGCCCAACCATGACAAAACCTCCTTTACCTCTGCCTGACCCTGGGGGCCTGCACCGGTGGCGCCTTTGGCTGCGTTATCCGGACCCGCGGCGCCCGTCATTTTGGCAAGCTTTACCATTCCCGCAAGCATAACGTAGAAAAGAACAATTGCCAGCAGGCGCGGCCGGCCGCTGCTGTAGACCGCTCCGGGCATTGAGGCGAAGAAACGCGCAACCACGATCAGATAGCTGGTGCAGACCGCGGCGACGGCATTGAGCGTCCAGGCAGCCAGCGAGGAAAGCGGCGCCAGCAGGATGGAGAGGGTCCCCAGAAGCATTACCGGCCCCGCTACAACCTCCGCAGCCACGTTGGCCGGCACCGTCACCATCGAGACCTGCTGAAAATGGTACATCATGATCGGCGCGGTGACGATGCCGGCGGCGGTGGTGATGCCAACACCCTCGCGGAGCGCCGGCGGCAACGCCTGAAGCGGGCGGCGCAGCACCGGAGCCACCGAGAAAATGGCGATGACTGCCCCAAAAGAGAGCTGAAAACCCGGGTCGAGCAGACTCCAGGGATTGATCGAAACGATGATCGCCGCAGCCAGCGCCAGGAAATGACAGGCATTCGTCTGCCGTGAAAAAAGATATGCTGACAGGCCCAGTACACCGACAATTCCGGCGCGGACGATCGACGGCCCCGCGCCCGTAAGCGGCACATAAAGGCAGATAACTATTATCGCCAGTACCGTCGCCGCCAGCCGTGGCACCCTGAAGGCCCGGCAGAGAAGCATCACCACGAAACCCAGCAGAACCACATTCTGCCCCGAGACCGCCAGCAGATGCAGCAGGCCCGAGCCGCGAAAGTCCGATATCACCTCGTCCGGCACCTGGTCGTCGTCGCCAAGGACCATTCCCTGAAGCAGTTCGCTGGCAGGCCCCCAGCCGCCGATACTCAACGTTTCGCGCGCATGCCGCCGCACGGCATCAACAAGGCCGGAGGCGCCGCCCCGCCTCACCGGCAATATCTCCATGCGCTCGAACGAACCAGAGATCTCCGCGTTCACACCGCGCCGACGCAGATACTCTCCGAAGTTGAAGTCGGCGCCGGGAGTAGAGTCCGGGATCCCGATCGTGCCCACAACGCGCACGAGTAAACCTTCGTCAAGCAATGCCGCCTGCGCATCATCACATTTATTATTGCATGTCAACTGAACGAGCGCGTCCTCGTCAACCGCGAGACCGTCCCGGACCAGGTGGGCTTCCGTGACGTGAACCGTAAATGACAGGCGGTTGCTTTGAGCCTGTGCCGGTTCCGTGATAGTGATCCCGGCCGTGACCCGCTTCCCCTCTTGCTCCGCCAGGACGCTGTTGCCAAGCATTTCCAGCCGCTCCGAGCCGATGAAACATCCCAGGCAGAAGCACGCCGCCAGAAGCAGCCCCGGCGTCAGCAGTCCTCTGCAGTCGCCCGGGGTCGGTGCTGGCAGCCAGGATCTAATCGCCGAAACCCCGGTCAGCGCAGCCGCAGCCGCCATGACTATTGCAAAAGACAGCGAATGCAAATACAGGCTCAGCCAAAGCCCGGAAATGTAAACGAGCACCGGTAAAAATGGCGTAACTCCGATCCGAATGAGCGGATTTGGAGGTTGCCAGCCACTTATGTAGCCCTTATTCAAACCGTTAACATCCTGTTATCTAGCGCCCCGGGATGATTTTAAAGTGGAAAAAAAGTCATCAATTGTGGTAAAAATAGATTATGTGTCGATCGTGTTCTGGCCCACCCGTCCGGAACATCGCAGAACTTGCTGCAAATGGGCTTTCCTGTAAGGGGTTCATGCTGCTCCTTGCTGGGGGGGAAGACCAGGAACGCGGCTCTGTGGATCGGCACCTTCTACCAACCGGCGGCGCTGCCGCGAGGCTGCGTCGCCGGGTAGTCGTCAGGAAGCCCTTCACCGTGTCTCCCCTCACCCTTTATTGCCTTGCTCTCCCCATCTTTTCCAAACTAAAGAAAATCACATCGCTTGGCGACATATTATTTTGCCGAGGCCGTCTTTTGCTTTATAGGGGGTCCACCTCGACACTTAGGGCAGCTTTCCTATACGGAGTTCTCGCGATGCTCCAACATTTTTGGAAGCATAGTGAGGCGGTCTCGGCTCCTTCTACCAACCGGCGGCGCCAGCGATGGCGCCGCCAGCATTTTCAGATAACCACCTGATTCTTGATCTGATCGAACTTTGCCGGCCCGATGCCCGGCACTTCGAACAGCTCCTCGATACTTTTAAAGCCGCCATGGGCTTCCCTGTACTCGATGATCTTCTGCGCAGTCTTGGGCCCGATGCCATCGAGGGAGTTGAGCTGTTCCAGCGTCGCCGAGTTCAGGTTGACGGGTTGCGGCGCCCCCGAAGCTCCAGAGCCGACAGCGCCCCAAGCTCCAGCCGTCCCGGCTGCCGCCGCTACCGCTGTACCTTTTTCCGGAACGACAAGCTGCTGTCCGTCCGCAAGTTTGGCCGCGAGGTTGATCTGGTTTAGATCCGCGGCAGGAGTAGGCCCGCCGGCCTTGGCAAGGGCATCGGCGGCCCGGGAACCGGCGGCGATTTCGTAGAGTCCGGGGTTAGTCACAGCGCCGACGACGTGAACCTTGAGGGCCGCAATGGTCTTGTCTTCCTTCAAGCCGGCCGTGACCGCGGCGGCTTCATCGCCGCTTGCGGGCGCAGATAGCTGACCGCGCAGATAGTTGGCTCCGATGAGGAGAATTACCAGTCCTACCGCGGACCAGGCGATCAGCTGCTGGCGCGACAGGCCGGGCATGGGTGAGGGTTCCGTTTTCCGCTTTTGTCAGCGTCCACTCGAGCTTCCGCTTCAGAATGAGGCGCACCGCCGCGCCCCGTCAACATCAGATGGTGGGGATGTTATAACCGCTGCCGGATATATTCAAGAGGAAATTAGAGACGCGTTTCGGAATCGAAAGAAGCTGGCTGCGGTCGACCTGAAGACGGGTGAGAAGAAGGAAGGGGCCGGGCCACTACTTCACGACGATATTCACCAGCCGGCCGGGCACGACGATCTCCTTGACCAGCTGCTTGCCGCCGGTGTACTTGGCGATTTTGCCGCTGGCGCGCGCCGCGGCCAGAAGGTCTTCCTTGCCGGCGCTGCTGGCGACCTGCAGCCGGTCACGCACCTTGCCGTTGACCTGCACCACGAGTTCGTAGGTCTCGTCTTCGAGGAAGCGCTCGTCGGCCCGCGGCCAGGGCTCCTGCCAGAGGCGGCGGTGCCCCAGGCGCTCCCAGAGCTCGGCGCAGATGTGCGGCGCGAAGGGATCGAGCAGCTTGACCACCGTTTCCGCCGTGAAACGCAGCACGCCCCGCCCGGCATCGCTCTGAAACAGCTCGTCCTTGACCAGATAGGTGTCATTAACCAGCTCCATGACGGCGCTGATGGCCGTGTTGAAACGGAAGCGCTCGGATACGTCGCCGCTCACCTTGACGATGGTCTGGTTAGCCTTGCGCACAATTTTGATAATGTCGCCGCCGAGGCCCTCGAAACCGGCCGCTGAATCCGCGGGCGCTTTTTCGATAATCTCGTTGATGAGCCGCCAGACCCTTCCCAGGAAACGGAAAGTGCCCTCGATGCCCTGGTCCTGCCATTCGACGTCGAGCTCCGGCGGGCCCATGAACAATATGTACAGCCGCAGCGTGTCGGCGCCGTAATTCTCCACGTGATCGTCGGGATTGACCACGTTGCCCTTGGACTTGCTCATCTTGGCGCCCTGGTAATAGATCATTCCCTGGGTGAAGAGGTTGTTGAACGGCTCCTCGAAAGCGACCAGATCCATATCGTAGAGGACCTTGGTGAAGAAGCGCGCGTACATCAGATGCAAAATTGCGTGTTCAACGCCGCCAATGTACTGGTCAACGGGCATCCAGTAGTTGGCGATCGCACGGTCGAACGGCTCGCGGTCGTTGCGCGGATCGGTATAGCGCAGAAAATACCACGACGAATCGACAAACGTGTCCATGGTGTCGGTCTCGCGCTTCGCCGGCCCGCCGCAAACGGGACAGACGGTGTTGACAAATTCTTCATTCGTGGCAATCGGCGATTTGCCCTTGGGCGCGTAATCCTCGACATCCGGCAGCAGCACCGGCAGGTCATCCACCGGCACCGGCACGGTCCCGCATTTGTCACAGTAAACGATCGGGATCGGCGCGCCCCAGTAACGCTGACGGCTCACCAGCCAGTCGCGCAGGCGGTAGCTGACAGCCGCCCGCCCCAGGCTCTCGCCGTTGAGCCATTCGGTTATGGCCGCGCCGGCGTCGCGGTTGAGCATGCCGTCAAAACGTCCGGAATTGACCAGCGCGCCTTCTTCCTCGAACGCCGCTTCCAGGCCGGGGCCCGATTCGGCGCCAACACCTTCGCCGGAGACCACGACCCGCACCTCGATGCCGAACTTGCGGGCGAATTCAAAGTCGCGCTGGTCGTGAGCCGGAACCGCCATAATGGCGCCGGTTCCGTATTCCATGAGCACGTAGTCGCTCACCCAGATGGGAATCTTCTCGCCGTTAACCGGGTTGACCGCGTAGCGGCCGGTGAACTCGCCGGTCTTCTCGCGCTCGGCCATGGCGCGGTCGACCAGCGGCTTTAAGCGCGAAGAAGTCACATAGTCGCGCACTTTGTTTTCATATTCAGTTCCAGCCACCAGCGTCTCGACCAGCTCGTGTTCCGGAGCCAGGAGGAAAAAAGTCGCCCCAAAAAGCGTGTCCGGCCGGGTCGTGAACACGGGCACGTCGATGCCGAGGCCGTCGACGCGGAAGATAACCTCGGCGCCCTCGCTGCGGCCGATCCAGTTGCGC
This sequence comes from Actinomycetes bacterium, assembly GCA_021803005.1. Taxonomy (GTDB): domain Bacteria; phylum Actinomycetota; class Thermoleophilia; order BMS3ABIN01; family BMS3ABIN01; genus JACRMB01. Next base: position 5,678 of record JAJZQT010000039.1, read on the forward strand.
TGCATGGTGATTACCCGCTCCGGCCACGACTCCAGCTGTTTGAAGTCATCCAGCAGCCGCTCGGCGTAATCGGTGATCCTGAAGAACCACTGCGCCAGGCTGCGGGTCTCCACCGGGGTGGAGCAGCGCTCGCAGCCGCCCTGGACCACCTGCTCGTTGGCGAGGACGGTGGCGCATGACGGGCACCAGTTGACCGGCGCTTCCTTCTTGTAAGCCAGGCCCCGCTCGAAAAATTTGAGGAAGAAATACTGCGTCCACCTGTAATATTCGGGATCGCAGGTGGCCAGCTCGCGGCTCCAGTCGATGGAAACGCCCAGCCGGTGCAGCTGCCGGTTGATGTTACCGGTGTTGATCCTGGTGAGTTCCGCCGGATGGATGCCCGTCTTGATGGCGACATTCTCGGTGTTGAGGCCGAAGGCGTCATAGCCCATGGGGTGAAAGATGATGGCGCCGTTACGAGCGCGGAAACGGGCGATGACGTCGCCCATGGTGTAATTCTTGACGTGGCCCATGTGGAGCGTCCCGGAGGGATAGGGAAGCATTTCCAGCACGTAGCTCTTCTCCGAGCGGTCGGCGCCGCCGGGCGTCTCGGGGTCGGGCACCTCGAAGGAGCGTTCCTCCTCCCAGACCCGCTGCCACTTGGTTTCTATGTCCGCAGGAATGTACTTGTCCATGAGCCGCGAACATTATACCAGCCACCGCCGGCAGTGGGACACATTACTTAATTGCCGATTAGGGGACAGGTTGCACCAGCATTCCTGGTTGCAGGAGCCATGGCGGCAGCGGCGAACCACTCACCAGCGGCGTGAATCCCGACGGGAGGTCTGGATGAGAACCACCATCTTCTTCCTGCTCGACGACTTCGGGAACATGTACCGCCGGGCGCGGTCTTCATAAACAAATGATGCGGCCGGGCTCCTACCAGCCCGGCCGCATATGTCTACCTTTATTATCCCCTATTCCTGACCGCGGCATCTGATTTAGCTCACCTTATCCGCAGGTCCATTCCCCTTTGCGCCCCTGAGACCACATCCAGGCGGCCGCCTTTATCTGGGCGTGACCGTCAAAGATGCTCTGGCCACCGAACGGCGTGCCGGCCCAGGTGCCCGGGTTGAACTGGAACAACCCCTTGCAAACACCATTGTCGGCGTTGGGGTCTCCCCCGCTCTCACACATCATTACCCGGTAAAGCACCGCCGGGTCCTGGCCGTATTCCGCAGCTGCCTCGACCAGATAAGGGCCCCACTCGCCGTAACGGGCGACGGCGTCCTGGCGCTTTAGCTCGCCTTCCTGCTGCTTTCTTTGCTCTTCAGCAAGCACCGCATAAGTCACGCGGGCCTGCTCCAGTTTGTTGCTCCAAACCGGAAAAGTCCGGGCGATCCCGGTCTCCGTTCCCGGCCATTCAATCAGGCGGCTGTTATGAACCGCGCTTCCCTGTGCCGCTTGCGCGGTGTAGACACCAATGCCTAGGACCAGCAATCCAATCGCGACAGCCATAGCGACATAACGCATACTTCCCTTCCGGCCTTCTGGGGCCTTTGTATAGCTTTCATTGCTCGAGCATCTCCGTGTCTAACGGGTAGAAGCCCGGCTCCCCGCCGAATCGGTTCTTCCTGGCCGAATCCGCGCAGACAGGCATGGATGCCTGAAGACATGGGTTTGGGATCGGGGTAAAGCTTAGGGAGAAATCCGAAGGCCCAGTGGTTTATGGGCTTTCGCTGCCGCCATAATGGATTTTCGCGGCGGCGAGCAGATTCAGTTGTTCGGGGAACTTGACTATTGTAGGCGAAAACCTACAGATTCACAAATGGAACGTAACAATTGTTGCTAATCCAGATCTGGATGCCGCGAGTGCCGGCGTAAGCCGCCTCGGCCTTCAGGGCCTGTCAGCCGCTGATATCGACCTCGGCGATGATCCGGTAACAGCGGCCCCAGTTCATCCGGCTGAGCAGCCCGGTGAAGGGCATGAGGCCCAGAACGGCCAGGTTATAGTAGAAGCGGTTCCTGCTGATCCAGCCCTTCATCAGGAAGGAGCGTATCCAGAGGTTGGAGTTCTTGTGCAGGACGACGTCCCCGCTCCGCCCCAGCCGCCGCAAGGAGCGCACGATCACCTGCTCCATCTCATCAGCCTCCGGCAGTCCGCCTTCCAGATGTTCCTTGAGGAAGGGGAAGTCCTCGCCCCGGACGCGGCGGTAACGCTCGTCGAGAAACTGGTCCTGCGCCTCGGCGCCGGCCCCGTAAGGCACGGCGATCACGGCCAGCCGGTGGGCGCAGCGGAGCATCTCCGTGACTGCCGGCTCACGCTCCTTTTTGGGAATGTGCTCGAGGGCGTCTACCGAAACAACTGCGTCGAATTCGCGGTCTTCAAAGGGAAGATTGGCGGCCGAGCCTTTGATCTGGCGCATTTCCGGATTTTCCCCCTCAAAAGAACGGTCGAGGCCGGTCAGCTCAAAGTCGCTCGAATAAGGGGTCAGCCCCAGATCGCCGGAACCGACCTCGAGCACCCTGCTGGCGCCGGCGTCCCGGAGAATGCGCACAACGGGAAGGTATCGCAGGGCCACCTCGGCAGACTGGTCGGGGTAGCGGCGCATGAGCCTTTCGACGATTTTTCCTGGAAGAGACATAAGTACTGCTAGGATATACGGTTTTGCCTGGTCCTATTCCTCTTCCTGATAACGCGCCATGGTGCCGCCACCCATTCTCTTGGCAAGGTAGAGAGCCTCATCGGCCTTGTGGCGGAGCGTGTCAGCGTCATCGCCATGCAGAGGGCAGGAAACGATTCCCATGGAAACGCCGGTTATCCCGCGGCCGTCAAGTGCACCAGCGCGCTTGACGCCTTCGAGGATCCTGCGAGCCAGCGCCTCGGCATCATCGATGCTGGATCCCGGCAGCATCAGGAAGAATTCGTCGCCGCCGCTTCTGACGGCGATGTCGACGTCCCGCTTTTTCCTGCTCATGATCTCTGCGAGTCTGACCAGCGCCCTGTCGCCCGCGGCGTGCCCTTCCTGATCGTTCAACTGTTTGAGCCTGTCTATATCCAGCATGACCAGTGAGAAGGGAAATTTGTACCGCCGGAACATGCCAAGGCTCTCGTCGAGCTGCTTGCGAAAATAGCGGGTATTGAAGAGGCCGGTCATGGCGTCGGTGTCGGCCATGCGCTGGAGCTCCTGCGAGTGATGTTCGATGAACGCCTCGAGGCCCACGCGGAAGAACTGCATGAAGCTGTCGTCGAGCCGCCGGAAGACCTGCATGGCCATGTGGTCGGAACTGCGGAGATCTGTGGCAGCCGCCTCGACGAAGAGCTGCTTGAGAGCGGCGTAGTCGTCAAAAACTTTTCCGGCAGCAGGATTCCCCTTGCGGATGGTGGCGATCGCCGCGGCCAGCCCGTCGAGTCCGCTACCGGTTAGCTGAGGCTGTCCGGGGTTTCTTATTCCGCGGGCGACACTATCGATCAGTTTGGGGATATCCGAAGTAAGTTCCTGCGTGGGCAGGGATTGAAGTGACGCGAGTTCAAGATCGTCGATGACACTCTTGAACCATTCCCGGATGATCTGATCTTCCCTGCTGGAGAGGGAATTGCTGGCTTTGCCAGCGACGGCCGCAAGCCCATTGTCCAGGTTTCCCGCGGTGGATGTATCCATCTTTGGCTTTTAACCTCTGGGGAGTGATTTATGTAAACGTAGACCATTTAACTTTATTCGATTGACATATGTTACACAAGTCTCAGTGACCATTAGGTCTGCCGTTCCGCCGGTCACGCTGAAATTATCTGTGGCGCCTCCAAGGGCCCATTGGAGGCTATGTATTATGACACTACGCGCTGGTTTGCCTGCGCGCTGATATTCGGGATCGCCATTGAATCGAGCGCGGTGCCATCTTCGAAACAGCCTCACAAACGTGATGGATATTTCCTCGGGTCCTTCAGGTGCCGTCCCTATAATCATTCGCTTGTCACACCGTCGAATTCGGCCTCGTTGGCTTCAGCTTCGGCTTTGGTCGCCCTGACAATCCCGTCCTTGTGATGCGCGGGAGAATAAATGGTGTAAAGATTCAGTCTTTCGCTGTCAGAGACGTTGATGACGTTGTGCTCGGCGCCCGCGGGAACCACGACCGCGTCCCCATCCTCGACGTCATACTCGTTGCCGTCGATGATGACCTTGCCTCTGCCTTTCTCAAACCGGAAGAACTGATCGTTATCAGGGTGAACCTCCATGCCGATGTCCTCGGCCGGCTGCAGGCTCATGAGCACCAGCTGGCTATGAGGCCCGCTGTAGAGCACCCGGCGAAAGTCGGTATTTTCCACAGTCTGTCTCTCGATAGCACCTTTAAAGCCCTTCATTTTACCTCCTTTGGCCGTTACACGTTTTGCGTACGATATCACTTATGAAACCAGATACCCTAAAGGCGGCAATCGCATGCGAAAATGCAATAAAAGTAAATAAAGTAAAAGTATTTTGTGATACTTGGCGGCGCCTCCCGTATAACAGGTTGAGAGACAGCATTTCGACAGCGTTTATCGCCGTTATCTCAAACCGGTTTACGCCTACCTGGCATACCGGCTCGATAACCGTATCCTGGCCGAGGACCTGACTTCACAGGTCTTTGAAAAGGTGTGGCGCGGGCTCGGAAGTTTTGATTCCCGCAAGTCGTCGCTCTCGACCTGGCTTTTTACAATCGCCCGCAATTGCCTCACTGATTACTTCCGCGCCCAGGGAAACAAGCCGGTCGAAGTCGAGATGCCCTCAGATTTCGAGCCGCTGTCCGAAGCGCCACGCGCCCTGGACCTTCGACGCGACCTCCGCCAGGCGCTCGGCGGGCTCGGTGACAGGGAACGCGAGATCGTATCACTCAAGTTCGGCGCGGCTATGACAAATCGGAAAATTGCTCAACTTCTCGGAATCTCTGAATCGAATGTCGGCACCATCCTCTACCGGTCTCTCAATAAAATAAAAACCCAGATCGAGGGCGGGATGCAAAATGACTGACGACAAAAAACGGCAAGAGCTCACGGATATGATCGAACGCCTGCTGGCCGGCGAAAGCGTTGAGGCCACCGGCGCTGATGCGGAAGAAATCCAGAAGTTGATGCTCCTGGCCGGGGAACTCAAGGCCGGCGCCCCGGTTCCTTCAACTGAATTTGAAAAGCGGCTGAGGTCCGGCCTTGGCGGCGCTCCAGAGGCTGGCGGCGCTACCGCAATGGCGTCCAGGCGCTGGCTGCCGGGCAGGTTGACGCTCCCGACGGTGGCCGCGGCGGCGGCGGTGCTGGTTATCGGGCTTGCCATTGCCGGCCTGACAGTTTCCCTGATCCATGGCGGCTACCGCGGCGGCACCGCCGCCGATTCGAATGCCGTTGCCTTGCCTGAAGCCATAACAGCCGACGCCGGCACGCAGCAACCGGACAGTGCGGCCGCGGCCGCTTCCGGCCAGGCCGGGATGGGTGTGGCTTCCGGTCAGGCTCAGACGGCTGCGAACGCTGCCGGCCCGGCTGCCAGCGGCGACAGCAATCCCGTTCAGCCCCTTCCGCCAGGACAGAAAGTCGTTCAGTCCGCAGATTACCGCATTGAAATCGCACCAGGCGAGTTCAACGACAAATACTCACAGATCACGGCGCTGGCCGCGAAGTACGGCGGTTATGTCGTCTCCGGCGATACCCGTTCGGCCGGCGAAGGCCTGGCAAGCGGCGTCATCAGCATCCGCATAGTGAACACTGCCGACAATTTCGCCCGGGCGCAGGCCGAGATCGACGGCATCGGCAATGTGGTTTCCAGGAAAATCTCCGGCCAGGATGTCACCGACGATTACGTGGACCTGCAAAGCCGTCTGCGCAACGCCCCGGCCGAGGAAGCCCAGCTGCTGGAGCTCATGCAAAAGGCGCAGACCGTTGATGAGATCCTGATGGTGCAATCACGGCTGTCAGATATCCGGTCGCAGATCGAGCAAATACAGGGCCGCATCAAATCCATGGAGTCGCGAACCGATTTCGCTACCATCAGCGTCGATCTCCGCGAGACCGCGGGCGCTGAAGAGCCCTCAAACGGCATCGACTGGGGCTTTGTGGAATCCATGAGATATGCGGGATGGCTGTCGGTGCAGACGCTGAATTTCGTCATCAAGGCGCTGGGACTGATAATCCCGATCGCCCTGCTGGCGGCGATCCTCTACCTGCTCTCCGCCCGTGGCTGGGCCAGGTACCGCAACCGCTAGACGGGCGCGTGCAGACCGGCGGACCCCAGAAGCGCCACCAGAAGGTGATTTCGCGAGGCTCGCCTCACGAGGCTTTGGCGAACAACTTCCGGTACTCGCCATAGCCCTCTTTTTCGAGGTCATCCTTGCGAATGAATCTGAGCGCAGTGGAATTCATGCAGTAGCGCCGTCCCGTCGGCGCGGGGCCATCGGGAAAGACATGGCCGAGATGGGAGTCCGCATGTTTGCTCCTGACCTCGGTCCGGCCGAATGGCCTGGATTCTTTCCTGGTCAGGATGTTGCCGGGCTCAAGCGGTTGTGAGAAGCTCGGCCAGCCGGTGCCGGAGTCGAACTTATCCAGCGAGGAAAAAAGCGGCTCGCCTGAGACGACGTCGACGTATATTCCCTCTTCCTTGGTATTCCAGTATTTATTATGGAAAGCCGGCTCGGTACCTTCGTCCTGCGTTGTGCTGAACTGCTCGGGCGTTAGCATCTTCTTGAGCTCTTCCCGGTCCGGTTTGGCGTAGCTGGAAAAATCTTTCATCGTTACTCCATTCCCTTTTGTTCATGTGCCCGTCACTGGATGATTCCCCGGAAGGGCAGAGCTTAAGCCGGGGAAGCCGGCGGATTGATTGCATTCCATTCCACCGGGTTTGTATCTCCAAGCCAAAAACCAGTCATGAAATTCGTCGAGCGGAAGATCGTTCGTGAGCTTGCGCAAGTTTATTGCGGTGGAATATGGAAGATCGTGGATACGCGATTCTACACATTCAAGTCCCTGTTCCCGTATGCAACCGTAGTTGTATCTTCCGGCAGCAAGAATTATTTTTGCATCAAAGTATTTGAACGGCGAAGCGTATCCTGGAAATCCAGGTTTGTCAGTCTGGTCTACAGCCGCGGAGGTCGCAAAGGTAGCCAGCAATACCGTCGCGGAAAACACGCCGGCATGTCCCGGCCGGCGCATCCAGGGTCAGCCGGAGCCAGACAGGCAAATGGTCGCATGCGCGGGTCCTGGCACTCTTCTCCCCCGGGTGGGAAAAGGGATAACCTTTGAGACGGCCACGCAGGAGGGCCCATCATCATATCGACTAAGAATTAATGCCCCGGGTATAAAAGGCAGGCGTAATTACCGAAAATAGAACACTTTGATGTAACATCCGAAAATGCAATTCCGCTCGCAACCTGAAAAAGGAGAAACATGTCAGCCGTAGTCGCAAACCGCGTGGTTCTGGAAAAGTCCCCTGGTCAAAGTTATCAAGAGGTCAGGCACATCGTTCTGCGCGCCACCAACCAGGAGATCGGACAGGCGATCGCCCGGCTGGCCAATGACCATTACCAGGCGCAATGCCTGCCTTTCAATGCCCTGGAGAACAAACAAAGCCGCGACAGCTACATCCAGGCGCATTTTCCGGCTCTCGCCGAGCGCCAAAAGGGTATTGCCGCCACTTACGGCTGGGACGACAGCGATTTACACGACAGCAGCTCCCTGTGGTACGACTTGCAGCCGGTAAACTGTTCCGCTGTCTTTTTCCCTAACACCGTAACCGCTAGCGGCCATTCGTTTCAGGCCCGCAACATGGAGTTCTATACAGTTGACATGTACGAGTTCATCAACCCGGGAAACAGCGGAAAGGGGGACAAAATGTTCTCCCGCAACTTTGTCATGGAAACTTATCCGCAGAACGGTGGATATGCATCACTCGTGGTCGGCACTTTCGATCTGCTCAATGGCGCCTATGACGGCTTCAACGAACACGGCCTTCGCATCAGCGGGCTTGTCGATCAGAATCTGGCGCAAAAAACGGTGCCCATCAGCGATTTGGAAAAACAGGATGGTCTGAGCTACCTGCAAATGGTCAGGGCCTTGCTCGAGGGGGCTCGCACGGTTGAAGAGGCCAAACAGCTTGTCTCCAGCTTTAAGGTATACTTTCCGATGGACGGCATCCATTTTCTGATTGGCGACCGTAACGGCAACTCCACGATCCTGGAGTTTTCCGAGGATAACCTTTCCCCTCTTTTTACAGATCCGGATTCAGCCGGTCCGTCCATCATGACCAACCATTCGGTCAAAAATTTTCCGACCATTGACACGTTCCCGGCGATCGACAAAACCAAGCCGTACGACACCTTCTATCGCTATATGCGTTTGCACGACTATCTGCAGGCATCGGTTTTTCACAAATACACGCCAGACGACGGACTTTATGCCATGAGCATGGTCTACGGTTTTGTTAATGATGAGTCTGAAGGAACGGCGATGCCATTGCCCCTGCGAACGGTCTGGTCGCTGGTGATGGATGTGGACGATCTAAGTTTGAAGATAAAGCTTTATACCGCGGACGATGACAGCTCCAACGCCCCGCTCTTAACGGACGCATTTACCTTCGGCCTGCAGAAATAGGACCAAGCCAATGGATATTTTCAGTTTTCTGCCCGGTTACGAAACGTTAATTTATGACACCGGCCGTGAACCGGCGTTCATAATGATGCTCTCCTTTACCGTGACCTTTATCCTTGCTCGCGGTTACACTCGAATCGCCCGTGCCAGGGGATGGGGCAGCGCATCGTTCGGCGGCGTCCACACGCATCACCTGGTCTTTGGACTCGTGATTGCGTTTACGGCCGGCGCTCTGAATTTCGGATTTATCCCTGGCCCCGGACCTTTCTTTCTGCTCCTGGCAGCAGCGTTTGGAGGAGGGGTCGCACTCGTTCTCGATGAGTTCGCCCTGATATTTCATCTCCAGGATGTTTACTGGGAAAAAGAGGGGCGAAAATCAATCGATGCGATCATCATCGGTCTGGCGCTTGGCGGCCTGTTTTTATTGCAGACTACCCCTTTTGGCACCAACCTGAATGAGGCTGGATGGGTTATTGCCGGCAATGTTGCAATCAATTTACCCATCGTCATCATCGCGGCGCTGAAGGGAAGAATTTACATCGCCGTGTTTGGCGTATTTATTCCGACGCTGGCATTATTTGGAGCTGTCCGTCTGGCAAAACCCGATTCAGCATGGGCCAGGCGATTCTATAAATCGAAACCTAAAAAAACAGAACGCTCACAACAGCGGCAGGAAAAATTCGAGAACAAGTGGCAGACTCGCAAGGAAAGGGCCTGGGATTTCATCGGGGGCAAAACCGGGCGGCCAGAGCGGTAAGGATGGCAGTGAGTTGTTGGACCTAATGGGATGTTATTCGAACCTTTCCGCGCTATATCAGCTTGAAGAAGCGGTAAAGAATGCTCTTTAGTCTTCATCAAATAAAGCCTTGGCCCGTTTTTCTACATCCTTAATCCGGTCATAAAATTCTTTTCTGTTGCCGACCTTCAAAACCAACACAAGCAATTTCCGGGATCTCACTGTATACGCAATCCGATAGTTGCCGCTTCT
>JAJZQT010000040.1:0-12818 GCA_021803005.1 Actinomycetes bacterium
TGAGCGGGAGCGCCGTCCCGGAGACAGCCTGGGCTGTGATCGGCGGCTCGGGGACGTATGGCTGTAATTTCCCGGAAGCTGCCGGCGCCGGCGCGGTATTGATCGAGAAAGACCTCATATTTGAAACTCCTTACGGAGCCTCTCCCCCGTTTTCCATCTTCGAGACCGCGGCCGGCCGCCGCTGCCTCACGGTCAGGCTTCATGGCTGGCGCCGGGGAGTCTCGCGCGGTGAGGCTTCCAGGCAGGTCTTCTGGGTGTTGCGCCAGGCCGGCGTCAAAAACATTTTTTCCGAAGCGGGTGTCGGCAGCCTCAACCCCCTGCTCGATCCACGCGACATCGTCGTCCCGGATGATTTCGTCGATCTGACCACAGATAGAAATCTGGGTCTGGTTGCCGGCGGCGGCCTTTTGGTCATGCGCGATCCTGTTTGCGGACGCCTGAGCAGCAGGCTGACCGAGGCCGCCTCAAAACATTCCAGGGGACGCGTGTTCGGACGGGGGACCTGCGTCGTCACTGAAGGCCCGCGTTTCGAAAGCCGAGCGGAGATCCGCATGATGCAGCCTCACGGTGACATCATCGGCCAGAGCATGTGCCCGGAGGTTTGGCTCGCGCGCGACATCGGCGCCTGTTATGCAGCTATCTACCTGGTTGTCAACTACGCCGAGGGCGTAGTCAGGGACTGGGAACACGGATTGCTCAAGGAGATATTCGAGGAAGACGCCGTGATCCAGTCGCGGATCGTCCTGGAGGCAATCGATGCGGCCGAAGATGACGGCTGCGCCTGCCAGGATCTGAGAAAGCCCAGCCTGCTCTAACCCTTCACCACGCCCAGCGGCCGCAGCCGGGCAACTTTTTTTGACAGTCCCGCCTGGTGGCAAACTTCGACTACTTTATCAATGTCCTTGTACGCCTCGGGCGCCTCTTCAGCCAGCGTGGAGGTGCGCCCGGCCCGAATGGTGATCCCCTGGGCTTCAAGCCGCGCTTTCAGTTCATGGCCCTGAATCGCCCTTTTGGCGGCGCGGCGGCCCATCACCCGGCCGGCGCCGTGGCAGGTGGAGCCGAAGCTCTCGGTCATGGCGGCCTCGGCGCCCATCAGCAGGTATGAGGCCGTGCCCATGTCCCCCGGGACTATCACCGGTTGGCCTACCGCCCGGTATTTCTCCGGAATATCCGGGTGTCCCGCCGGAAACGATCGCGTAGCGCCCTTGCGATGGACGCAAAGAATTTTTCTGCCGGCGGCGGTTTCGTGCTCCTCGAATTTGGCGACGTTGTGGGCCACGTCGTAAACGAGATCGAGCCCCAGGTTTTCGGCCGAGGACTTGAAAATGTACTCGCATGACTGCCGGACCAGATGCGTCATCACCTGGCGGTTGCCCCCGGCAAAATTGACGGCACAGGCCATGGTCGCATAGTAATCCTTTCCTTCGGGGCTGTTAATAGGCGCGCACGCCAGCTGCCGGTCGGGAAGGTTTATGCCGGCCCTGGCGGCCGCCGAGCCCATGGTCTTTACGTATTCGGTGCAGATCTGATGACCGAGCCCCCGCGAGCCGGTATGAACCATGATGCACAGCTGCCCGGGGAAGATCCCGAAGGCCCGGGCGGCGGTTTCGTCAAAGACCTGTTCGACACGCTGCACCTCGAGAAAATGGTTGCCGGCTCCAAGTGTCCCCGACTGCGCGGAGCCCCGATCGCGGGCCCGCGGGCTGACCAGTTCAGGATTGGCGCCTGCGAGCACTCCTCCGTCCTCGATGGCATCGACATCGTCGGGCCATCCATACCCCTGCGAGATAAGCCAGGGGACTCCTCTGGTCATGAGGTCGTCGAGCTCCCGGCGGCCCAGGCGCACGTCTCCATGCCGTCCTACGCCCGCGGGAACATTGCGCGAAAGTTCATGGACAAGATCGGGAATCGCTTTTTCCACCTCTGAGGCCAACATGTTACTGCGAATGAGGCGGACACCGCAGGCTATGTCATAGCCGACGCCTCCGGGGGAGATGATGCCGTCTTCCATGCGGAAGGCAGCCACGCCGCCGATGGCGAAACCATAACCCCAGTGGATATCCGGCATCGCCAGCGAAGCCATTTCAATTCCAGGAAGGCAGGCTACATTCGCCACCTGCTCCAGCGCGTTCTCCTGTCCGGCCCGGGTGATGAACTCACGGTCAGAGAAGATCCTTCCCGGCACACGCATGTCCCCCCTGCGGGGGATTTCCCAGCACCAGGGGCTGATTTTTTGCAGAGGCCCGATCTGCTGCATGTCTTCCCTTTTCATATCAGACATCAAAAATTACCTCTGTGGTCCATCCTTTAGATGATTCTTTCAGTTTGAGCATGTGATAGGTAGCAGCCTTGATATCGCGCATCAGCTCATGCCGGCCGCGGTCGATGGGCTCGCCGCAGACCCTGGCTTCAAGTTCCGTTTCCCCTAATTTCTTCACTTCAAATCTTTTCAGGAGCAGATCCTGGCTTTCGTGGAGATAGAGCAGCTCGTTGAGCCATTCAACCAGGAGAGCTTCACGATCATCAGCCTCAGCTCTGACGTCGAATTCGTCCCTGCACTCGACCAGCTCGGGATCCGCGATTAGGCTGAACATGCCGGCGGCGGCGTTCTGGAACACTTCCAGCTCGGAGGATCCGAAAGCGCGGACGCCGATGTCGGCCGTGTGTTCTATAAGCTCAAACGGTCGCATCATCCGGATCCATTGAAAATATCGATGCTTTCGAAGAAACTTCTTGACAAATCATATCCATCCTATTATGATTCATAAACCCAATAAGACCTATCAAAATTATGGACATACTGGAGAACCTATGAATATTTCAGCAAAAAGCAGGTATGCGGTCAGAGCCCTAGTCGAGCTGGCGCAGCATAATGACGGGCAACCGGTCCCCATCGCTGACATTGCCGCCAGGCGGGAGATCCCCTTGCAGTTTCTGGAACAGCTGTTCTCTAGTCTCCGCAAAGCAGGTATTCTAAACAGTCACCGGGGAGTGAGGGGAGGCTTTAGTTTCAAGAAACTGCCTGAGGACGTAAGCGTGCTCGACGTCGTCGAGGTGCTGGACGGCAATGTTTCGCCGTCGGCGTGCACCGGCGGTGCTGCCTGCAACAAGATCGACCGCTGCATCATGAAAGACGTCTGGTTCGATGTGAAGAACAACCTTGAGGGTGTCTTGGGAGCGGCAAATATCGCGGACCTCGCCTATAAGGAGAGCCTCATGCGGGAGCGCGCCGAAGAAATGTACTATATTTAACTAACAGTGGGGGCGGGAGGAGCTGTAAGATGTCAATTACCTCAATTGCCGGTGTGAAAATGAACATTGCTAACAATCTTTCAGAACTAATCGGGAATACTCCCATGGTGCGGCTCGGCAAGTTTTCAGCCGGGCTGGGCGTAGACATTATCGGGAAACTCGAAAGTTGCAATCCTGGCGGCAGCGTCAAGGACCGGATCGGGCTCGCCATGATCGAGGCGGCCGAGAAGCAAGGCGTGATCACGCCAGGCAAGACTGTCATCATCGAACCGACCAGCGGCAATACCGGTATCGCCCTGGCGCTGGTCTGCGCCACCAGAGGTTACAAACTGATCCTGACGATGCCGGAGACCATGAGCCTGGAGCGGCGCGTGCTGCTAAAGGCGTATGGCGCCGAACTGGTTCTGACTCCCGGGCCCGAAGGTATGAGGGGCGCAGTCGAAAAGGCGAATGCGCTGGCGGAAGAGCACGGCGACGCCTATGTGCCCCAGCAGTTTAAAAATCCTGAGAATCCGGAAGTCCACCGCCGCACCACCGCCGAGGAGATATGGCGCGATACCGAAGGCGCGGTCGATTTTCTGGTTGCCGGAGTCGGAACCGGTGGAACCATTACCGGCGCAGGCGAAGTGCTCAAGGAGCGCAAGCCTTCCGTGCAGCTGGTAGCTGTCGAGCCGAAGGCGTCGCCGGTCCTTTCCGGAGGCGACCCGGGGCCGCACCGTATTCAGGGTATTGGCGCCGGATTTGTTCCTGACGTACTGAACACCGCGATTTACGATGAGATCTTCCAGGTGTCCAACGAAGATGCGGAGTTCACCTCAAGGCGCCTGGCTTCTGAGGAAGGTATACTCTGTGGCATATCGTCGGGAGCAGCAGTGTTTGCCGCCCTGTCGGTTGCCGCGAGGCCGTCCAGCAAGGGCAAGATGTTCGTGGTAATCCTGCCCGATACCGGCGAGCGTTATCTGACCACGCAGTTATTTGGAAATGCCTGATACAGGCACTGTCAATTGCTTGACTTGTCCCGAAGTGGAGGGTTAATGGATGTGAAGGAAGATGTGCTGCTCGATGCCCGTGGGCTCAAGTGCCCGATGCCGTCGGTAAAGACGGCCCTGGCCCTGGAGCAGCTTGGGGGCGGCGGCATTGTCAAGGTGCTGACCGATGACCCCGTAAGCAAGAACGATCTGCCTCAATGGGTCCGTGGGAACGGGCACCAGGTTCTCGGAATAGAAGACAAGGAAGGCTTTGCTGAGATCTATGTCAAGAAGGCGGGAGGATAATGGGCGATGGTTGATAGAACATGAGCGAATTCGGTGCGAATTCAGAAAAGGAAGCGCGGATGTTATCATTAAAAAATGACGGTGCATGCCATGGCATTGACTGCCTGCAGCTCGTCGTCCAGGGCAGGCCGCTCGAGTATCACGGCGCCCGGGACGTTCGCTCCCTGCTTGAATCCCAGGGTGAAAAAGCAGCCTATGCCAATGTGCGCATCAACGGCAACGTGCTCAATAGGCGCGATTTTGAGAATATTCCCATAAAAGAGGGAGACCAGATCGACTTCCTTTATTTCATGGGTGGAGGATCTTGTTTAATCTAAGTGACGAAGAAATCCTGCGTTATTCGCGGCATATCATTCTTACCGAGGTCGGCGGCACCGGTCAGCAAAAGCTCAAGGACGCCAGCGTGCTGGTCGTCGGGGCGGGCGGGCTCGGTTCTCCGGTGCTGCTGTATCTGTCGGCTGCCGGTATCGGCCGCATCGGCGTCATCGAAGATGACGTTGTCGACGTCACCAACCTGCAGCGCCAGGTCATCCACGCCACGGCGGACATAGAGAAGCCGAAGGTGCATAGCGCCAGCGAAACCATGAAGCAGATCAACCCCCACATCGAGGTCGACGTCTACCATGAGCGCCTGACCAAGGACAACATCCTGCCGTTGATCGACAAGTACGACATCGTCGTCGACGGCGTGGACAATTTTCCGACCAGATACCTGATCAATGACGCCTGCGTCATGAAGCAGAAATACCTGGTCGAGGGGGGAATCCTCAGGTTCATGGGCCTGATTATGAGTATCCACGGTGGCGAGACTGCCTGCTACCGTTGCGTTTTTGAGGAGCCACCCCCGCCGGGCACCGTCCCCAGCTGTGCTGAAGCTGGTGTACTGGGTGCGGTCGCCGGCGTTGTGGGCACGCTCCAGGCAACCGAGGTTTTAAAAATCGTCACGGGAGTCGGAACGCCTCTCTTTAACAGGCTGCTCCAGTTCGATGCCGAGGAGCTCCGCTTCCACGAGGTGAATGCGCCGCGCAACCCCAAATGCCCGGTTTGCGGCGACAATCCCACCATCACCGAACTGATCGAGTACGCCTATACCTGCGAGACGCAGGCGCCCGGCACTTCCTGATGGCCGAAAGCCTGCGGCTGTCGCCGGCGCAGCTGGAAGCCATCATCGGACACGCCCGCGCCTGCCGGCCCGAGGAAGCCTGCGGAGTTCTTGCCGGCGACCGCGACGGCCGGGTGCTCAGGGTATTTCTGATGGAGAACGCCGAGCATAGCGAGGTTTTCTATCAGATGGATTCTCAGGAGCAGTTCCAGGTCTTCGATGAGATGGAACGCGAGTCCCTCGATCTGGTCTCCATCTTTCATTCCCACCCCCACTCCCCCGCGTTTCCGTCTGAACATGACCGGGGACTGGCTTTTTATCCGGACGCGGTTTATCTTATCGTGTCGCTGATGGATGATGAGCCGGACTGCCGTGCTTTCCGCATCGAGGAAGGCAGCATCCGGGAGATAGACATTCTCACGGAAGACTGATGGCCGGGACCTTGCAGGAAAACGAGCATACTGAGATTCAGTCGTTGCTGGACAGGCTCAAATCTGTGCTTGGACCCTGCGGAAGGCTTATGGTCGCTTTCTCCGGCGGTGTGGATTCATCTGTCGTCGTGGCCGCGGCGGCGCAGGCGCTGGGAAAAGACAACGTGCTGGCCGTCACCGCGGATTCGGAGACCCTTCCGGAAAACGAGCTGGCCCAGGCCTGTGAGCTGGCCACTTCCCTGGGTGTCAGGCACACCGTGGTCGAGACCCGCGAGCTTGATAATGAACTTTTTTGTGCTAATTCGAGCGACAGATGTTACCACTGCAAATCGGAGCTCTGGCAACGCTTGGTGACGCTGGCGGCGGCGGAAGGCGTTGACGCGATCGCCGATGGCGTCAACGCCGACGACAGCACCGATTTTCGTCCTGGCATCAAGGCCGGTGATGAAGCCGGCGTCATGCATCCGCTTGCCGAAGTCGGAGCGACGAAAAATCAGGTCCGCTCCCTGGCGCGGGAGCTGGGTTTGAGCAACTGGGACAAGCCCGCCCAGGCCTGCCTTTCGTCACGTTTCCCTTATGGGAGCGTCATCACGGCCGGGAAACTGAGGCGGGTCGAGCAAGCCGAAGAATTCCTGCGCGGGCTGGGATTAAAGCAATTCAGGGTGAGAGACCACGGAGATACCGCCCGCATCGAAGTCACCGCCGCCGATCTGGGCGGCCTTGCGGCCGAGCCGAGGCGCCAGGAGATCGTAGAAGCTCTCAAGGCGCTTGGCTACACTTACGTAACCCTGGATCTCGAGGGTTTTCGAAGCGGAAGCATGAACGAGGCGCTACGCTAGGCTGCGGCAGGAGTCCTGAGCTATTCCACGAAAGATTCCAGGAACTCGACTTCAACGCCGAGGTCCTGCAGGTGCTCGAAGGCTTGCTCGAGCTTATCTTCCTCACCGCTCAGCTCAAGCACCATCCAGCCGAATTTCTCATCGACATTGGCACGCCGTATGTTGGGGACGACGTCATAATCCCGAACCAGCTGATAGATGATCGGTTTTTTTATCAGCTTTTCGGGAAACGTCAGTTCAAGGCGCTGGGTTTTCATGGATGCGGCCTCCTTGACGATAGAAACCTGACCGCCCCGCGGGGCTTCTGTTAATATTAACATCAGGCGAATAGATATTATCCTATGGGCATAGTAAAAAAAACCGGGCTTCTGTTTCTTGCCGCTGCCGGGGGCAGCGGGTATTTCTGGCTGAACCGCACCGGCGAGCTCAATCGTACGCTGGGCGCGATCAGGCGTGACGTCACCGCGATTCAGGAACGCGACCCCGCCGCCGCCAACCTGATCGAGACCCTTACCTGCTATTCTGGATTGCACGCGATCCTGCTGCACCGGATGGCTCATTTCATGTACGAGCAGCGGTTGCCGGTTGTGCCGAGGGTTGTTTCCCAGTTCAACCGCTTTGTGACCGGGATTGAGATCCACCCGGCTGCGAAGATCGGCGAGGGATTTTTCATCGATCACGGCTCCGGGGTCGTGATCGGGGAGACCACCGAGGTCGGCGACAACGTCACCCTTTACCAGGGAGTAACCCTGGGCGGCACCGGCAAGGAGACCGGCAAGCGCCACCCCACGCTCATGGACAACGTTACCGTGGGCGCCGGCGCCAAGGTCCTGGGATCGGTCACCGTCGGTGAAAACGCCAAGATCGGCGCCGGCAGCATCGTCATCCACGACGTACCGCCGGACTCGACCGTGGTCGGCAACCCCGGCAGGCCCGTGCGTGAGCGCGGCCGCAAGGTTGGGGCCGCCGACGTCGACTGGACACACCTGCCCGATCCCGTGGCCGACGCCATGCAATCGCTGGTGCGCCGGCTAGTCGAGCTGGAGAACGAATTCAAGTCGACTTTTCCCGAAAAGCGGGAAGAAATAGAAAAAGCGCAGGAAGAAGGCGAGCGCGAGCTCGATCGCGTGTTTGATTATTACCGCGGTTCGGGAATCTAGATGATATTATTTCAGAGAGGCGCGCAGCTATTAAAAAACGAGCAATGGAGAGTGAACAGACTTGAGCAAAGTGCGCAGGCTTGTACTTGACGTGTTGAAACCCCATCAACCGACCATCCTTGACCTTGCGGTCAAGCTGGGTGATCTCGAGGGAGTCGAGGGGACCGACCTGGTCCTGAACGAGATCGATAACAAGGTCGAGAACATCAAGATAACCCTTGAGGGACCCTATATCAATTTCGATGAAGTAGCCGCGGTGATTCAGGAAAGCGGGGGCAGCATCCACAGCATCGATAAGGTCTCTACCGGCAAGGAGCTCATCGAGGAGGCCAACACCCCGCAGGACATCACCGCGCGCTGGATGAGGTGAACAAGGGGGCCATCCCCGCTCCTTGAAGATTCCCAGCATCCGCACCCTCCGCAGGTACCACCGCATCGCGCGTGTAGGCGAGATTGCGCGCCGCTATTTTGCCATGAACGCCTTCGATGGCGTGCTCACGATCCTCGGAGTCCTGGTGGGTGGCTACTTTGGCCATGTGCGTGATGCCGGTGCCATCGTCACCCTGGGCATGGCCGCATCATTCGCCATGGGCGTCTCCGGCTTTTACGGCACTTACATGATCGAGCGGGCAGAGCGCAGCCGGTCGCTGGCGGAGCTCGAGGAATCGACCCTGACCGATCTCAAGGACACCGATATCGGTCACGCGTCGGTTTATGCCAGCATATTCGTGGCCATGGTCGACGGGTTTTCTCCCTTTGTGGCCGCGGCCATCGCCGTGTCGCCTTTTTTCCTGGGAAGCTCGATCGCGATCGAGGAGGCATTTTACATATCTTTCGCGCTGGTGTTCGCCGAGCTGTTCGGGCTGGGTGTATTCCTTGGGGCCATCTCGCGCGAGCGGATCATTTTCTCGGGTCTGAAGATGGTCACCGCGGGCATCGTGATCGCCATCATCGGGTACCTGCTGGGCACGACTTCCTGAACCACGAGTAAAAGAATAAATGGCCAAACCATCTCTTGATCAACTGTTGTCCGACCTCAACGAGCCCCAGCGGCAGGCTGTCGTCTGCCCCGGGGGGCCGCTGCTGGTGCTGGCGGGCGCCGGCTCCGGCAAGACACGCGTGCTTACGCACCGGGTCGCCTTCCTCATCGCCGCGCAGGGTGTTAAGCCTGACGAGGTGCTGGCCATAACTTTCACCAACAAGGCCGCCGTCGAGATGAAGGAGCGGGTCGAATCGCTGCTGGGGCCGATCGCGCGCACCATGTGGGTCAGCACCTTTCACGCCGCCTGCGCCCGCATCCTGCGGAAGGAAGCTCAGCAGCTGGGGTACAGGCGGAACTTCACGATCTATGACGCCGGCGACCAGGTGCGAGTGGTCAAGCAGTGTCTGAAGGAGCTTGGCCTCGATCCCAAGCGGTTCCCCGCCAAGGGAATCCATAGCGTCATCTCTTCGGCCAAGAACCGGCTGCTCGATGCCGAGGCTTTTGGCGAGACGATCAATAATTTTTTCGATGATACCGTCGCCAGCGTCTACACGCTTTATCAGAAGAAACTTTTTGCCAACAACGCCATGGATTTCGACGATCTGCTCATGCGCACCGTCGACCTTTTCGTCCGCTTTCCCGACCGGCTCGAGCATTACCAGCGCGGCTTCAGACACATTCTGGTGGACGAATACCAGGACACCAATCACGCCCAGTACATGCTGGTCAACCTGCTGGGGCGCGAGCACCGCAACATCTGCGTCGTCGGTGACGACGACCAGAGCATCTATTCCTGGCGCGGCGCCGACGTCCGCAACATCCTCGATTTCAAGCAGGATTACCCCGAGGCGACCGTCATCAAACTCGAGCAGAATTACCGTTCCACGCAGGCGATCCTAAGCGCCGCCAACGTGGTCATTAGCAACAACGGCGAGCGTATGAGCAAGGACCTGTGGACGGACCTGGGCGAGGGCGAGCCGGTTCGGGTGACCGAGGTGGAAGACGAGCACGGTGAGGCCAGGTACGTCGCCGGCGAGATCTCCCGGCTCGAACAGAAAGAGGGCATCGATCACGGAGATATCGCCGTTTTCTACCGGGTCAACGCCCAGTCGAGGGTGCTTGAGGACCTGCTGATCCGCTATGGAATCCCGTACCGTATCGTCGGCGGCACCAAATTTTACGAGCGGGCTGAAATCAAGGACGCGCTGGCCTACCTGATGGTGCTGGAAAACCCCAGCGACTCGGTCAGTTTTTCACGTATCGTCAATTCACCCAAGCGGGGCATCGGCGCGGCGTCGGTAGCCGCCCTTGCACGCTTCGCCGAGGCTGCGGGCATCTCGATGCTCGACGCGGCCGCCAGGGCCGGCGACATCGCCGACCTGCGCCCGGCGGCGGTGAAGTCGCTCGAGAATTTCAGCGTCCGGATGGCCGACCTGGCCGGGGCTGCCGCGAATTCGCCAGTGGCGGAGACCCTCGAGGAGGTACTCACCAGCTCCGGGTATCTTGAAGCCCTCTCCGCGGAACGCACGGTCGAAGCCGAGGGCCGGATCGAAAACCTGCAGGAGTTCGTGGGTGTGGCGGAGGAATATGACAACATCCACAGCGACGGCTCGTTGCGGGAGTTCGTTCAGGAGATCTCGCTTTACACGGACATCGATAAACTTACGGAGGTCGAGCGTGCCATCACCCTGATGACGCTGCATAACGCCAAGGGGCTGGAGTTTCCGGTCGTGTTCATCATCGGGGCTGAAGAGGGAGTCTTCCCCCACTCGCGCTCGATGGAGGAACAGAATCTCGACGAGGAGCGGCGGCTCTGCTACGTGGGCATGACCAGGGCCAAGAAGCGCCTGTACTTCACGTACGCGACCACGCGCAATCTCTATGGTTCAAGGAACTACAACCTGGCCTCGAGGTTTCTAGGCGAGCTTCCCGGAGACCTGGTCGCGTTCGAGCAGATCCGGCCGGCCCGGACCCGCTTCGGCGGAGGCTTTGGCGGCCAAGCCGGCTTCTTTGATGAAGGTGAGTGCGCCGAAGGCGGGAACGAGGCCGAGGCGAGCCTTAACGAAACCCCCTCTTTCTTCAATGTGGGAGACAAGGTCGTGCATGCGACCTTTGGCGAGGGTGTGATTACCGGGGTCGAACGCGGCGGCACCGTGGCCGTCCGTTTCAGCGTCGACGGCAGCGAGCGCAAGCTGATGGTGGATTACGCTCCGCTGAGGAAGGCCTGAAGAGCTTCGGCCGGAGCCGGAACGGCCGTCAGCAGGACTAACGGCCGTCGTTTCCGCGGCGGGAAAAGCAGTCCCAGGACTCGCGCTCCAGCTTGTCCTTGATCGCCACCATGGCGGCCGCGCCTTCAAGCAGGCCGCTTTCTTCCTTTTCCAGGCCGGAAGGCTTGAGCCGGAAGACCCACCCTTCCCCATACGGTTCGTCGTTGATGATTCCCGCATTCTCCAGGACCTTGGAATTGACTTCGATGATCTTGCCACTCAGAGGGGAATTGATGGGACCGACGTATTTGCCGCTTTCGATGATGGCGACCCGTTTGCCTTTGCGCACGTCCTCGCCGATTTTCCGGGGACGGACATAGAGGATATGCCCGGCGATATGCTGGCCGATATCGGTCAGACCCGAGGTGATTGAACCGTCGTCATCGAACCGCACCCACATCTGGTTCTCGACATCGTAGGAGATGCCCTCTTCGGGAAAGTTACATCCCTGAATCTCTGTCATGGAAAAGCTCCAGTCTGCCTCGAGTGTCGGCGAATTCTAATTCAGGCCCGCAGGCTTGTCAAACACAGGCTTTGGCGGCGCCGCGAAATATCTCCCCCGGAAATACAGGGCCACGTTTACCAGGCCGATGAGAACCGGCACCTCCACCAGCGGTCCGATCACGGCGGCAAAAGCCTGGGCAGAGCCCAGGCCGAAGACGGCCACGGAGACGGCGATGGCCAGCTCGAAATTGTTGGAGGCGGCCGTAAATGAAAGCGAAGCGGTGCGTGCATAGCCGGTGCCCACGCGCCTGCCGACCCAGAAGCTGATGAAGAACATGAGCACGAAATAAATGAGCAACGGCAGCGCCACGCGCAGGACATCGAGCGGCAGCTCGAGGATGACGGCCCCCTTGAGCGAGAACATCACAAATATCGTGAAAAGAAGCGCCACCAGCGTCAGAGGGCCGATCCGGGGAATGAACCGCTGCTGGTACCAGGCCTTCCCTTTCAGCCTGGTGAGCGTGAAGCGGGTTAAGAAGCCCGCGATGAACGGTATTCCCAGGTAGAAAAAGACGCTACTGGCGATGGAGCCGATGGAAACCTGCACCAGGGTCCCTTCCAGGCCGATCCGGGACGGCAGATACGAGATGAAAACGTAAGCGTAAACCGAGTAGAACAGCACCTGGAAGACCGAGTTGAAGGCTACCAGGCCGGCGGCGTACTCGGAGTCCCCTTTGGCCAGCTCGTTCCAGACAAGGACCATGGCGATGCAGCGGGCCAGGCCGATCATGATGACTCCCTGCATGTATTCGGGCTTGTCGCTCAGCAGTAGCGCCGCCAGTACGAACATCAATATGGGTCCGACGACCCAGTTGAGCGCCAGCGAGGTGGCCAGTATGCGGAAATTGCGGAACACCTCCCCCAGCTCTTCGTAGCGGACCTTGGCCAGCGGCGGGTACATCATGACGATAAGCCCGATGGCGATGGGAATGGAAGTTGTGCCCCACGAGAAGCGGGTGATCAGATCCGGGATTCCCGGCAGCAGTTTGCCGGCGGCGACGGCCACA
>JAJZQT010000040.1:12918-15238 GCA_021803005.1 Actinomycetes bacterium
CGGCTGAAATGGAATCAGAGTGGAAAAAAGGGGTGGAAAAGGATCGGCCTGCTAGAAGTACATGACCTGATCGGCGGCGAAGGACAGGTCGATGATTCCGGCCGCGCCGGCCATCTCGCAGCCTTCGACGAGATCGTCCATGCTCAGGTCCTCAGCCTCCATCGCCTGCGCGCAGGAAAGGAATTTGACCCCGGCCTTGCGGGCGCGGTCGAGCCAGGTCTGCAGGGTGACGCCGCTGCCGGGCACCAGCTCGATCTTCCCGGCGGCGCCTTTCTTGAGCTGGGAGACGCCCTCCATCGTAAACCAGATGGTGACATCCAGGTCCATGGCGGCGGCCGTGGTGGCGATATACAGGGGTGCGTAAGTGCGCCGCGGCTCCCTGATGCCGCTGGTCTGGAGAATGAGCAACTTTTTCTTTTCTTCTTCTGGCATTGCTATGGTCCTGCCTTGAATCTATAACTCCCCCGTGCCGCGTGTCAATTTCGGCCCGGTTGCCTGCTGCCCGTCTGCGACTCGCGGCGTGATCATAATCATATTCATTTAACCTGAATCAGGGTAACTTCAGGTTGTCTTCCCAAATCAGAAAGGTGCCGTGCCTCATGAGCAGAGAAAATGGATTCCGAGATTTCTTCGACCAGGTTGAACCCATACAGTTGAAAGAGCCGCTGGCGGAGACGCTCGGGGCTTTTAAGAATCAAGGCGTTGTCCTGGAATATTCATTCATCGACGCGGTCAAACTGGCAGGCCACGCCTGTCCCTCGGTCACGGGCGCGTATCTCAGCTGCCAGCTGGCGCTGTCGGCGCTCTACGTCGACGACGTGCCGGTGCGGGGCGGCATCAGGGTGACTGTCTACGGCGAACCCGACGAGGGCGCCCTTGGCGTTATGGCACAGGTCTGCACATTTATCACCGGGGCCGCTCCCGGGACGGGTTTCAAGGGCCTCGGGCCGCTTTTCCCAAGGAAGGATTTGCTGCGGTTCGAGCCGGCCGATGCCGGCTGCGGCGGAGTATGCCTGGGGTTCGAACGGCTGGATACGGGCGCGGCGGTGTTGACGAGGTTCCGTCCCGGGCTCGTGCCCTTCCCGGAGGAGAAGGGAAGACAGCTTGCCGAAATGATGAAACTTGTCGTCTCCGGCGCCGCCAGCGAACAACAGGCGGCTGAGTTTCGGGACCTGTGGATGGAAAAGATAGAGCTCATGGCCGTCGAGAAGAAAGGAATAAACAAGTGGCTGGAGCTCCTGGAAGCTTGATGCCGGCGCCGCGGTGATGCTGACGGTCCCCGGGTTGATATCACCGGCAAAGAAGAATATCTTTGTTCCTGGACACATATTATAGTCAGGTGCCCGAAAGGGAGAATAGGGAAGCCGGTGAGACGCCGGCGCGGGCCCGCCGCTGTAACCGGATAATAGCTGATCGTTTCCAACCACTGGGTTTTGCCCGGGAAGGGCGGAAACAGAATTTCCATCCGGAAGCCAGAAGACCTGCCTGACTCATTATTGAAAGCCGTTCTTCGGGGAATCGAGAAGGCTGGACTCGAGGTCTGCCAAAAACCCCCTGCCCCGCGGCTGGGGTTTTCTTGTTTTCGGGAGCGGCACGGATCAGGGAGAAGTGATGGGATCAGGAAAGGGCAGTAAAACCATGCTGGAGCGGGCGCGCGACGGCGAGATAACGGACGCGATGCGCAATGTGGCTGCCGCCGAGGGCGTGGAGCCGGAGTTCATCCGGTCGGGGATGGAAGACGGCAGCATCGTGGTCGTGGCTGGAGCGGGAAGGTCGGATCTGGCGGCGGGCATCGGCAAGGGGCTGCGCGCCAAGGTCAATGCCAGCATTGGCACCTCCTCGGACATAATCGATATCGATATGGAGCTGGAGAAGGCGTCCGTGGCCCGGCAATGCGGCGCCGACACCCTGATGGAGCTAAGCACCGCCGGCGACCTCGACGATATCCGCCGCCGTATCATCGACGCAGCCGGCCTGCCCGTGGGCTGTGTTCCTCTCTATCAAGCTGGCGCCGAGGCCACCGCGCAGCTGGGCGCCGCTGTGGACATGACCGAAGAGATGCTCTTCGAAATAATAGAGCGGCAGGCGGCCGACGGTATCGGTTTCATGGCCATCCATTGCGGCGTCAACCGGCTGACGGTCGACGTCCTGCAAAAGCAGGGAAGGCGCAACGGCGGACTCGTCAGCCGCGGCGGGGCTTTCATGATTTCGTGGATGGAAAGCAACGGCCGGGAGAACCCGCTTTTTGAAAAGTTCGACCGGCTGCTTGAAGTATTGCGGGAGTATGATGTCGTGCTCAGCCTCGGCAACGGCATGCGCG
>JAJZQT010000002.1:0-50274 GCA_021803005.1 Actinomycetes bacterium
GCCTCATCTATCAGCGCCGTCTCTGCTGAATTACAGGTGCTGGGGCGGTTGGCCTTGGCGTTATGGATTATCTCGACGGCCATGCCCGGGTCAGCGGTACGTTCGACGTAGATGTGGCAGAGGCCGCGATAGTGCTTCATCACCGGGATTCGTGATTTCTCGGTAACCGCCTGGATCAGCCGGTGGCTGCCCCGGGCGATGACGAGGTCGATGAGGCCGGCAAGTCCCAGGAGCTCGTCTACCGCGGTACGGTCCGTGGTCTCGATGAACTGGATGGCGCCCGCGGGCATTCCCAGGCGGGTGCCCGCCTCGGACATCAGACGCGCCAGCACGCGGTTGGAATGGATTGCTTCCGAGCCGCCGCGCAGGATGATGCAGTTGCCGGCCTTGATGCACAGCGCCGCGGTGTCGGTGGTGACATTGGGCCGGGCTTCATAGACGATGGCAATGACGCCGATGGGAGTGCGCACCCGCGACATCTCCATGCCGTTGGCAGCTGTCCATTCCCGGATAACGGTGCCAACCGGGTCATCGAGGGCAGCCACATCGCGGAGGTTGCTCGCCATCAGTCCCACACGCGAACGGTCGAGCAGCAGCCGGTCCAGCATCGCCGGGCTGAGGCCTTTGGCCTTGCCGGCCCCGAGATCCTTGGCGTTGGCTTCCTCGATCTCCGTCACGCTGCCCTCGAGGGCAGCGGCCATCCCCAGCAGGGCAGCGTTCTTCGTCCCCGTGGGCAGGACCGAGAGCTCGTGGGAGGCGCGCCTGGCCGCCTCAGCTTTTTCCTTTACTGTATGCATTTCATTCGAGGCCAAAATATTGATATTCTTGAACCCGCACCGCCGGGTTTATTTACCCATGAACCCGCATATTATATACAAATATGGCGGAGCCACGCGTTGATTCCGGTCCAAAACGAAAAGGAGTAGTCATGGCAGACAGCAACGACGTCTTGATTCCGCTCGATGTTCCGTCTTCAAAGCGGGGCGAATATCTCGACAACTTCAACCTCATGACCAAGGGCACGGGCAGGTTGATGCTCTTTGCCGGCGACCAGAAGGTCGAGCATTTGAACAAGGATTTTGTCGGCGATTACGAGTTGGGCCGGATTCCCGTGGACGACGCCGATCCGGAGCACATGTTCCGCATCGCCAGCCAGGGAACCATCGGCGTCTATGCCACCCAGATCGGCATGCTCGCCCGCTACGGCGCCGACTATGCCGACGTGCCCTACCTGGTGAAACTCAATTCCAAGACCAACCTGGTGAAGAAGTCGACCATGGATCCATTCAGCAATCTGTGGCTCGATGTCGAGCGAGTGGTCAGGTTTCGTGAGGATTCCGGCCTGAAGATTCCGGCGGTCGGCTATACCATCTATCTCGGCAGCACCTTCGAGCCGCAGATGCTGCAGCAGGCGGCGCAGCTCGTGAACGACGCCCATCAGCACGGCCTGCTGACGGTGCTCTGGATCTATCCGCGCGGCAAGGACGTCGCCGACGAGAAGGATCCGCACCTGATCGCCGGCGCGACCGGCGTGGCGCTGACTCTGGGCTCCGACTTCGTCAAGGTGAACTATCCCAAGGCGGATGGGCAGGATTCGGCGGAGATCTTCAAGGAAGCGGTTGTGGCCGCAGGACGCACCCACGTCGTTGCGGCTGGCGGCTCTTCCACCGATGCCACCACCTTCCTGCAGCGGTTGCACGACCAGATCCACGTCAGCGGCGCCATCGGCAACGCCACCGGCAGGAACGTCCATCAAAAGCCGCTGGACGAGGCCGTGAGAATGTGCGACGCCATCTCGGCGATCACCCTGGCCGACATGTCCGTGGACGAGGCCGTCAAGATCTACGAGGGCAGCCAGGTCTGCGACTTCTCGAAGCTGGGGGCGTAGCGGCCGCGGTGGATACGCCGTGATCGTCGATTCCCACACACATATCTTCCCGCCGGACGTGATTGCCCGGCGGGACGAGCACGCCGGGCGCGAAGCATGGTTCTCCCATCTCTACGGCTCTCCGAGCGCGCGCATGGCCAGCGCCAGCGAACTGATCGCGGAAATGGACCGTTGCGGTGTCGACTGCTCCGTAGTCTGCGGCTTCGCCTGGAACAGCTTCGACCTCTACGTCGAGTCCAACTCCTACATCGCCGACGCCGTCTCGCGTTTTCCCGGCCGGCTGATCGGTTTTGCCAACGTTCCCCCAACCCACCCGCAGGCGGCGCTGGAACTCGAACGCTGCCTCGATCTCGGGCTGCGCGGGATCGGCGAGCTCAAGCCCGACGGCCAGGGCTTTGACCTGGCCGACGACTCGGCCATCGGGCCGCTGGCGGCTTTGGCGGCTGAAAACAACCTGCCCGTGCTCATCCATCTGAGCGAGCCGGTCGGCCGCACCTACCCCGGCAAGGGCGGCACCAGTCCCCGCAAGGGATTCAATTTCGCCGCCTGCCACCCGGATCTCAAGCTGATCTACGCCCACTGGGGCGGCGGCCTCGCGTTCTACGAGCTGATGCCGGACGTCAAAGATTCCCTGGGAAACGTCTGGTATGACAGCTCCGCCAGCCCCCTCCTCTATAGTCCCGATATCTACCGGATCTCCATTGAAATCGTGGGACGGGAAAAGGTCCTCTTCGCCAGTGACTTCCCACTGATCTCGCCGGAGCGCTACATGAACGAGCTGGATCAGGCCGGTCTTGACGATGAGGAGCGCCGGGCCTTCCTGGGAAGAAACGCCGCGGCGCTATTCGGACTGGAGGCATCGTGAGATGCAGGCGGCATCGTGAGACGCGGGCGGGAAATATCGTGACCTTCGGTTTCGCGGCATGAGCCTGCACGAGATTCTCGAACAGCTGGCCGCGGGCAATCTCACGGTCGAGGAAGCCCAGTCGATGCTGTCCATCGCCGGCATCGCCGCCCTTGACGGTTTCGCGCAGATCGATACCGGCAGGCACGCTCGCAAGGGCGTTCCCGAGGTCGTCTTCGCACCCGGAAAAACGCCGCAGCAGCTGATCGAGATATGCAAGACCATGATCGAACATACCGGGCGGGCGATCGCCAGCGGCCTCGACGAGGAGAGATGGGCCGCGCTCGAGTCTTCCTTCGGGCCAAGGATGGCCGTGGCCAACCGCGGGGCGAAGATGGCCGTCATCCGGGAGCCGGGCCGCGAACCCCTTCCCACCGGCGGCAGACTGGGAATCCTGACGGCCGGCACCTCTGATGTGCCTGCCGCCGAACAGGCCCGTGTCATCGCTGAGGAAATGGGCTGCGAGGTAATTACAGCTTATGACGTCGGCATTGCCGGCGTGCACCGGCTTATGGAGCCGCTGGCGCGGATGATCGAATCGCGTGTCGCCGCCGTGATCGTCGCCGCCGGCATGGAAGGCGCCCTGCCCTCCGTGGTGGCCGGCCTGGTGGCGGTGCCGGTCATCGGCCTGCCGACCCCGACCGGATATGGCCTTGGCGGCGGCGGGGTCACCGCCCTGCTGTCAATGCTGCAGAGCTGCTGCCCGGGGCTCGTGGTCGTGAATATCGACAATGGCATCGGCGCCGGGGCTACGGGCGCCCTCATTGCCAACGGCGCCGCCACGGGGACATAGCGGCTCCCGCCGGGACGTACCCGCGCCGCCACGGGGAATAAACGCCACAGAATGACAACAGGTTTCCTTCCCCTTCTCCGATAAAAGATAAAGGTTCACAACAATCGCGAGGCCCCGCCATGATGTCACCCGAATGCGCAAATTGTCTGAGAGAAAACCACGATGAGGTCATCAGGCGTTGGCTGCAGAACCTGCATGGCCATATCGCCGAGGATTTCGAACAGATGCTGAGGACGCCGATGGGCAGCAGCGTCGCCAATAAACTGCTAAGCTGCGCCATCGAATTTCTCGAAGCCGAAGAATACCTGAAGGCCGAGGCGCTGCACAGCGTGCGGGACATCGCCAGCGACGCTGCTTTCCGCAGGACCGCTGTCGGTTTCTGCCTGCCGGATATTATTGCCACCGCGCTCGCGTTCCGGGACGCCCTTCAGGAGACGGTCCTCTTCCACGCCATTCACCGCAGCATCGAAGACGAAAAGGCCATCGTCGATTCAATCATGGAGCTGAATCAGTTCGGGGATGCGCTGGTCGACGGTGAGGTTGCCGGATTCTTTTCCTATAACGACTTCCGGGGCGACGAGGAAGTCGCCTGAAGCCGGCGGGCGGGCGCTTTGTCTTGCCGCCATAAACGTGGGGCGGGCGCTAAAAAAGCGTCAGCCCATTCTCCTTCCAGACGCCCATCCTCCTGAATTTGTCGAAGCGCTCTTTTTTGCGCAGGCGCGGGCCGATCGTCTCCAGCTCACGCAGCTTGTCTTCCAGCGCCTCCTTGAGCACACGGGCGGCGGCGGCGTGGTCCCTGTGGGCGCCGCCGCGGGGCTCCGGCAGAACTTCGTCGATCACCTCCAGCTGCTCCAGGTCTTGGGACGTCATCCTCAGGGTCTGGGCCGCCAGGTGGGCCTCGCCCGAATCTTTCCAGAGGATGGCGGCGCAGGACTCGGGTGAGATCACCGAATAGATAGAATTCTCGAGCATCAGCACCCTGTCGGCCAGCGCCAGCGCCAGGGCGCCGCCGCTGCCGCCCTCGCCAATAATCACCGCGACCGTGGGAACATCGAGCCTGGCCATGCGCAGAAGGGTGTTGGCTATGGCGCCGCCCTGGCCGCGCTCCTCAGCGGATATTCCCGGGTGGGCGCCAGGGGTGTCGACCAGCGTCAGCACCGGGATTCCAAACTTGTCCGCGAGCCCCATCAGCCGTTGCGCCTTGCGGTAGCCCTCGGGCCGCGGCATGCCGAAGTTGCGCTCTGTCCGCGTAGCCAGGTCCCTTCCCTTTTGATGTCCGATGACCATGAGGGTGCGGCCCTGGTAGGCCGCCAGCCCGCCGACGATGGCGGGGTCGTCGCTGAAACAGCGGTCGCCCTTGAGCTCGATGAATCCCGCGAACATGTGCTGAATGTAATCGAGCGTGTACGGGCGCTTGGGATGGCGCGCCAGCTCCACTCTTTCCCAGACGGCCTTGTCCAGGTTGCGGCTGTGGCCCAGCTCCATTAACCGATGGCTTATCTTTGCTATCTCATCCTTGAGGTGGACGCCGGGAAGCGTTGGCAAACGTTTTAATTCTGTTAAACGCTTGCGTAAGCGCCCCTCTTCGTCCTGCAAAGCGTGTCTCTTCCTTCCAAAGGGGTTCGAGGGCACAGGCGACACCCCCTTCCAGCATTCCCAGGATCTGTACCAGCCGCTCCTTTAACTCGAGCCGGGACACGATCATGTCCACCTGGCCGTTTTTGACATTGGTCTCAGCCATGCCAAAGTCCTCCGGCAGCTTCTCCTTGATAGTCTGCTCGATGATGCGCGGGCCCGAGAAGCTGAGGAAAGACCCGGGCTCGGCGATGATCACGTCGGCCAGGGTGGCAAAGCTCGCCATGACGCCGCCCGTGGTTGGATGCGTAAGCACGGAGATGAAGGGAATGGGCACCTCGCCCATCAGCTCCACGGCGCAGGTGGTCTTGGCCATCTGCAGGAGCGACAGGATGCCTTCCTGCATGCGGGCGCCGCCGGATGAGCAGACAACCACCAGCGGAAAACGCTGTTCGATGGCCTCCTCGGCCGCACGCCAGAAGCGCTCGCCGACGACGCTGCCCATGCTGCCGCCGATGAAGGCGAAATCCATGACGGCCAGGACGACGTCCATCTTGTTCATCTTGGCCCGCCCGGCCAGCATCGCCTCGGATAGCCCGGTGTCATACTCCGCCTCCTCGAGGCGGTCGGAATAAGGCCGCAGGTCGAAGAACTCGAGCGGGTCGGCCGAACGCAGGTTGGCGGCGATCTCGGTCCAGCTCCCGGCATCGGCCAGCAGCTCGATGCGCTGCCTGGCGTTCAGGCGGAAGTGGTGGCCGCAGTGGGGACAGACCATGGAGTTGGAGCTCAGCTCGGCCGCGCTCAGGAGCTCCTTGCAACCAGGACAACTCTGGGCGCCGTTGTCGTTGCCGCCGCGGCGGCTGATGTCTACCGAAACTCTCTGGGCCAAGACAGCCTCCGCTTACAAAGCCCGGAAGACGAGCGTGACGTTGTGGCCGCCGAACCCAAAGGAATTGGATGCGGCCACGCTTACCTGCTTTTCGCGCGCCTGTCCGGGTACATAGTCAAGGTCGCATTCAGGGCAGGGATTGTCCAGATTGATCGTCGGCGGGATGATCCCGCGGTCGATTGTCAGGATAGTGGCGGCGGCCTCCAGGGCGCCCGATGCGCCCAGGCAGTGGCCGATCATGGATTTGGTGGAGCTGATTGCCACCGATCGGGCGTGTTCTCCCAGGGCAATCTTGATCACCCGGGTCTCGATCTCGTCGCCGAGCGGAGTCGAGGTCCCGTGCGCGTTGATGTAATCAACCTGGGAGGGATCGATTCCGGCCTCGTCGAGCGCCGCGGCAACGGCGCGGGCCTGGTTGGCGCCCGAGGGCTCCGGAGCGGTGATGTGATATGCGTCGGAACTCATGCCGTAACCACAGATCTCCGCATATATGCGGGCCCCGCGTGCCTGCGCCCGTTCCATTTCTTCAAGGATGATTATGGCCGAACCCTCGCCCATGACGAAGCCGTCCCGGTCGCGGTCAAAAGGCCGGCTGGCCCGCTGGGGGTCGTCGTTTCTCACCGACAGCGTCCGCGCCGAGGCGAACGAAGCAATCCCCACCGGCGTGATGGTGGCTTCGCTGCCACCCGCGAGCATGGCGTCGGCAGCCCCGCGCCTGATGATTTCGAAAGCGTCGCCGATGGCGTTGCCCGCCGCGGAACAGGCGGTGCTGGTAGTGCTCAGCGGTCCCTTGGTTCCCAGCATGATGGAAACCTGGGCCGCCCCCATGTTGGCAATCTCCATGGGAATGAACAGCGGGCTGATGCGATCGGGCCCCTTGGTGAGCAGAACCGAGTGTTCCTTTTCAAAAGTGCCAAGTCCGCCGATGCCGCTGGCCACCACGGCGCCGACACGTTCGGGGTCCGCGGCGATATCCAGGCCGGCGTCCTCGACGGCCATTTTGGCCGCCGCCACCGCGAACTGGGCAAAGCGGTCCATGCGGCGCACGCTCTTTTTGTCGATGTAGCCACCGGGATCGAATCCCTTGACCTCGGCGGCAATGCGCACGCGGAAATCGGTTGCGTCAAAATGGGTGATGACGTCGACTCCCGACCTGCCGGCCGTGAGCGACTGCCAGTATTCTTCCTTGCCGATACCCACCGGCGAAACGACGCCGATGCCGGTAACAGCTACGCGGCGGGAGCTCATGGGCACAGTCCTCCACCGGTCATGGGGCGGGAGCTCATATGCCCAGCCCTCCGTCGACCGGCAGCACGGCTCCGGTGATATATGCTGCGGCGGGAGAAGCCAGAAAGGCGATCGCGGACGCAATCTCTTCCGGGCTCGCCAGTCTTCCCAGCGGCGTGTTTCTCATAACCTGTTCCTTCATGTTTTCGGGCAACCCCGCGGTCATGTCGGTAACGACGTAACCGGGAGCCACCGCATTGACTCTGACCCCTCTCGGGCCCAGTTCGCGGGCCAGCGATTTGGTCAGGCCGATCAGCCCCGCCTTGGCGGCGGCATAATTGGCCTGGCCGGCGTTGCCACGCAGCCCGATGACGCTGGAAACGTTGACTATCGAGCCGGTCCGGGCTTTCATCATGCCGCGGGCAACCGCCCTGCTGCAGAGGAACGCTCCCCGCAGGCTGGTCGCAATCACGGCGTCAAAATCTTCTTCGCTCATGCGCATGACCAGGCCATCCCTGGTGATGCCGGCGTTGTTCACCAGTATGCCTACCGGGCCGAGACCGGCCTCAACCGTTTCGATCATCGACTGCACCTGGGCGGAGTCGCTGACGTCCGCCTGGGCCAGGACGGTTTTGGACCCGGCGGCGGTGAGCTCGGCGGCCAGCTCCTCGGCGGCCTCGCCGCTGCTCTGAAAGTTGATGGCGACCTGCGCCCCGGCCCGCGCCAGCGCCGCGGCCGTCGCCCGGCCGATGCCGCGCGCGGCGCCGGTTACAAGGGCCACCTGGCCCTGCAGGCTGTATGTATTTTCCGTTTCCATTTCCAAAGTTTCCGCCGGGCAAACTTTATCCCGGCCGCCCGATCGCGGCGATTGCCTTATCCAGACTGGCCGGATCCGATACGCTGACGGCGGTCACCGATCTGTCAATCCTGCGAATGAGACCGCTCAGCACTGTTCCGTTCCCCACCTCGAGGAAGCGGTCGGCGCCGCCGTCCTTAATCAGTCTGGTAACCGTCTCGACCCATCTTACCGGCGAGACTATCTGCCTTTCCAGCAGATCCGGCATCCCCGGCACACCCTCATACTGGCAGCTAATGGAGGAAAAGAACGGCGGCTCCGGGTCCGTGAAAGCAACCGCCGCCAGTTTTGGTTTCATCTCCTCCGCCGCACCTTCCATCAGGGGGCTGTGAAAGGCGCCGCTCACCGGCAACCGCACAACCTTTTTCGCTCCCGCTGACCGGGCGCCCATTTCTGCCAGCTCGATCGCCTCCTGCCGGCCGCTGATCACGAGCTGCCCGGGACTATTGTAATTGACCGGCCAGACTTCGCCGGACTCGAAGCAGATCGCCTCCACGCGGTTGTCGTCGAGACCGAGGATCGCGGCCATGGCGCCCGGCCGCTCATCCGCGGCGGCACGCAGGGCTTTGCCCCTCGCAGCAACGAGCCGCAGGCCTTCTTCAAAATCAATGGCGCCGGCGGCCGCCAGGGCGCTGTACTCCCCCAGACTGTGGCCCGTGACCGCGTCGGCGGCCACACCCTTCTGATCCAGTACCGCTTTCACGGCCAGGCTGTTCACGAACAGGGCCACCTGGGCGTTCTCGGTGCTTGAGAGTTTTGCTTCCGGACCCTCGAAACTGAGTCCGGCCACATCCCAGCCCAGCACCTCCGCCGCCTGCCGGTAAACGCCGGCGGCAACCTCATATTCGGACACAAGGGCACGCCCCATGCCGACGGATTGCGACCCCTGCCCGGGAAAAACAAAGACAAGCTTTCCCAATATCTGTCCTTACCGCCTCAGCGTCAGCCTCGAGGGCAGTCCGGCGGCGACGGCTTCGGCCTCGGCGATAACTTCGGCGATGATATCGGCAGCCGGCTGAACCTTGTCGACGAGGGCGACGCACTGGCCGGCCATCATCGAGCCGTCCCTGACGTTGCCTTCCCTCATGGCTTCTCGCAGTTTGCCGAGGCCCATGTTCTCGACGTCTTCAGCAGTGCACTTCCCCTGGAGAAAATCTTTTTCCTTCTCGGCGTAGAGACCGGCCAGCTTGTTCTTAATCGACCGCACCGGATAGCCCACGGCGCGGGCCGTCACCACGGTGGCGCGGTCGCCGGACCTCATGTACTTTTGCTTGACCGCCTCGTGCACCGTGCACTCGGTGGCACAGACAAACCGGGTTCCCATCTGCACGCCCTCGGCTCCCAGGGCGAAGGCGGCGACCAGGGCGGCGCCGCCGACGATGCCGCCGGCCGCTATCACCGGGACGTCTACCAACTTCGAGACCAGGGGCGTCAGCACCATGGTCGTGGTTTCGCCGATGTGGCCGCCGGCCTCACAGCCTTCGGCGACGATCGCGTCCGCCCCGTGCTGCTCGGCCCGGCGGGCGATCGCCACGGCAGCCACGACCGGCAGCACCTTGATGCCCTGCTCCTTGAGCACCGGGATGACAGCGGTGTTCTGCACAGCTCCAAGCGTTACCACAGGCGGCTTCTCGGCCAGCACGACTTCCAGTTGCTTCTCAAACTCGTGGGTGATCATGATCATATTGACGCCAAAGGGGCGGTCGGTGAGTTCGCGTGTCTTCCGGATCTCTTCCTTAAGCAGTTCGGGGGGCATGGCCCCGGCGCCGATGATGCCCAGACCGCCCCCATTAGACACGGCGGAAGCCAGGGCGGCGTCACTCACCCAGGTCATGCCGCCCTGTATGATGGGGTGGTCTATGTCGAGCAGATCACATACGCGATTGGCCATTGATTACTCCTGAATCCGTTTGATGTCGCCGGTGCGGGCCAGGCAAGAGCCCCAGGAAAGGCCGCCGCCAAAGCCGACCATCAGCACCAGCTTGTTGCTGCCAGACTCGGATCGGCCGCTGCCGTCCGGGTTTTTCCCTTGGACGCCTGCCGTGGCGCCGAGGCGCCCGGTCAAGACCGCCTCGTCGATGCAGAGCGGTATCGAGGCGCACGATGTGTTGCCGTAGCGCTCGAGATTAGTGAATACCCGTTCCGGCGGTATGCCGAGTTTGCCGGCGGCAGCGTCGATAATCCGGATGTTGGCCTGATGTGGTACGAACAGGTCCACTTCGTCCACCCCGTAACCGGTTTCTCCCAGCAGCTTCCGGGCCGATGAGACTATGATCCTGGCCGCGAATTTGTATACTTCCCGGCCGTTCATACTGATGAAATGCCCGCCCGACTCAACGGTCTCGCGGGAAGCCGGCAGCCGCGACCCGCCTGCGGCAAGGGATAGCAGCCCGGCGCCGGAAGGGTCGTTCCCCAGATCGAAGCCGAGAATTCCCTCTTGCTCTGATTCTGCCGGCTCCAGCAGCACGGCGCCAGCGCCGTCGCCGAAGAGCACGGCGGTGCTGCGGTCGGTCCAGTCTATCATCTTGGAGACGACGTCGGCACCTACCACCAGGACCTTTTCCGCCTGTCCGGAAGCGATAAAGGCGCTGCCTGTGGCCAGAGCGTAGATGAAACCGGTGCAGGCGGCGGACAGATCAAAGGCCGGAACCCCGTCGGCGCCGATCTTGCCCGAAATGAACGAGGCTGTGGCCGGAAAAAGCATATCCGGGGAAAGGCTGGCGGTGATGATCAGGTCGAGCTCTGAAGGCCTGACGCCGGCCGCCTCGAGAGCGCGGGCCGCAGCCACCGCCCCCAGATCGGAGGCCGCCTGATCATCAGCAGCGATGCGCCGTTCCCGTATGCCGCTGCGGGTGGAGATCCATTCGTCGGAGGTGTCCAGCGTCAGGGAAAGGTCGTCATTGGTGACGATACGGTCCGGCACGTGCGTGCCCACCGAAGAAATTTTTACGGGTATTGGTTTCACGCGGCGAGGCCTTCTGACTGCCCGGCCGCACCCGCGAAAAGCGCGACTGGCCGTTTCATTTTCCCCGCTCCGCAACCGCGAAGGTGAGCTCGGCCCTGCATGCGAGTTCACCGCCGACCGTCGCCTTCGCCTCAGCCTTGCCGATGACGCCCCGCATCCTGGTCATCTCGACTTCCAGCTTCAAGGTGTCTCCCGGTACCACCTGACGTTTGAAGCGAACGCCGTCGATGCCGGCAAAAAGCACCAGCTTGCCCTTGTTCTCCGGAAGTGAAAGCGCCGCGACCGCCCCCGCCTGCGCCAGCGCCTCGACTATCAGCACTCCCGGCATGATCGGCTCACCGGGGAAGTGGCCCTGGAAATGGGGCTCTTCCGGGCGTACTTCCTTGAGAGCCACCGCCCTTTTTCCAGGCACCAGCTCAACAACCTCGTCCAGAAACAGGAACGGGTCGCGGTGCGGGATTATTTCCTTGATCTGTTCGCGGGAAAGTGTGGTCATCATGTCCGGGTTTGTCGCAAGCGGCCATTCGCAACCGGTCTCTCCGCCCGGCCACATGAAAATGGGCGCTCATTGAGAGCGCCCAAAACATTATCATAAATCGGCCGTTGCTGTCGGCCGTTCGGTCTCTCAGGACGCCACCCTGGCCGCTACAGGTGTCCGCGGCAGGCCCGCCAGCGCTCGGTGCCCAGGGCGGAGGCCGCCCTCGATCCGCTCTCTTGCTATTCCGCGTCGATCTCTTCTTCGGTGTCGCCCGACTGGCTGGCGACCACGCGGGCCACGGCGCTCACCCGGTCGCCCTTGCGGAGGTTCATGACCCGCACGCCCTGTGTTGAACGGCCCATGCAGGAGATGTCCTTCACGGGAATGCGTATCACGGTGCCGTCGGCCGAGATCAGCACCAGCTCGTGATTGTCGCGCACCACGCGCGCGGCTATGAGCGTTCCCTTGGCCTCGGTGTGCTTGATCGTCCTGACGCCTTTGCCGCCGCGGTTGTGCCGCGGGTAGTCGCTGATGCGCGTCCGCTTGCCGTAGCCGCCATCGGTGACGACGAACAGGTCCGCGTCGTCCTTGGCCACATTCATGGAAAGCACCTTGTCGCCCTTGGTCAGCTTCATGCCCTTGACCCCGCTGGTTGCGCGGCCCATCGGGCGCACGTTGGACTCGTTGAAGCGGATGGCCTGGCCGCCCTCGCTCACCAGCAGAATATCGTCCTGGCCGTTTGAGTGGCGCACGGCGATGAGCTCATCGCCGTCCCTGATCTTGATGGCGATGATGCCGTCGGCCTTGAGCACGGTGTTGTAGTCCTCGAAGGCGGTCTTCTTGACCATGCCGTCGCGGGTAGCCATCACCAGGTACTTGGCGTCTTTGTAATCTTTGGTAGCTACCACGGCCTTGATTCGCTCACCGCTGCGAAGCGGCAGCAGGTTGACCACGGCGCGGCCTTTTGAGGTACGGCTGCCGAGCGGTATCTCGTGCACCTTGAGGCGGTAGACCTTGCCGACGCTGGTGAAGAACAGCAGGTAGTGATGGGTGGTGGTAATGAAAAGATGCTCCAGGTAATCCTCTTCTTTAACCCCCATGCCGATGACGCCGACGCCGCCGCGGTGCTGTTTGCGATAGGTGTTAAGCGGCAGACTTTTGATGTAACCGGTGTTGGTGATGGAGATGACCATGTCCTCCTCGGCGATCAGGTCCTCGATGTCGAGGTCGTCTTCTCCCGGCGCGATCTGCGTGCGCCGCCCGTCGCCATACATCCTCTTGATCTCGAGCAGCTCTTCCTTGATGAGTTTGTAGACTTCGGCCTCGTCGGCCAGGATACCCTTGAGCCAGTCGATGCGCTCGGTGAGATCCTTGTGCTCGTCCTTGATCTTGTTGCGCTCCAGGCCGGTGAGCTTCTGCAGCCGCAGGTCGAGAATTGCCTGGGACTGCACCTCGGTAAGCTCGAACTTCTTCATCAGGCCGGTGCGTGCCTCTTCGGCGTCCTTTGACGCGCGGATGAGCTTGACCACGGCGTCGAGATTTCCAAGCGCGATCAGCAGGCCCTCGAGAATGTGGGCCCGTTTTTGCGCCTTTTCGAGTTCAAAGCGGGTGCGCCGGACGATGACCTCGCGCTGATGCGCCACGTAGACGCGCAGGAGCTCGCGTAGCGACATTGTGCGCGGCACGCCATCGACCAGAGCCAGGTTATTGATGCCGAATGTGGTCTGCATGGCGGTGTGCTTGTAAAGTTTGTTCAGGACCACCTTGGGGATGCTGTCACGTTTTAGCTCGATGACAACGCGCATGCCGCTGCGGTCGGATTCGTCGCGCAGATCGGAGATTTCCAGGATCTTGTGCTCGCGCACGAGTTCGGCGATCTTCTCGATCAGCGAAGCCTTGTTGACCTGGTAGGGAAGCTCGGTGACGATGATGGCGTCGCGCTTGCCCTTGATCGGCTCGGAGTGGGCCTTGGCCCTCACCCGCACCAGGCCGCGGCCGCTGGCATAGGCGTCACGGATGCCGCGGCTGCCCAGAATGATCCCCCCGGTGGGGAAGTCCGGCCCGGGCATGTACTTCATGAGGTCGCCAACGGTGATATCGGGATTGTCGATCATGGCGACGCAGGCGTCGATGGTCTCAGTCAGGTTGTGCGGCGGAATATTTGTGGCCATACCGACGGCGATGCCGCTGGAGCCGTTGACGAGCAGATTGGGGAAACGCGCCGGCAGCACCGCGGGCTCCTCGGTGCTCTCGTCAAAGTTGGGGATGAAATCGACGGTGTCCTCGTCGATGTCGCGCAGCATTTCCATGGCCAGCTTCGAAAGCCTGGCCTCGGTGTAACGGTAGGCGGCGGGGCTGTCGCCGTCGACGGAGCCGAAGTTGCCCTGGCCGTCGATGAGCGGATAGCGCATGGAGAAGTCCTGCACCAGGCGCACCATGGTGTCGTAGACGGCGGCGTCGCCATGGGGATGGTACTTACCGATGACGTCACCGACGATGCGGGCGCTCTTCTTGTAAGGCTTGTTATAGGGAAGCCCCAGCTGCTGCATGGCGTAGAGTACGCGCCGGTGAACCGGCTTGAGGCCGTCACGGGCATCGGGAAGCGCCCGGCCCACGATCACGCTCATGGCGTAATCGAGGTACGAGGATCGCATCTCCTCTTCGAGCTCTCTGGGTT
The DNA here is from genome assembly GCA_021803005.1 of Actinomycetes bacterium. Taxonomy (GTDB): domain Bacteria; phylum Actinomycetota; class Thermoleophilia; order BMS3ABIN01; family BMS3ABIN01; genus JACRMB01. Next base: position 14,253 of record JAJZQT010000002.1, read on the forward strand.
CTATGCGTCCGTCTAGATCAGAAATAGCCATGGTTTAAATATCCAGGAACCTGACCTGGCGGGCGTTGGAGGTGATGAAGTCGCGCCGCGGCTCCACCTTGTCGCCCATCAGCGTGGTGAAGATCTCGTCCGCTGTAGCCGCGTCTTCCAGGGTGACCTTGAGCAGCGTGCGCGTGTCGGGATTCATGGTTGTCTCCCACAACTGCTCGGGATTCATTTCGCCGAGGCCTTTGAAGCGCTGCAGATTGACGCCTTCCTTGGCCAGCGAGAGCACCGACATCTGCAGCTCGTCAAAACTCTCGGCCGCCTGCTCCTTCTTGCCCATGGTAAGCAGGAACGGGGGCTCGCCCAGAAGCGATTTCATCTTGCTGAAAAGTTCGCGCATGCTCGCCAGCTCGCGGCTGGCCAAGATTTCCGTCTTTACCTCGACGGCGTGGGCAACACCCGTGCGTTTGTCGGTGACCTTGAGCGAGATGGTCCCGGCGGCCTTGTCCTTCGCGGTAACTTCCATCCGCTCGAATTTCGCCGCCGCCTCCTTCGTTTCCAGGAATTTGCTGAAGGCGGCGTAGTCCTTGATGTTTTTCTCCAGCAGCGTCTGGGTGCGGATGTAGTCCACCACGGCGTGGCCGTAAAGGGCCCGCAGCTTGGCGTCCCAGCCCTCGTATTCCTTGTAGAGCCTCTGGAAGCGCTGGTACTTGGACTGGCTGAGCTCGAGCTTGCCGCCCCCCCCGTTGCCGTTGCCCGTCACCGCGATCTTTTCCAGCCGGTCGCGCAGGAGCAGCTCTTCCAGCTGACTCTCGCGGTCAACATATATCTCCTGGCTGCCCTGCTTGATGCGGAACAGCGGCGGCTGGGCGATGTAGACGAAGCCGGCGTCGATCATCTCCTTCATGTACCGGAAGAAGAAGGTAAGAATCAGGGTGCGGATGTGGGCGCCGTCGACGTCGGCATCGGTCATGATTATGACTTTGTGATAGCGGGCGCCGGTGATGTCGAACTCGTCGGCGATGCCGGTGCCGAGCGCCGTTATCATCGCCTGGATTTCCTTGTTGGCGAGAATGTTATTGAGCCTGGCCTTCTCGACGTTGATGATCTTGCCCCTCAGCGGCAGGATCGCCTGGAAGGCGCGGTCGCGCGCCTGTTTGGCCGAGCCGCCGGCGCTGTCGCCCTCGACCAGGTAGATCTCGCAGGCGGCGGGATCCTTGACCGAGCAATCGGCCAGCTTGCCGGGAAGGGCGCTGTTCTCGAGCACGCTCTTGCGCCTGGTGAGGTCGCGCGCCTTGCGCGCCGCCGCCCGCGCCCGCGCCGCCGCGGCAGCCTTGGTCACGATCTGTTTGGCTTCGCCCGGATGCTCCTCGAGGAACTCGGAGAGCTTGGCGCCGACGGAGCTCTCGACGAAACCGCGCATCTCCGAGTTGCCGAGCTTGGTCTTGGTCTGACCCTCGAACTGCGGCTCGCGCAATTTTACCGAGATTACAGCCGACAGGCCCTCGCGCACATCGTCTCCGGACAGCGCGTCTTCTTTCTCCTTGAGCAGCCCCTTGCTGCGGGCATAATCGTTGATGACCCGGGTGAGCGCCGCACGAAAGCCGGAAAGGTGGGTGCCGCCCTCCTGGGTGTTGATGCTGTTGGCAAAGGAGAAGATGCTCTCGACGTAGGAAGAATTCCACTGCATCGCGACCTCGACCTCGCCGCGCTTGCCCTCCTTCTCCAGGTAAACGATGTTCTTGTGGATCGGGTCCTTGTTGCTGTTGATGTGGGCGACGAAATCCTTGATGCCGTTCTCGTACAGGTAGGCGGCCTCCTGCCGCTCGCCGCGCTCGTCGGTCAGGGTGATTTTAAGGCCCTTGGTGAGGAAGGCCATTTCCCGCAGGCGCTGGGACAGGGTCGCAAACTTAAAGTCGATCTCTTCGAAGATCTCGAGGTCGGGCATGAAGGTGACCGAAGTGCCGGTGTCGTCGGCAGCTTTGCCCTTTTCGAGCCCGCCCTTGGGGATGCCCCGTTCGAAGCCCTCGGTCCAGACGTGGCCGTCGCGATGGATCTCGACGGTCAGCCATTCCGACAGGGCGTTGACCACCGACAGGCCGACGCCGTGCAGCCCGCCGGACACCTTGTAGCCCTCACCGCCGAACTTGCCGCCCGCGTGCAGAACAGTCAGGACGATCTCCGCCGCCGGCTTTTTGTACTTGGGGTGAGGCGCCACGGGAATGCCGCGGCCGTTGTCGATGACGGTGACGGAATTGTCGGGATTGATTGTGACGTTTATCTCGGTGCAGAAATCGCCTGCTAGCGCTTCGTCCACCGAGTTGTCGACGACCTCGTAGACCAGATGATGGAGCCCGCGGGAGCTGGTCGAGCCGATGTACATGCTGGGCCTTTTGCGGACAGCCTCGAGGCCTTCGAGGACGGTGATATCTTTTGAATCGTAACTAGATTTTGGCATAGTCCATTCGTTTGTTGTCAGTGTTTCGGCTCAAATGAAGAGCGGGGCACCGCGCAAAAGAGGCGGTGATCGGGGGCGGAAAAAACAGCGCTTCAGACAGGGCTGCGCTCCTTCAAATTCCGACCTCCGGTGTGGGGTGGTGAGAACCCGTGGATTACTCCCTGGAGTATATCATAAATGGACCTCTGTTACGCAAAAAACAGGGGAGAACCATGCCGCTATTTGCGGGAATTTCCGCTGCCCCGGGCCCGGTGAACAAACCGGATTTCCGTCACTGCTTCCGGGGGGTTCATGGCGTTCATCCGCGCCGCCAGTTCGGCTGCCGCAAGGCCCAGCTCACAGGCCCAGCCGCCGGTGTCACAGCTGACGGTCATGACCCCTTCCCGGAAAGACCTCACCTCGGTGTGCCCGCTGATGTCTGCCCCTACCGCCTGCGTCCAGAGGCTCTGCAAACCGAGGCCGGGGCTGGTCTTCCACAGCCGCTGTTTCTCGTTGCGGACAATGGCGCCAATGCTTTTATATCGGGGCGATTTATAGCTTGACACCCGAACCCGCTTTCGCCTGCCTGACGACGCCGGACTCAACCTCGAACACACACGCCTGCGACAGGTCTTCGTCCGCAAAAAGTCCCGCGTCCGCGGCGGTGATAATCGTCTGCGCCCCGTTTCCGCCGTTTTCCACCAAAGACTCAAGCAGGCTCCGGCGGCGGCCGGGGTCGAGCTCGCTCATGACATCGTCCAGGAGCAGCAGGGGCGTCTCGCCGGTTTCCATCCCCAGGCGACGGTCCGCAAGCAACAGCGCCAGAACCGCGGCCCGCTGTTCCCCCTGGGAACCATAGGGCTTGAGGCGCTTGCCCGCAAGCCTGAAATCGACATCGTCGCGGTGGACGCCGATGCCGGTTGCCAGGCGATCCAGGTCGTCAGACCAGCGGTCTTCCAGCGCCCGGACGAAATTTTCTGTCAGCTCCTCGCCTTCGCCAAGGCCGTCGAGCGGCGAGACGTAGGCCACGCCGGCGGCCACGCCGGCGCCGGCTATCTCGCCATAGGCTCTCTGGAAGTGCGGCGCCAGAACCCGGCAGTGCTCGCTCCGGGCGGCGTAGATCTTCTCCCCCAGCGCCGCCAGCTGCCGGTCCCAGGGCGAGATGTCCTGCAGCCGCACCAGCCCGGCCCGCGCCCGCTGCAAAAAACTGTTCCTCTGCGATAACACTTTTTGATAGTCCAGCAGGTTCATGTTATAAGCGGGGCGGCGGCGGCCGATGGCGTCGTCGAGAAAGCGGCGGCGGCGCGCCGGCGGGCCCTTGATCAACTGCAGGTCGTCAGGCGAAAAGCAGAGCACCTCGCCCGCCGGCAGCCAGCCAGGGCCGCCGCCGTTGTCGGTCCTGATGCCGGAGCCCTGCTCGTAGCCGACCGCCCGCGTCTGCGCGGCGCCGTTCCATTCGACCTCAGCCTCGATGCGGAAAAAGGGTTCTCCGGACCGGATCATTTCATGCTCGCGGCTGGTCCGGAACGAGCGCCCGCAGGCGACAAACTGAGCCGCCTCAAGCAGGTTGGTCTTGCCGGCGCCGTTGTGCCCGAGGATGATGGAGACGCCCGCCGGAATTTCGAGGGCGCCCTTCTGGAAATTCCTGAAATTGTTGAGATGTAGGCGCCTTAAATGCAATGTGGGGATACCGCCGTTAGGTTTTCAGCTGAAACCGCCGGGGCGAACTCTCCGCCCGCAACCGCCCATATGGATGCTAGCCGTTTAGCCGGATCGGCATGATCAGGTAGAGGAAATCATCCCCCGAAGCTTTAATCAGGCCTGGCCGCAGCGGGCTGATGACACGAAGCGCCACCTGCTCCTCGGAGACGCTGTCGATTCCCTCTCGCAGGAAATCGGGATTGAAGCCGATCTCCACCTCTTCACCCTGGAAAGCAACGGCCATCGTCTCTTTCGCCTCGCCGACCTGCGGCGTCTGCGCCGAGATGGTCAGCTCGCCGGATGAGAACTTCAGCCGCAGCGGCGCGTTCTTCTGCGCCATGAGGCTGATGCGGCCCACCGCTTCGAGCAGCTCCTCGCGATCCATGCTGATCTCATACTTGAACTCATCCGGAAGCAGCTGCTGGTAGTTGGGGAACTGTCCCTCGATAAGGCGGGATGTCAACACGACTCTGCCCGCCGAGAAGATAACCTGGCCGTCCATGATGCCGACACTCACTTTTTCCGTTTCCGCCTGTCCGCAGATCCGGGCGAGCTCCTCGAGCGAAGAGCGCGGCACGATAATTTCCCTCTTGTCCTTCAGCGAACTCGTCGCTGCGGTCTCGCGCACGCTCAAGCGATAGCTGTCGGTGGCGACCATCTTGATCTTGTCCTTGGAGAACTTTACCAGTATGCCGGTAAGCAGCGGCCGGGTCTCGTCCCGCGAGGCTGCCCGCGCCACCGTGTTAATGGTGGACACCATGGGTCCGCTGTCGATCTCAAAGGAACCGTCCTCGGGCATGGCGGGAAGGCGGGGGAAATCGGCAGCCGGCAGGCAGTTCAGCCGGAAACTGGCGGTGCCGCAGCGGACCTCCAGGACCTGCTCCTTCTCGTCCATTTCGAGGATTACGTCTCCGGTAGGCAGGCTGCGCACAACATCCGTCATCAGCCGGCCCGGCGCCACCAGCGCGCCCTCGCCCTCGACCTGGGCTTCCATGGCCAGCCGCAGGGAGAGCTCCATGTCGGTGCTTGCCAGCTCGATGCTGCCGCTGTCCTTTAAGTCAATGCGTATGCCTGAGAGAACCGGCATCGTACTTTTCGTCGATACGGTCTTGAGGACCGACTGCAGATTCTCCAGTAAGAGATCTTTGGGACAGTTTATCCGCATGTTCCGACCTCCAACGGTTTATTTATTAATTTATTAAAAAATAGTCTCATTAGTAGTAGGCGCCTGTATAACTGGGAGAGGAAAAAAAGAGCCTCCAAAACCAGGCTATCCGGACGGCATAACCTTGTTGATAAGCATGAGGATAACAAGCCAGCCGGATGGCATAACCTTATCCGACTTCCCTCGCGGGCGCAAAGGTATGGATAACCGGAACTTTCTCCCCTCGGCTTCAACCGTTTTTCCACCATCAAACCAGAGCTATCTCTGGGAATGTTTGAGCTTGCCGGTTATCTGCTGCACCATCGTGAAGACTTCGCGCTCTTCCTTGATCAGTTTGGAGATCTTGTTGATGGCATGGATAACCGTGGTATGGTCCCGGCCGCCGAACTTCTCGCCGATGCGCGGCTGGGAGGAGTCGGTAAGCTCGCGGCAGAGGTACATGGCGATCTGCCTGGGGAAGACGATGTTCTGGCTGCGCTTGCTGCCCTTGAGATCGCTCATCGAGAGCGAGAAGAAGCGGCAGGTCTCGTTCTGGATCATGTCGATGGTTATCCGTGTGTCAAGATTGGTGGGCAGGATGTCCTTCAGCGCCTCCTTGGCCAGCGGCAGGGTGATCTGCGAGTTGGTGAACTTGGCCTGCGCCGCGACCCGGATCAGGGCGCCCTCGAGCTCGCGGATGTTGGTGGGGATGCCGCGGGCGATGAATCCGAGGACCTCGTCGATGGAGCTGGACGAGATGGCGATGCCGCGGGAAGCGACCTGCTTGCGCAGGATAGCGATGCGGGTCTCGACGTCGGGAGGCTGGATGTCGGTGATCAGACCCGACTCGAAACGGCTGCTGAGCCGCTCCTCCAGGGTAGCGATCTCGCGCGGCGGCCGGTCGCTGGAGATGGCGATCTGCTTTCCGGCCTCATAAAGGGTGTTGAAGGTGTGGAAGAACTCCTCCTGGGTGCCTTCCTTGTTTTCCAGGAACTGGATGTCATCGATCAGCAGCACGTCGTTGGTGCGGTACTTGCGCTTGAATGCCTCCATCCTGCCGTCACGGACGGAATTGATGAAGTCGTTGGTGAACGACTCCACGGTCATATATTTGACAGAGAGCTCGGGCGTATTGGTCGCTACATAGTGCCCGATCGCCTGCAGCAGGTGGGTCTTTCCCAGGCCGACGCCGCCGTAGATGAAGAAGGGGTTGTAGGCCTGGGCGGGCGCCTCGGCCACGGCCAGCGCCGCCGCATGCGCAAAGCGGTTGCTGGAGCCGATGACGAAGCTGTCAAAGGTGTATTTGGGGTTAAGGTCGCCCAGGACGGGCGGTTCGGTGATCTCAATCATGGGGCGGGCCGGGCGCCGCCGGGACGGCTCCGGGTCGCTCGCCGGCGTCGTGGAAACAACCACCTTGACCGGGACCTCCTCGCCCACGACTTCCTGCAGGGATTCCTCGATTAACGGCAGGAAGCGCGCCTCGATGCGGGTTTTGGCGAAATCGTTGGGCACGGACAGCAGGAAGGTGTTGTCTTCCTCCATGCCCTCGGCCCCGGTATTTTCAAACCAGATCTCGTAGGCGGAAGTGCTAAGCGACTCCCGGATGGATTCTCTGGCGGCCAGCCAGATCGTTTCTGCTCGGTCTCCCATGGAAGGCTCCTGTAAAATGTTGGACGCTCCCCCAAAAAGGTGACTTGAACGCGGCCGATAACTGGAAGCGCCGCTGCTTGCCGCAACACAAACGTATGCCGGGGAGTTGTGTGGAGAAGATATTATAGTCGGTCCCCGAGGAAAACAAGAGATCGGGGAGCGCCACCACGGCCCAAGTTATCCACAGCCCCTGTGGATAAAGCGGTGATAAAACCGCCGGAAAGAGCGGGGTGCGACTATGCCCCCGGGAGCGGTGACGGGCAGGCAAAAGCGCCTGCTAAACAGCGGATAAAACGGGTTATCCACAACTGTGAAAAGGATGTGGATAAATCTCGTCCATCCACACGCCAAGGTATCCAGAACTGACGACGGTTTTATGGCCCGCCGCCACGGTTAAAGGAATTCCCCGACCGGGATAGAACACAATAGCACGATAAATCCCGAAAACACGGGAGACCGGTCACGTGACAACTGTATTAGCCTTTGCCAATCAAAAGGGCGGGGTCGCCAAGACGACCTCGACCCTGAATGTCGGCGTCGCCTTGCGCGAGATGCACAAGCGCGTCCTGGTGATCGACATGGACCCCCAGGGAAACCTGTCCATGAGCCAGGGGATCAACCCCGACTTCCTCACCAGGAGCATGTTTAACGTGCTGGTGCACCGCACCCCTCTCGACGACGTCATCCAGAGGTGCGAGGTGGATATAGCTCCCGCCAGCATCGACCTTGCCGGCGCCGAGCTGGCCCTGTCGTCGGCGATCGGGCGCGAGCGCTCGCTGGAAAAGGCGCTGATGCAGGTAAAGCACCGCTATGACTTCATTCTTATTGACACGCCGCCGTCGCTGGGCCTGCTGACCATCAACGCCCTGACCGCGGCGGACGGCGTGGTTGTGCCCGTGCAATGCGAATACCTTTCCCTCCGGGGGCTGGCGCAGCTGGAAAAGACTCTCGAAATGATTCGCGAGAACCTCAATCCGGACGTCAAAATCCGCGGCATCCTGCCGACGATGTTCGACGCCCGGACAATCCACGGCCGCGAGGCGATAGAGATACTCAAGGACGGCTTTGGCGACATCGTTTTCAAGACCGTGGTGAGGAAAACCATAAAGTTCGCGGAAGCGCCGGTGCAGGGCCGCTCGATCATGGCCTATGAACCCGAGGGCGCCGCGGCGGACACTTACCGCAACCTGGCAAAGGAGTTGCTCAATGGGAATCCGAGCGAGCATGAAGGAAGGGGCCTTAGCGAACCTCTTCCAGCCTACGGAGCACATATCTGAGGATACAACCATAGAGGAAAGGCGGCCGGCGCCGCGCGAGAGCGCCACGCCCAGGCAGGAGGCCGCCTACATCGCCTCGATCAAGGTGGTCGGAGTTGGAGGCGGCGGCACCAACGCCGTCAACCGCATGATCGCGTCCGGCATTATGGGTGTAGAATTCATCGCCCTTAATACCGATGCCCAGGCCCTGCAGATGTCCGATGCCGACGTCAAGATCCACGTGGGCGGCGAGCTCACCCGCGGGCTCGGAGGCGGCGCCGACCCGAATGTGGGCATCGAGGCCATGGAGCGCAGCCGCGATGAGGTGAAGAAGGTCCTGCGCGGCGCCGACCTGGTCTTCATCACCGCCGGCGAGGGCGGGGGCACCGGCACCGGCGCGGCCCCGGTAATCGCTGAGGCCGCGCGCGAAACCGGGGCGCTGACCATCGGCATCGTCACCCGTCCCTTCAGTTTCGAAGGCACCAAGCGCAACATCCAGGCTGAGGAAGGCATCCGCCGCCTGCGCGAGGCCGCCGACACCGTCATCATCGTTCCCAACGACCGGTTGCTGCAGATCGTCGACCGCGGCACCAGCCTGCTGGAGGCATTCGCGGTCGCCGACGACGTGCTGCGCCAGGGCGTTCAGAGCATCTGCGACCTGATCAATCTCACCGGGCTTATCAACGTGGACTTCGCCGACGTGCGCACGATCATCCAGGGGGCCGGCACCGCGCTCATGGGTGTGGGTACCGCTTCCGGGGAAGGCCGCGCCACCGAGGCGGCCCGCCAGGCCATCGGCTCGCCGCTGTTGGAGACCTCGATCGAGGGCGCCCGGGGCATTCTCCTGAACGTCAAGGGCGGAGCCGACGTGGCGCTGCATGAGGCCAACGAGGCGGCCCAGGTCGTCGCGGCCGTGGCCGCCGAGGACGCCAACATCATCTTTGGCACGGTCGTGGACGAGAGCATGTCAGACACGATCCAGGTGACGGTCATCGCCACGGGATTCGATCGCGCCCCCGACGTGCAGAGGCGCACGGCGGCAAAGCGCGAGGCGGCTCTGGACACACCGGACTTCGTCAACGGCTAGCAGAGCAGAATCGCGGAATTCAAAGGCGCCCCGCGGGGCGCCTTTTTTCGCCGTGGCATGGCTTTGGCGTGGCTTGGCCATTTAACGGCCGGGGAATTACATCAGGTAGGAAAGCCCGCGCCGGGTCTTCCAAAGGAAGTACTTTTCCAGCGCCCGCTTGGCGATGTTGACCAGCGGATTGGGGATCATCACCGCGAACTGGCGGGGCTTCAGCATGTGGTTGCTGAGGATGACGACCTCCTTGTGGCCGGCATCGAGAACGCAGAGACCGGGGATCTTCCCCCAAGGCTTGGCCTTCAGCGACGACTCCGGCTCTCCTTGGAGCAGTTTGACGATGTTGTGGGACGCGATCTTGGCGCTCTCCTCTGAAGGGAAACCGGTCTTGGGCATGCCCATAGCCACCGGGGTTGTGAAGGGCAATGGCACCGCCACCGCCAGGCCCGCCGCGAAGATGTTGGCGTACTTCTTGTGCCGGTAGGTGTCGTTGATGGGGATGAAGCCCTTCTCGTCGCCGAGGTCGCCGGAGTCCTTGACGAACCTGGCGCCGTTGAACGGCGGGATAATCATCGAGTACTTGTAGGGCAGCTTCCTGCCGTCCTTGAGCACGACATCGGTTTCGGTGATCCTCTCGACCTCGGAGTTGGTCACATACTTGATGTTGAACTTCTTCATAAACCCCTTGAGCATCGCTTCGCCGCCGGTCATGCCGTCGATGCCGAAATGGGCCAGGTATGGCTCAGGGGTGATCCAGGTGATGTCGACCCGGTCACGGACGCCCGCCTTGCGGGCGGCGTATTCCAGGTTGAAGAGGAACTCGTAACCGGCGCCCATGCAGCTGGCCCCCTGAGTGGCGCCCACGACGACCGGGCCTGGATCCTCGACGAGTTTCTTCCAGCCCTCGCGCGCCTTCTCGGCGTGACCGGGGGTGCAGACAGAATAGGTGTTCTCTTCCGGACCCAGCCCCTCGATCAGGTCAAACCGGGTGCTGACACCCGAGGCTACCAGCAGGTAATCGTAGGCAACCTCGCCCTCGCTGGTCGAGACGGTGTTGGTTTCGGGATTGACCCGCGACACCTCGGCCTTGAGGAAGTCGACGCCATGCTTGTCGAGGATCGGTTTGACGGGGATGCTGATATCCTTGACCTCCCGCCAACCGAACGGGACCCAGATGAGCGAGGGGATATAGACAAAATCAGCGGTCCTGGAGATTAGAGTGACCGTGTGACCGGGACCCAGCTTGCGTTTGGCCTCGAGCGCACCGGTGAGGCCGGCAAAACTGCTGCCTATTACGACTACTTCTGACATGATTTCCTCTCCTTCGAGGGATTGGGAATGACCCCATTGATAATTTGCGCCACTGGCAGCAGAAGCCGCCCTCGATCCGGGATACCGCCCTCCTGGAGATACCTGCCGGGGTATTTCTCAGTGACACAATTTAGACACCCCGAGGCTAGAAAGGGTTCCGGAAAAAAACAGGAACCGACCGGAATTCTTTGGAAAAAAAGCGCTGAAACGGCGGGGGAAATGGAGGGTGAAACGGCGGGGGAAACGGCGGGGGGGCGGCGCGCGCCGCCCCCCCGCCCAAACTGTCCCCTAGGGAAGCTCGACCACGACGCTGGTCATGGTCTGGGTTATGCCATCGATCGACTGGATCTGGGAAACGATCGTCTTGCCGAGCTCACTGATATCGCCGCCCTCGATGTAGGCGATGAGGTCGTAAGCTCCCGTTACTGCGTGGGCGCTCTTTACCCCCGGGATTTCGGCCATCTGCTTGCGGGCGTCTCCCGCTTTTCCCGGAGCCGTATTAACGAGCACGTAGGCTGCTGCCATCTGTCATACCCCCTTCGGAAAAGTGTAAAATGAGCCGGCCCATAACATATGACGCGGCCCGTGCCTGCGTCAATTATGCTGGCCGCGGCGCAATTCTAAACCGCGCGGCGGCCTGGACGCCGGCGCCGCCCGATTTTGAACTGAAATCCGGTCCAGACGGCGTCGCCCGGTAGCGTAACCATGAAAAGACTCATTGTCAACGCAGACGACTTTGGCCTGACCTCCGGCGTCAACCGGGCGGTGATCGAATGCTACCTTGCCGGCGCCGTGACCAGCACCACCCTCCTAGTCAACGGCCAGGCCGCCGTCGAGGCGGCCCTGGAGGCTGCTGACAACCCGGGCCTCGGCGTCGGCCTGCATCTGAACCTGTCAGCCGGACCGCCAACGGCCGACGCCGGCAAGGTGAGCTCACTGCTCGGCCCCGACGGCAATTTCCCGGGAATAAGACAGGCCCTGTGGCGCCTCACTACCGGCCGGGCGCGGGCGCACGAACTGGAAAGCGAGATCGTGGCCCAGGTTGAGCGCCTGCGCGAGCTTGGCATCAGGCCGACGCACATCGACAGCCATCACCACCTGCACGCGCACCCGCGGCTGCGTTCCCTGATCAAAAGGACCTGCCCCCGCCTGGGGATAACCAGGATGCGGGGTTATCACATGCCGCTGAAAAGCCCCAAGGCCCTGGCGGTGGCGATGGCGTCGCGCCTGCCCGCGCCCGGCAACGCCATGCAGACCCCGGCGGCGTTTTCCGGGATCGAGGTCATGGGCAGCATCAACCTGGCGGCCGAGCTGGAGCGCCGGCTGGCCCGCGAAGGCGACGCACTCGAGTTCATGTGCCACCCGGGTTACGCCGATGAGGCGCTGTCACGGGCCAGCAGCTACAATGAACCCAGGCAGACCGAGCTCGACTCGCTGCTTTCTGATGATTTTGCCGCTGCAATCAAGAGGTCCGGCGCGCAACCGGTATCCTTCGCGGCGCTTTGACAAGACGGGGGAGCATGAAGCTGGACGAATGGTTCAACCGGCGCACCTATCACTACACCCAGTTCGCGGATGTGGAGGACCTCGTCAGGCTCAAGCGGCAGCAGGGCCTGACCATCAGCGTTTGCCTGCCCACCCGTAACGAGGCCGACACGATCCCGCACATTCTGCCGGTGATCCGGCGCTCGCTCATGGAACGCCACCAGCTGGTAGATCAGCTGGCGATCATCGACTCGCGCTCGACCGACGGTACAGCCAGGGTCGCATCCGGGCTCGGCGCCGAGGTCTTCTTCGACGACGAATACCTCACCGATCAGCCGCTGGCGTCGGGCAAGGGCGAAGCCCTCTGGAAGAGCCTGGTGCCGCTGACCGGGGATATCATCGTCTGGGCCGATTCCGACATCAGGAACTTCTCGCCCCACTTCATCTACGGCCTGGTCGGCCCCCTGCTGACCGACCCCGCCATCGGCTACGTCAAGGGCTATTACCGCCGGCCGCTGTTCCTGGGGGAGATGAAACGGGAAACAGGCGGCGGGCGGGTCACCGAAATCTGCGCCAGGCCGCTGTTGAGCATGTTCTATCCCGAGCTTTCGGGATTGATCCAGCCGCTTTCAGGCGAGTACGCCGGCCGCCGCGCGGTCCTGGAGAGCGTGCCCTTCTTCACCGGCTACGGGGTCGAAATCGGGCTGGACATTGATATCTTCAGGAAGTTCGGGCTGGAAGCGATCGCCCAGACCGACCTGCGCCGCCGCGTTCACCACAATCAGAGTACCGTGGCGCTGGGAAGAATGTCTTTCAACATCATGCAGGCCGTCTTCAGGCGACTTCACGACGAGGGTCGGCTCGAGCTCAGGGACGAGCCCGGCACCGATTATCAACGCATTTTTTTCCGCGAAGACAAATACGGGATAGAATCACTCGAGACCAGAGTCATCGAGAGGCCGCCGCTGGCGTCGCTGGCGGAGTATCGCCGGCTGCATCCACCACGGGAAGAGGATAAACAGTGACACCCCGCGTCCTTTATACAGACCTCGACGGCACGCTCCTGGGAAAAGGGGGGTCGCTGTTCCATACGGCCTCGGGTGAATTCACCCTGGCGGGAGCCCGGGCGCTTGACCTCTGCCGCGGCTGTGGCATCGAAGTCTGTTTTGCTTCCGGCCGCAGCGTCAGGCTGCTTGGCGAGGACGCGCGCGTCCTGGGCGTTGACAGGTACATCGCCGAGGCGGGCTGTGTGCTGGTACGGGACGCCGGCAAGATCGTGCTCAACTGCGCCCCTTTCGGAGAAAGGGCCGGGGTCAGCGTTTTCGACGAGATCGCCGAAACCGGCGCGCCGGCGCTGCTCCTGGAGCGTTTCGGTCCGGCGCTCGCCTACCACGACCCCTGGTATCGCGATCACAGCTTTTCCCATCTGATGCGCGGCAGGATCGACCTCGCCGAGGCAAACCGGCTGCTGGTGGACCGGGGCCACGGCGACCTCAAGTTGGTCGACAACGGCGTCATCGAGGACCGTGGCTATGGCATGCCGGTCGCGGAGGTGCATGCCTATCACCTGATCCCCCGGACGGCCGGCAAGGGTTCCGCCATCGAACTGGACCTGGGCCTGTCGGGATTAAGCCGGGAGGAAGCGATAGCCTGCGGGGATTCAGCCCAGGACCTGGAGATGGCCGCGGCGGTGTGCAGGCTTTACCTGATGGCCAACGCCACGGAAAATCATTCGGGGCTCATGGAAATCCTGGCGGGATACGACAACGTCGAGCTGGTCTCCCTTCCCATGGTGGAGGGGTTTGCCGAAGCGGCAAGGCGGGCGGCCGGCTAGTCGTTCAGAAAATCCTCGGGGGTGACCTGGTTTAAGAAGGCGCGGAACTTTTCCACGACCTCCTCGGCGTCCTCTACCTCGTGCTCGAACTCGATGGCGTTTTCCTCGACCAGCCGGTCGGAAGCAAAGATGGGGGCGTTGGTCCTGACCGCCAGGGCCAGGGCGTCGCTGGGCCGGGAGTCCACGTCGACCTCGCCGGAGTCCAGCCTCAGGGTCAGGAGGGCGTAAAAAGTGTTTTCCTTCAGCTCCGTGACCGTGACTTTGAGGACCTCGGCATGCAGCTCGTCGAGGATGGAGGTCATGAGGTCGTGCGTCATCGGCCGCGGCAGCTCGGTGCCCTGCAGTTTCATGAGGATGGCGGCGGCTTCCTGGTGCCCGATCCAGATGGGAAGGAATCTATTGGCGTCGGCGGTCTTGAGCAGGATGATCGGCTGCTTGCCGATGACATCGAAGCTTATGCCGTAGAGGACCATCTCTTTCATAACTTTCACCTCTGTCAAGCTATTATAGAAGGAAGCGAATCCGCTTGCCAGCAACCGGCCGCATTGGCTAAACTAACAGTCCGGATGGCACTGGGGGCCAGCCGCAGTTTTGCCCGGGCGTATAGCTCAGTTGGTTAGAGCGCATCTCTGATAAGGATGAGGTCCCTGGTTCGAATCCAGGTACGCCCACCAGATTCCCCTCCCGCCCGACACGCCGCTTCTTTTCCATTCCCCTTTCCACGGTAAAGCAGTCGCCGCCCGAACGCATCCAGGGCCCGGCCGGCGGAGGAAAAGTTCACGGCCATTCTTTGCCGGGGGTCAGCCTGACCGGTTGGAAATCTTTCGCGCTGGTGGCAAGTCCGTGGATGGGGAAGCATAGCAGCGAGCCGCGCTCCCGGCCTTGTGCTTACGACCCCCGAATTTTTTGCCAGGTAAGGCCGCCATCGAGGCTGTGGAGGATGGTCTCCCCGTCGCCAACCGCGAAAAGGTTGTTTGCAGTCATGATGGCGATCGAGCGAATGGCCCCGGTTGTGTGGGAAACCGTCGGGGCCCACGAGTTGCCGCCGTCGTTGGTTCTCAGGATCGCGCCGTCCCAACCGGCGGCAACGAGGGCCTGCGGGCCGACATATTTTATCGTCAGCAGTGACGGATTGAGGTTGCGCGGGCCGTACCCCCAGGTCTTGCCGCCATCCGGGGTCTTCAGCAGCACGGTGGTGCCGCCGTAGACGAAGACCTTGTCCTGGTCTACATTACCCGCCAGGAAAGCGTTCTGATTGTCCAGGACGTCAACACTGTAGAGCTTCTGGTCGGTGGTCGGCAGGGTAACCGGCTGCCAGTTGATGGCGTCCGCGCTTTTGTAAACGCTTCCCGTGGAGCTGACGGCCATGCCCATCCCACCCGGGGCAAAGCTCACGCTTTGGAAATTCAGAGAAGGATCCCCCCGATCGGCAAAAAGCGGGGTCCAGGTCTTGCCGCCGTCCTGCGTGCCGATGATGGCTCCGCGCCAGCCCACGGCTACGGCGCCGCCGGCGCCGGTTGACGCCACCGAGTTCAGGGTCTCGCCTGTTGGCGAATCGATTTTCACCCAGGTCTCGCCGGCGTCGGTCGAGCGCAGGATGTTGCCGCCGCCGCCAACCGCCAGCGCTGTGTTGGCGTCAAGGCAGGTCACGGAATAGAGGTCGGCCGTAACTGGAATCTTTACGGGGCTCCAGGTCTCGCCGGCATCGGTGGAGCGCAGAATGGTTCCGTTCCAGCCCGAAATCAGTCCAAGCCCTTTGCCGAAAAAGGCAACGTCTGTATATATTCGCTGCCATGAAGGAGTTGGAGGTGGAGGAGCGTCAGCCGGAATCGTCGGAGTCGGAGCCACTCCCGGCAGGCAGCCGGCAACCAGAAGCGCCGCCAACAGGGCAAGGCAGGCCGCGATCAGAGCGGCGCTCTGGCGCAGCGGTCGAATCCTGAAAATTTTGGCAGGGAAAAACATGGGGTAGATATGATTCTACAACAGGCTAACGTTTGTTAACAAAGACAGGCATGGAGCCGAGGGTCAGCTGCTCTCCCGTGGTTTCGACAGAATTGCCCTCTACATCCGTGACCAGGATCGGCCCCCGGACTTCAGCCGGGGGTTCGGTGCCGCCGGCGCTCCAGAGGACATAGACCGGATCGCGGTCATCGGGGAAGGAAAACCTGTATTTGCCGTCGTCAAGCCGGATCACCTGGGAGCATCCAGCCAACTGCGAGATCAAGGTTTGATATGCGTAAAAGCCGAGTTTTTTTGTTCCCGCGGTTATGCCGGCGCCGGCCTCGCTGCCGAGGCCGTTATAGACCAGGCCGTTGTGATCAAAGAAACCGTCCTCGATATCCTCATAACGATAATTCTCGTAAAACCGGGCCCAGGAGACGCGATCGACGTGGGCCCCCAACATGGTGACAAAACGCGAGACCAGTTCGGCCGCCTGCTGTTCCTCGGTCTGGCTGGGAGCGTTCGGCGGCCAGGAGAGGCTGCCGGTCGGAGTGGCGCACTCCGATACCCAGAAGCTGATCTCCGGACTGAGGCCGTGGCGGGGCAGCAGGCTCTGGTAGTCCTTCATCGTCTCGAGCATCCGCTCGTCCGTCCCGTAAAAATCGTAAAAATGCATGTCAATAATATCGAACGGCTTTGTGTTCCCAGGTGACCGGGCCGCGATGTCACCGATGATTCGATCGTAGACATCCAGCGAGTGGCGCCAGCTCTCCATGTCCTGTCCCGGCCAGCGGGCGCCGGCCCCCGCCAGCGCGATCTTGCAGTCAGGGCAATTTTTGAGGACCTCCTCGCGGCCGGCAAAGAAAAAGCGCGGATAGTCATCAGGATTGTCCCACGACAGGTCAGGCTCGTTGCCGATCTGCCAGATCTTGATCCAAGGGTAGCGCCGGACAAGATGGTCCAGATTCGCCCGGAAAGTCGTCAGGTCTTCCGGCGCGAAGGAATTCATGGGAAGCACACAACCGACGACCTCGACGTCCTGCGCATGCAGTTGCGCGAGGTAGGCCGGCTGCTCTATGAATTTCCATCCGTCGAAATAGAAATCCATCCGGACCCAACTAACGCCGAGCTCCCGGGTGAGGTTAAGAGAGTAGTCCTGATACTGCTCGATGGAATTGAATCCGAGTGCGTCTATCATCATCCGGCTGGCGCTGGTGGGTAATGTTCCGAGAGTACCCGGGCTGTAGAGGCCGAAAGGCGAGTACACTTCCACCGGCGCGTTTTCAAGCGTGTCCTCTCTGCAAGCGGACACGAGGATCAGCGCAGCGATCAGAGCAATTGCCGTCGCCGCGGCAATACCTAAACGTACATTCTTTTGGCGGTTTGACATACGATAAGAACGCTGTTGAAAAGTGACTTTTCCCCGGGAAGCGGAATATAAATACCCGCTGTGCCTGGCCCCATAACTGTAACAGAAGTTTATTGCCAAATAATATTGGGGAGAAGGGCCCTCACCCTGCTTGGCAAGAAGCTGTAACAGGCCGGTTCAAGCCGCGGAGCGCCACTGCCGATGGTTTTCGACAGAGGGAACCCTTGTCGCGTCAGCAGAAGCCTGCGCGATTTCCCTCTCCCAGCAAGGGCAGGATCTTTTGGCTACAGACGCGATCGATAACTTCAGGGGCAGTTTGCCCGACCGCCAGTCAGCAAAAAGCGGCCGATTCCGCCCTGTTTTGCGCTCGCCCTTTTTCTGGATAGCAGGCATCCTTGCAGTCATTGCCGGCGCACAGGTCGGCGCGACCGGCATGCGCGAGATTCAGGAATTCATCTTTCTCGGATATTTTCTGCCGATCGCCCTCGCTGCCCGGTATCTATCCCGCGGCCGCGCCCTTGCGGCAACGGCAGCGACGGCCGCCGTTTATATTCTGGCCTTTATTCCAGACGTGCTGGCGATCGGCGCGGAGCCTGGGGAGCTCTCCGTAGAGCTCCTGGAACGCGTTTTGATGTTCATGGCAGCCGGCATTGTCCTCAGCAGCGTTCGGTTTGGCCTCACCGGGGAAAAGGAGAGGGCGCTGGAGGCGGAAAGAGACAGGGCAGAGCGCCTGAGCCTGATGCTGGAGATCTCCACTACAGTTTCTTCCTCACTGAAGATAGACCAGGTTCTGCAGGTGCTCGCGGTGCGCATCGTCGAAGCGGTTAACGCCACCTTTTGCAGCGTCTTCCTGCTGGAGGGCGAAAGTGACTATCTTCGGATCGTCGCGGCCCATCCCACTCGCGACCTGAAAATGGAGCCGTCGATTGGCATGACGGTGCCGCTCTCGCAACTGCCCGAATTCAAGAGGGCCATCGAGACCAAAACCGCGATCATGGCCGGAGGCAGGCGGCTGGAATCAACAGAGGCGGTGGCTGCGCCTCAGTTACAGTACATGCATGACGTCAAATCGCTGATGATCTATCCGCTTGTCGTGGGAGAGAAAGCTGTAGGGGCCGTGGCTATCGGAGAGCATCGCGAATGGGAACGCAGCCCGATGACCGCGGAAAAAGTTGCGCTCTGCCAAACGATTGTCAACCAGGGAGCCGTGGCTGTCGGCCACGCCCTCAACCACAAGGCGCTCGAGGAAGCGTTCGTCGGCACCATCCGCTCGCTCGCCGAGGCCATCGATGCCAAGGACCCTTCGACCCGCGGCCATTCCGACTGGGTTTCCAAGTACGCGCTCATGATCGGCAGACAGATGGGGCTGGCCAACGGAGAACTCGACGAAATTAAATATGCCGGATATCTTCACGACGTGGGCAAGATAGGCATCCCCGATGAAATCCTCGGGAAAAGCAGCCAGCTGTCGGCGGATGAATGGAAACTGATGAAGAAGCACCCGATCGTCAGCGCGCGCATTCTTGAGCCGGTGCCGATTTCCGGCACGATCAAGGCCGCCATCCGCCATCATCACGAGCGTTTCGACGGCAAGGGGTATCCATACGGGCTGGCCGGGGAGTCCATCCCGCTGGTCGCGAGGATACTTTCAGTGGCCGATTCTTACGAAGCCATGACATCCGACCGGCCGTACAGGCGGGCTCTTTCAGATGAACAAGCGGTCGCTGAGCTCGTGCGCTGCTGCGCAACGCAGTTCGACCCCGGAGTTGTTGACTCATTTCTGGAGTCTCTCGGCAGGACGCCGGCCTCCTCGGCCTCCAGCGAAGCCGGCGAATCCCTCGCCGGTTGATCCGCTCCCCTTTAAGCCGTTCTTAACCTTAAGCCCAGGGGGACGCGTTACAGCTGTAATTACCTGCCTGGCCCCACGTTCGTTCGGCTGTTTTTAAGCAGCTTCAGCGAGTGCAGGTACAGCGGGCTCCTGCCGCTGCGGATGATATCAGCCTCACGCAGACTGGCCAGCAGCTCCTGGGGTGACGAAAACTTTCTGAGCGAAAGCATCGCCGTGCCGACTCCCTGGATCACGTGGCAGTCGCTGCCGGCGCCCCCGGGAATATCATATTTTCGGGCCAGCCTCCGCGCCTTTTCGTTGAAGGTCGTGAACGTAATCCGGGGGTTAAAGACCTCGAGGATATCGATGTCGGCGGCGTTTCTGGCCAGAAGCTCGTATGTGGGAGTCAGGTGCAGGGGGTCAAAAGGGTGGGGCACATAGACCAGGCCTCCCTGCCCCTTGATCCGTGAGATCGTCTCCTCGGCGGACAGGCCTTTGGGTATCTCCTCACTCAGGTAAAGCCCGATGATCTCGCCTTCACGGGTCTTGATTTCAGCACCGACGATCACGTGCATCCCCGCCGGCGCCAGCCGCGCCACCGCCAGGCCGCCGGCGATGGTGTTGTGATCGGTGACGGCAATGGCCTCAAGCCCGGACTCTTCGCTGGCGGCCAGCAGCTCTTCGGGAGTCGTGGCGCAGTCCCCGGAAAAACTGGTATGCATATGCAGGTCGGCGAGGATGGTGCTGCCGGAACGGACCGATTCGATGGCCCCGTGAGGGGGACGTGCCCGCCGCCGGCGGCTGTAGGCCTGATTGTAGGCTTTCTCGACCCGCGGCGTAATCTTTTCCCAGGAGTATCGGGCAGCTTTGCGCGCCGCCGCGGCTTTAAGCGATCTCCGCTCTTTCTCGCCATGGAGCAGGTCGACCAGGCTGGCGGCCAGATTGGAGGAATAGGGGTGATCGAGCAGAAGCCCTTCACTTCCCTCTCCCACGAGCTCCTTGAGCCCGCCCTGTCCGGGCACGATGACGGCGATGCCGCAGGCCATGGCTTCCAGGATGGAGCTCGAAAGACTTGAGGCCGCGTAGGGAGCGCAGAGTATGTCCGACTGCTGATATTCCCCGGGCAGCCGGCCGCCATCGATGACGCCGGCCCAGCCGACCCTTTCGCGCAGCCGGCGGGGGATCAGCAGCCGGCCGCGCCAGGCCAGCGACTCGCCGCCGACGATCCCGAGCTCAAACCGCGGTATGTCATCCGGGAGCAACCGGATGGTCCGCGCCAGCAGCCCGAGGCCCTTGCGGGGATCGCTCCAGGCGGCGAAGATTACGCGCGGCGCCTCCCGTTTCTTTCCGGGGTCCTCGGGCGTCCGGAAGCGGGAGGTGTCGACGCCGCCGCCGATGACGGCATAATCTCCGGGAAAATAGCTGGAGACCATGCGGCGGGTGTTGTGCGATGTGCAGATACGTCCGTCGAGGCGGGAAAAGAACCGCTCCACCACCGGACGCATGAGCAGGTAGCTCAGGAAGCGCTCGCCGGCGGTATGGAAGGTGGCGACGGTCGGACTTTGAGCCAGCCTCAGGGCGGTAAAGGAAAGGCCGGGCGGAAAAGGCTCATGCACATGCAGGAGATCGAACTTCTCGCTCTCCAGCAGGTCGTTGAGCTGTTCGGTGACTTCGAGCGGCAGGGCCAGGTTGGCCAGTGAATCGCTGTAGGGAACACGGAAAGTCCCGGTGATCCTGATCAGTTTGTACGGGGGGGTGACGCCGGCGATGCCGGGGTCCCCGGAACCGGCCACGCGGCTGACCGGGGCCAGCTTGCGCGTGCCCCTGGCGGTGCGCCTGGCGGCCCTTGCCTGCTTGCGGGCGGCGCGCAGTTCGGTTCGTTCCTCCGAGGGCGCGATTACTGAGACCTCATGCCCGTTTTGCGCCAGAGCCGTCGCCAGTCCAGCGACATACCGGTTGACGCCCCAGACCGATGTCCAGGCGTGTGGGGAAACCAGTGCTATTTTTAGTTTTCCCTGACCGGCGCGCATGGCTTAAAGGTTAAAGGAAAGTCCCGGGGGTGGCAACAAAAAGGGCCGCCAAAGGCGGCCCTGTGATTGCGCAAACCGAAAAAACCCCGTTATGCAAACTGATAAGGCCCCGCATGGAGCGGGATCAGCCTTTTCAGCCCTTCTTCGGCTTCTTTGCGGTCGATTTTCTGGTGGCCGGTTTCCTGGCAGCGGCCTTTTTCGCCCCGGTCTTCCTGGCGGCAGGCTTGGCCGCCGCGGCGTCGCCGGTCAGGGCCGCTGATGAAGTGCCGGCGATGAATTCCTCGGTCATGTTGCGGCAGATATCGTCCGGATGCTGCGCCGGTGGTGACTTCATGAAGTAGGAGGCCGGCCCTTCGAGAGTGCCCGAGATGCCGCGGTCGAGCGCCAGCTTGGCGCAGCGGACGGCGTCGATGACGATGCCGGCGGAATTGGGAGAGTCGACGACCTCGAGCTTGAGCTCGATGTTAAGCGGCACGTCGCCGAAAGAGCGGCCCTCGAGGCGGATGTAGGCCCACTTGCGGTCCTGGAGCCAGGCGACGTGGTCGCTGGGACCGATGTGGACGTTGTCGGCGCCGATGTCGTAGTCGATCAGCGAGGTGACAGCGTTGGTCTTGGAGATCTTCTTGCTCTCAAGGCGCTCGCGCTCAAGCATGTTCATGAAGTCGGAGTTGCCTCCCACGTTGAGCTGGCTGGTGCGCTCGAGACGGACGCCGCGGTCCAGCATCAGGCTGGCCAGGGTCCGGTGGACGATCGTGGCGCCTACCTGCGATTTGATATCATCACCGATAATTGGTAATCCTTTTTCGTGGAAGCGGGCCTGCCAGTAAGGTTCGCGGCCGATGAACACGGGGATGCAGTTGACCATGGCGCATCCGGCCGTGAGGATCTGCTCGGTGTACCACTTGGTTGCTTCCTCGCTGCCGACCGGCAGGTAGCTGACCACGACGTCGGCGCGGGTGTCCTTGAGGATGCCGACGATGTCGTCGGTGGGGCCGGGAGCCTTCTTGATGATCTTGGCCATGTACTTGCCGATGCCGTCGTGGGTCATGCCGCGGGCGACCTTGACGCCGGTAGTGGGCACATCGCAGAACCTGACGGTGTTGTTGGGGGGCGCATAGATGGCCTCGGCGAGATCCTTGCCGACCTTGTTGGCGTCGATGTCGATGGCCGCCACGAATTCGATGTCACTGATGTGGTAGCCGCCGAGGTTGACGTGCATGAGGCCGGGGACTTTCTCGCCGGCCTTTGCCTTCCTGTAATATTCCACTCCCTGCACGAACGAGGAGGCGCAGTTTCCCACGCCGATGATGGCAACTCTCACAGTGTTGCTCAAGATATTCTTACCTCCAGGTAGTCAAGGAACGATGCAATAACGCGGCTGCGATAGAGCCCGGCAGCCGCCGCATCAGGGTTTCTGGTCGCCCTCGCGGGCGGAAGCTTCCGCGAACTGACGCCTGACGTGCAGGATGCGCTGCAGCACGGTGTAAGCGGTCAGCACCGCTAGAATATACATCACCACGGCCAGCACGCCAAACTTCTGCAGCAGCAGGCCCGCGCCCAGGAGCACCAGACGCTCGGGCCGGGTCATGAGGCCGACCTTGCAATCGAGCCCCAGGGCCTCCGCCCTGGCGCGCGTGTAACTCACCAGGAATGAGCCGATCATGGTGACAAAAGCGGCGCCCACGAGCCAGAGATTGCCGTCGCGGGCGTAAATGAGGGCGATGGAGGTCAGCACGGCTCCTTCTCCCACCCGGTCGAACGTTGAATCAAGGAAAGCTCCCATCGGCGAAACCTGCTCTGACAGGCGCGCGACGGCGCCGTCGAGCATGTCGCAGATGCTGCCGACGGTGAAGACGATCGCGGCGGTCACGAAGTGGCCGTACCAGACCAGAACCGCAGCGGCCAGCGTCAGGGCAAGGCCCAGCACCGTAAGCAGATTGGGTGAGATGCGGGTCCGCCCGATAGCGGCGGTGAGAGGCTTGAATAGCCGTCTGGCCTCGGTGCTGTAGAAGTACCTCAGCTTTTCAATATAAAGCATGTGGACAATTTCCTGTTTTTTTCCGGCCAACAGCGTGTGTTCGGGGGAGATTCTAACAGAAAGCGGACGAAGTATGCCACCGGCGGCTTAAACGGCCGTGGGGCGCCGCGGCGAAAGCCCAGGCAAAAGCCGCGGCCGATCAATTGGAGGATTATACCCCGGCGTCAGCGAACAGGCTTCCATGATCGGCTGGCAGGAAGAAGTCATCAGGATCATCATAGGGGCGGCCCTTGGCGGGCTGGTTGGCCTGGACCGGGAAATCCGGGGGCAGGCGGCCGGTCTGCGCACCCACACGCTGGTCGCGGTGGGCTCGACCCTTTTCGCCCTGGTTTCGATCTTTGGGTTCGAAGGCGTCGCCGGCTCAGCCGGCCAGGTGCTCACCTACGACCCCAGCCGGGTCGCGGCCCAGATCGTCGTCGGCATCGGTTTCCTCGGCGCCGGCGCCATCATGCGCCACGGCACCAGCGTCAAGGGGCTGACCACGGCCGCGAGCCTTTGGGTGGTGGCGGCGCTGGGGCTGGCGGTCGGCTGTGGTTATTACCTGGGCGCGATCACCGTGTCAGTCCTGCTGTTTTTGACCCTTCGCGCCATGAGGACGGCTGAGGACTGGCTCATCAACTGGGTGCGGCCCGACGAGGCGACGCTCACCATACGCATCGAAAACAAGAAGGCCGAAAGCCACGACGTGCTCGAATTCCTTGAACACCGGAAGATCCGCGTTCGCGAACTGAGCGTCGACCGCACTCCCGAGGACACTCAACTGAGGTTGTATATCAAGCTTCCCGGAGATATAAAACCGGAGCAGGTAGTAAAGGACATCAGCGGGGCGGCGGGCGTCATCGGGGCCCACTGGAAGCGCTAGCGATTTTCAAAAAGCAGTTTGCCGGGAAGCGCTAGGGCGATTTCCCGACGAAGATGGTGACCGTGGAGCCTTCGTCCACTTTGGTGCCGGCGGCGGGGTTCTGGTCGTAGACCTTCCCCCAGGTTGCCGGATCGGGGTTGGCTACCTCGCTGACGGATGCAACCAGTCCCTGTGCGGCAATCGCGTTCTGGGCGTCGGCTTTGGTCATGGCGACGAAGCTTTGCACCGTGACCTTGGCCGGTGCCGGCTGTGGACCCTTGCTCACCACGATACTGACCGCCGTTCCCACTGGGACGGACTGCCCGGCGGCGGGGTTCTGGCTGATGACCTTCCCCGAACCCACTGAATCGGAAAACTGCTCCGTGGTGGCGCCCAGCGCCAGGTTCGCCTGTGACAAGCGCGACGAAGCCTGGTCCACGGTCAGGTTGGAGAGATCGGGCACGGTAGTCTGCCTGGGAGGCTCCGCCCCCTTGCTCACGACGTATTTTACCGAGGAGCCTTTCTGCACCCGGGTGGCGGGATCCGGGTTCTGGCTGATGACGTTGCCTGCCGCGACCGTATCGGAATAGGCGTCGGGCTGCCGGTCGGGGTTGAGCCCCACCTCCCTTATCTTGGAGTCGGCGAAACTTGCCGACTGGCCGCGAACGTCTGGAACCGGGACCTGGTTGCTGCCCTTGCTGACGACCAGGCGCACGGAGTCGCCCTTGTGAAGCTTTGAACCCTTGGGCGGGTTCTGGCTGATCACCTTGCCGCTGGGAACCGTATCGCTGAAGTCCTGGGCGTCGAGCTGGGGCGTCAGGCCCTGCGCCCGGATGGCTTCCTCGGCCTGCGCCTGGTCGAGCCCGACGACGTCGGGAACATCGACATTGGCGGCGCCTCTTCCCTGCGCGAATGCGAGCATGTAAACTCCTGCGGCCACGGCCAGCAGCGCCAGAACGGCCATAAGGGCATACAGGGCCTTCCTTCTGCCGCTCATCTTCCCGGGCGGCTTTCCCGCCGCGGAGGCTCCTCTTACCATCGTCCTGGCGGTGTCGTCACCGCGTCCGGGGATGTCCCCGGCCGCAATGACGCTGGTCATGGCGGTGTCCGCGGAGGCGGCCGGCGCCGCCACCGGCAGATCCTGCCGGCAGCGCTCGAGGTCGGCCAGGAAATTCCCGGCGCTCGGGTAGCGGTCCTCCGGGTTTTTGGCCAGCGCCCTCATGACCACCGAATTTAGATTGTCCGGAATTTCCGGAACCAGCGCCTGGGGCGGAACCGGCTCGTCGCTCAAGTGCTTGAGGGCGATGGCGACCGGATTCTCTCCCTCGAAGGGAACTCTCCCGGTCAGCATCTCGTACAGGACCACTCCCAGGGAATAAAGGTCGGAGCTTTGCTCCACCGCCTTGCCCTTGGCCTGTTCCGGGGAGAGATACTGGGCGGTGCCGATGATGGAGCCGGTCTCCGTCATCGCCGGTGACGTTCCCGCCCGGGCAATGCCGAAGTCCGTCACCTTCACCTGGCCGCGTCCGCTGATGACGATGTTGTGCGGTTTGATATCCCGGTGGATGACATTGTGCTCATGCGCGAACTGCAGCGCCAGCAGGATCTGTTCGGCGTAATCGATCGCCTGCGAGGGCGCCAGCGGCCCCTCGTCCGTGATCACGTCCTTGAGGCTCTTGCCCTCGAGGTATTCCATGGCTATGTAGTAGCTGTCTTCAGCCTGGCCGCGGTCGTAGATGCTGACTATGTGTGGATGGTTCAGACCGGCGGCCGACTGAGCCTCGCGCCGGAAGCGGGCGACGAACTCGTCGTCGCGGGCGTAGCGCTTGTAGAGGACTTTGATCGCGACTTCCCTTCCCAGCTGGGTGTCGCGGGCAAGGTAGACGTCGGCCATGCCGCCGCTTCCCAGCCGGCGGATGATCTCGTAACGGTTGTCAAGTAGTTCAGCCATGGTATAGATCCTTAATCATCAAAGCCCCAGAGCCGAGAGCATGGTTTCCTTCATCACCGGACCGGCAATGCCGCCGCCCTCATCCGAGTCCTCGACCACGACCGCGATGGCGAACCGCGGGTTGCCGGCTGGCGCAAAACCGACAAACCAGGCGTTCGGGCCCTGATTGGGCACTTCCGCAGTACCCGTTTTCGCCGCCATCTGCACCTGGCTGGACTTGGTCTTGCTGCCGGTTCCTTCATTAACCACCTTGACCATCATATCCTTCAGTTCGTTTGCGGTTTGCGGCTGGATCGGCGTCTTCCAGACATCCGGGCTGACCTCTTTGACGACGGTGCCGTGCTTGTCGACCACCGAGTCGACCACGTAGGGCCGCATCATCTTGCCGCCGTTGGCGACCGACTGGGCGACCATGGCCATTTGCAGCGGTGTCACCTGAAGCTGTTCCTGACCGAACGCCATCGAAGCCACCTGGGCCCGGTCCATGGGCGCGCCAGGAGGAAGCAGCTCGCCGTTGCCGTAACGGCCGCTGGCCATGACCTCGCCGGAGGGCAGGTCGAAAGGCGGCTTTTCATAGAAACCGTATTTCTGCATGTATTCTATCAGCTTGTCTTGTCCCAGCTGGTCGCCGACCTGCGCGAAGGTAGTGTTGATCGACTGCGAGAAGGCCTCGGCGAGGGTATGTTGTCCGAACGGCTCGGTCCGGTAGTTGTGGATGGTGAAGCCGCCGATATCCACGGTTCCCTTTTCATCATTGAACATGCTGTTGGGCGTGAACTGGCCGCTTTCGAGCGCCGCCGACGCCGTGATGATCTTGAAAGAGGAGCCAGGCGTATAAAGTCCCTGCGTGGCGCGGTTGAACAGCGGCGAGCCGGGATCGCTGTTGAGCTGGCTCCAGTTGGCCGCCAGCTGGTTGGGGTCGTAAGACGGGTTGGAAGCCATGGCCACGACAGCGCCAGTCTTGGCGTCGAGCACCACGACGGCGCCCCTCTTGCCGATCTTCTGCAGCTGGTCGAGCGCCGTGCGCTGCACCCTGGGGTCGATGGTCAGCTCGATATCGGCGCCGCTCTTCTGTTTTCCCGAGAGCGTATCGAAGAGATTCACCAGCTCCACCTCATCGGCGGTGCCGGTGAGATAACTGTTCTGTGAATGCTCCAGGCCGACCTGGCCGTAAGTGGGGTCGCTGTAGCCCACCAGCTGCGGCGCCAGGTCCCCGGCGGGGTAGGTGCGGTAATAAAGGTCTCCCTCCTTGCGGTTCTGCGCCAGCACCGACTTGTCGCTGGCGAGCACCAGGCCACGGTCGATGCGCATCTGCGCGAAGACCTTGCGCGTGTTCTGAGGATTGTCCGCGAGATCCTGGGCCTGGATCACCTGGCGGTAGGCCAGCATGGCAAACAGGCTCGCGAACAGGATCACGGCCACGAAGAAGAGTCTGCGGATAGAGCCGTTCATGATTTCCTCGCCTTGTTGGTGCGGTTACTGATAAGCAGCAGCAGCGCCAGGGCGCCGAAATTGGCCACGATGGAGCTGCCGCCATAACTCACGAACGGCAGCGTGATACCGGTGAGCGGGATCAGCTTCATGACGCCGCCGATGATGACGAAAACCTGCAGGGCGAAGCCCGCCCCGATTCCCGCCGCCAGCAGCTTGGAGAAGCCGTCATCGGAGTCGACCGCGATCTTGAAGACGCGGTAACAGAAGATCAGGAAGAGCAGCAGCAGCGCCGTGGCGCCCGCCAGCCCCAGCTCCTCGGCGATGGCGGAAAAGATGAAATCGGTCTGCAGCGCCGGGATGATCGTGTCGCCGTTCTTGAAGAGCAGATAGCCCTTGCCCAGCCCGGTGCCGAACAGTCCCCCGTCACCGATGGCGAACAGCGACTGCACGATCTGGTAGCCGCGGTCGGCCGTGTCCGTCCAGGGATTTATCCAGATGTCAAAACGGTTGTGGACCGTGCCCTTGACGTAATACGCAAGCACGGCGCCACCGGTGAACAGCACACCACCGATCACCGGATAGGTCATGCGGCCCGTAGCCACGTAGGTCATAGCCAGAAAGATTCCAAAGAAAAGCAGAGACGTGCCCAGATCGTTCATCAGCAGGAGCAGGGCGAAGGACATTCCCCACATGGCGATCATCGGGCCCAGGTGCTTGAGCGCCGGCATGGGCACGCCGAAAGCGTGCCACGTGGTCGTCGACAGCAGTTCTCTCTTGCTGTTGAGATAGCCGGCGAGAAAGATCGTGATCAGCACCTTCGATGCTTCACTGGGCTGGAACGACATGGGTCCGATCTTGAGCCACAGCCGGGCGCCGTTGATCTCCTGCCCGCCCACGATCGCTACGATCAGCAGCAGCACGCCCAGGATTCCGCAAAGGTAGATGTAATCATCCAGCTTCCGGTAATCGCGCAGGAAAATAATGGTCAGTATGAGCACTCCCAGGCCGGCCATGAGCCAGGTGGTCTGGGCCGCCGCCAGGCCGGGATCGATGCGGTAGATCATCATGATGCCGATGGCTGACATCAGCGCCGCCAGCGGCAGCAGGAAAGGATCGGAGTCCGGCGCCGCCAGCCGCAGGAACAGATGCACTATCAGGAACAGGCCCACGAAGAGCAGCCCGTAGCTTAAGGAGCTGGCGTCGATCTGCGACGAACGCGCCGCGTAGACGCTGGCAAAGCCGATCACCATCAGCACGACAACGGGTATGAAATTTATGAGTTCGCGGTTGCGCTGCATTAGGGCAGCCCCCCTGCCGGGAAAGTGGGCGTCTGCGGCGTGGTCGGGGTCTGGGCGGCTTCGGCGGCCTTGCGGTCGGCGTCCTGCTTCCTCTGCCTGGCCTCGGCGCTGTAATTATCAAGCATTGTTTCCGCTCCGCCCTTGGTCTGGATCTCCGCCTGGTCGACCCGGTCCTGCTCGAAAGGCTG
Organism: Actinomycetes bacterium; assembly: GCA_021803005.1. Taxonomy (GTDB): domain Bacteria; phylum Actinomycetota; class Thermoleophilia; order BMS3ABIN01; family BMS3ABIN01; genus JACRMB01. The sequence continues at coordinate 43,055 of JAJZQT010000002.1, forward strand.
GAGCTCGCTGTACTTCACGGGGCTGTTGCGGTAAATGCCCGAAAGCGACCAGGGGCCCAGATTGTAGGGCACGCCGCGGTAGATGACGACATTGTCTCCCTCGACGCCAACGTAATAAAGCTGCCGGCTGACGAGCCAGCCGCCGGCCAGGAGTATTGCCGCCAGGACAAGGCCGGTGGCGATCCGGCCGGCAATCGTCGTGAGCCAGGCGCGTATCCTGCCCATGGCAGTTTTCGGGGGCGCCGGATCTTCTCCGGCTTCAGCGAACCTGGCGCCGGCCCCGCCCAGCCTTATTTTTTCAGTCTGCGATTCGGGCTCGGAGCCGGTGTCGCCGGCCACGGAGCCGTCGGGCGCGAACAGTACCAGGGAAATGTTATCACGTCCACCGGCGGCGATAGCGGCCTTGATCAGCTCGCGGGCTTCGGCCCGCAGGTCTTCACCCCGCGCCAGCACCGCCGCGATGACCGTGTCCGGTATCATCGAGGACAGGCCGTCGGAGCAGAGCAGGAAGACGTCACCGGGGCTCCACGGCATGGTCATGGTGTCGACCACGATCTCCGGATCTACTCCCAGCGCCCGTGTGATGATGCTGCGCTGCGGATGCTCATCGGCTTCCGCCGAGGTCAGCTGGCCGGAGCGCACCATCTCGCCGACGAGCGAATGGTCCTCGGTAACCTGCGTGAGCGCGCCCTGGCGCCAGAGATAGGCCCGGCTGTCACCCACGTGGGCGAATGTGACCTCTCCGCCACGGATGACCGCGGCGGTAAGGGTTGTGCCCATGCCGGCCATTGATGGGTCGGAAACCGCAAGCTCATGTATGCCGGAGTTGACTTTGGCGATCAGCCGCGTCAGCTCCTGCTCGGGAGACTTGCCCTGTGGGGCAAACCATTCGAAGGCCTGGGCCGCCATGCCCGAGGCGACCTCGCCGGCCTGAGCGCCTCCCATGCCGTCGGCTACGGCAAAGACGGGCGTACGTGCGAACAGCGAGTCCTCGTTGGACCTGCGCACCAGCCCGGTATGGGTAGCTGTGGCGAATGTGGGCGGCATTAAAGGTATTTGTGATTCACGGGATTGCTCGGCGGCGCCAGCGGTCTTATTCCTCGAAGCGGAAGATCGTGTCGCCGATGACTATTTCCTGCCCCGGCTTGATCTGCAGCTCGCCCTCGATCCGGCGGCCGTCGATAAAGGTGCCGTTGGTGCTGCCCAGGTCCTCGAGAAACAGGAACTGCTTGCGGGCAAAGATGCGGGCGTGGGTAGACGAGACAAAGTCGTCCGCCAGGACGATCTGGCTGCGGGGCGAGCGGCCGATGGTCGCGCCCCCCTTGACCTCGAAAACGCTGCCGTCTTCGATGATCTTGCTGTGCTGGACGACCAGCCTCGGATTGAGTTTTGTGACCAGGTAATCGAATTCGCGTGTCGAGGTGTCCGGCTCCTTCGGAGCTGCTTCCGGGGCGCGCTCGCGGCTGCGGCGCGGCTGCTTGGCCATGGGTACTACCGCGGGGCCTGCTGCTGACGCCGGCGCTACTCCAGGCGACGCTGCCGCCGGGGCCGGCATCGCCAGGGCCGACGGCGTGGGCGCAGGCGCGGATACGGGCGATGCAGCCTGGGCGGACCGGGCGGGCATGCCGATGGGTTCTTCCCCCCGCCTGAGGTCGCGCGACAGCCGCCGCACGATCATGAAGATAAACAGATAAAGCAAAACCAGAAAAAGAATTTTTGAGCCGAACAGGACCGGTTCTAACATAGTTGCCGCTCGAACCTCACTCTCGTTGTTCCCATTATCATTTCATCACCATTCTCAAGCGCCCTGCTTTTTACCTTCCGGCCGTTGATCTCCACGCCGTTGGTGCTGTCGAGATCGACGATCAGATAATCGTTGCCGCGCTGCCGCAGCTCGGCGTGGCGCCGTGACACGTTTGGGTCCGCGAGCACCAGGTCGCAGTGGCGGCTGCGGCCGATGAGCACGGCCCTCTTGGTGACCTCGAAAGCCTGGTCACCGACCGTCAGTGTTATGCACTCTCGCGACAGGCCCATCTCGCGGGCGTCGCTGGCGCTGACAGCCATGGTGCCGTCGGGCTGCTGTGTGGGCCGGTATACGACCGTCTGGCCGACGTCGGGGCCAGGATCGGCGGGCGCCGGCGGCGCTTCCGGCCGGGCCGGAACCGGCGCCGAGACCATGCGCGTGGCGATGCCGAACTCGCCGACCACGAGATCCTCGTCGGTCTTGATGAGGACGATCGGACGGCTCAGCAGCTCGTACTTTTCCTTGCGGGCGTGCTCGAGCAGATAGTCCGCCAGGTCCGCCTTGAGTTGCTCCTCGTAGGCTTCGAACTGCTGGTAATCATCCGGCGCCAGAAAAAGCGTGTATTCATTGGGCACGTAGATCCGCGAAACGCTGATGACCTTGTTGTCCACCATCTCCTTGACCAGTTTGCGCGCCAGCTCCACGGGCTGAACCGGGGACTTGAAGGCACGGCCGAAACCGCCCTCGAAAAGGCCCTGTATCTTTTCCTCGAGTTTCTTTAATACGCTCACGGGGGGGAGAGAGGTTTTTGCAATTTGCTTCTGGGAGATATCAGGAGAAGCCCGGTCTGAATTATAGCGCAAAGCACGAAGGTTTTCAGAAATGACGCCGCCGGCAGCCGATAACCGGTGACGATTACCGGCATGAGGAAATAGCCGCCGGCGAGGAGCGAGTTCGCGAGCACGAGCCCGGTCAGGTCCAGGAAGAGATTGCGGCGCCTGATCAGCAGCGCCGCCGGCAGCGCCGCCGCCAGCCAGATCGCCGGCTGCAGAAGCAGCACCGGCTGGGAGCGGAAGGGCCCGGCGAGAGCCTGCAGCGCCACCCAGGGGTTGTATTCCCCCGCAAGCTTTTCCGCCAGGCCGAAGGTGTCGGGCACGCCCAGATAATCCAGCGGCGCGGCTCCCGCCAGCAACTGGAAGACGCCGAAGGACGCGGCGCCGACCGCGGCCAGCAGCGGGCCGCTGCGCAGGCGTCCGATCGATCCTGCGATCGCGGGATAGGCAAGGCCCAGCCCCACCGATCCCAAGACCGTTGCCAGCACCGGCAGCAGCGCCGATCGCGGCCAGACCAAGCCGACGGAAATGAAATAAACGGCGGCAAAAACGGCCACGAGAGTTCCGAGCGCCACCGAAAAAGTGAATATGGGAACGACGGTCACGACGCCCAGCGCCGCCAGTCCGATGCGCGGCAGGAGGCCCACCAGCGCAGCCGCGGCAACAATCAGCGGCAGGCGCCAGGGAGCGGGATACAGATCGAAGCGGTAGGCAGCAGCGCCGGCCAGCAGCGCCGCCATGGCGGCATTGGCAGCCCGCGCGGCGATGAAGCCGTATCGGCCGGAAAGGTCTTCGTAGATCGAGGGCCGGTGCTGATCGACGCGGCGCAGGACGGTAGTCGCCCGGTCGTCATCTGCCATTTCCGGAAGCAGCTGCCCGAGCCCGACGGCGAAACTCTTGAGGCCGATCCGCAGCTGTGGATCCGGTTCCATGGCTTCCTCGATGAGGTCGGAGAGCTCGGCCGGCAGGTCGGGACGGACCCGGGAGAGCGGTGGGGCCCCCGCCTGGATGCGGCCGACGATCTCCGCTGCGGTGCCGCTGCCGAAAGGGTTGGCGCCGGTCAGGCATTCGTAGAGGGTAAGCGCCGCGGAGTAGACGTCGGTGGCGCCGTCGACGGTGCGCCCGTCGGCCTGCTCGGGTGACATATAGGCGATGGTGCCGAGCACGTCTCCCTGGCGCGTGAGCCGCTGGGTGTTTTCCAGCTGGGCGATGCCGAAGTCCATGACCTTGACCCGGGGTGGACGGTCCCCCGTCAGCATGATGTTGTCGGGCTTGATGTCACGATGGATGACGCCGCGGTCGTGGGCATGCTCCAGGGCTTCCAGGGTCTGTGTCGCGATCTCAAGGCCGTCGCGGTCGGAGAGGCTGCCCGAGGCGATGCGGGCGCCCAGAGTTTCTCCGCGGACAAGCTCCGAGACCAGGTAGACCTCGTCCTCATCCTCCGCCAGCTCGAAGACAGTGACGATGTGGGCGTGGCCGAGCTTGGCGGCCGCCCTGGCCTCGAGGGCGGCGCGGTCGGAGAACTCGTCGGTCCGGCGCACGGCCTTGATCGCCACCTCGCGGCCCATCTTGTGGTCGCGGGCGCGGTAAACCGTCGAGAAGCCGCCGCTGCCGATACGCTCGAGAAGTTCGTAGCGGTTCAGCACCAGAGGCCCCGGCTGGTTTTCATAGGTCATGGTCGAAGACATTCCGTGGCGTCCGGGGTTATGAAGTTGGATAAGACCCAGTTCTGTACTAGGATAACGATTCCTTTACTTAATGCCTGCCGGATACATTAGAATATAAACGTTTAGAGGCGAAAGCTATGGGAGGAAAATGAAACGCGCAACCCTTATCCTGATCTCATTGATGATATTTGTTCCAGTAATGGCTGGAGCCGCCGGCTGCGGCCAGCAGACCGCGGAAGCCAACCAGCTGGTCGATGAGGTCAATCAGATCGCAAACGACGTGGCGCCCAAGCTCGATCAGGCCGACAAGCTGCTGACGCAGGCCACCGACCAGCTGTCCCAGGGAAAGACCGACGAGGAAAAAGCCAGCCTGATCCAGGCGCAGACCCTCATCGATGAGATCATGGGAGACATCTCCACCGCCAAGTCGAAGACGGACCAGGCGGCGGCCCTTGATATCAGCGACACCTACCGGCAATACCTGCAGGCCAAGGGACGCGCCCTTGACGAGGCGCTGGGACTGAATCAGACCAGCAAGGACATCACGGTTCTGCTTCTGGCAGATCCGGCCATGCAGCAGCCGGACACCCTGACCAAGCTGAACAATCTCAAGACCAACGGCGAGGCGCAGGCCCAGCGGCTGAAGGATGCCGAGGACGAAGCCAACGGCATCGCCTCCACGCACGCGGACGAGATCAAATAAAGGCTTCGAAGCCAGTCAGGCATCCGCGCTTTGGCAGCCCGATAGCATCCGCGGCCATGGCGCCGACGCGCTTGTGGCTGTGTTATAATACAGTCGCTTTTGGCGAGGACGCTGGAGTGCTCACATTAAACGCTTGATTGCAGGGTTTTTTGTTCCAGAAATCACTCGAGTTTGTCAGCTCCGGCTTCACGGGCGAGTGGTGGAACTGGTAGACACGCTAGGTTCAGGGTCTAGTGCTCTTACGAGCATGGGGGTTCAAATCCCCCCTCGCCCACCAATTTCAGGCCCTCACGAGCTTCGCCAGACGAAAGGACATGCCAGTGTCTTTCTTCGAGGATGATGAAGATCGGACCGAGGAAGAAGAACGGGTAACCGAAACGCGCCGGCGGTCCCGGCGGCGCCAGCCCCGGGAACGCCAGCCCCGGGAACGCAAGCCCAAAGAGAAGAAGACCCGGGAACGCAAACCGCGCGAGCGCAAACCGCGCGGCGGCGGGCCGACCATGGGCCAGTCTCCCCTTGTCCGGGTGCTCATAATCCTGGCGGCGGTCGTAATCCTCATCCTGCTGGTCAGCCTGGGGGTCAAGGGCTGCCTCAACAGCAAGAAGGTCGGGGAGTATAAGGACTATTTCAATTCCATCGACGGCATCATCAAGGATTCCGACGACATCGGCAACCAGCTCTCGGACATGTTCATGAAGCCCGACGAGTCGGTGCGCCAGTCTCTCGAAGGCAAGATGAGCGACTTCCTGGCGGCACAGGACCAGATCCTGGAAAGAGCCAAGGCCGTTGAGGCTCCCGACCAGTTCAAGAAAGTCAACGAATGGTTCGTGGCCAGCATGCAGGTGCGCGACCGCGGGCTCAGGGGGTTGCAGCCGGCGATGCTAAATGCGCTGGAGGCGCGTGATAACCAGGCCGGGGCCGCTCAGGTTTCCCAGGAGATGCTGATCTTGCTGACCAGCGATGTCGCCTACGACGAGTTCTTTTACCAGCCTGCCCAGCAGGTTCTCAAGGACGAGGACATAACGGAAATCAAAGTGCCGCAGGCCAAGTTCCTCAAGGACCCGGCCCTTGCCAGCCAGCAGACGGCAGTCAGCGTTCTCGACAAGCTCAAGGGCGGAACGGCGCAAGTCACGGGGCTGCATGGCGTAGCCCTGGTCGGCGTCAAAGTCCAGCCCAGCGGCATGGCCATGGCCACGGACAGCGACAACAATCTCAAGGCCTCGGATTCGCTTACCTTTCAGGTCGAGATCGAGAATCAGGGCGAGGCCACCGAGAACGACGTGCCCGTCTCCCTGACGCTGACCGCTCCGGGGCGTCCCACGCCGCAAAAGGTGGATGGCACCATTCCCACGATCGCCCCCAACGAGCGCAAAACCATCGAGTTGACCGGGCTGGCTGCCGACGCCGGCACGCAGCCGGCGCTGCTTCAGGCACATGTCGGCCCGGTGCCCGGCGAGGCCAATTTGGATAACAACGGCGGGGAATACAAAATAGTTTTCAGTTAGGGACCGCTCTCTGACCGCGGCCCGATAATGAGCACTTTCATCGACAACAATCTTACCCTTGCCGTGCTGGCGCCCCTGGCGCTGGCAGTCCTGGCACTGATCCTGGCCGGTTACCTCTTCATGGTTCTCAGGCGTTTTCGGCGTGACCAGAAAGTGGTATTGGGAGGCGGCGGCGGGCGCGATCTCGTCGCCCACGCCAATGCCGTGCAGCTGAACGTCGAGGAGCTGTCGCGCGATATCACCCATCTGACGGCGGAGCTGCAGCGCACCGGCAAGCGCCTCGACGACTGTTTGACCTTCCGCAGTGTCATGCGCTACGACGCCTACAACGATTTAAGCGGGATGCAGAGCACCTCGGTGGCCCTGCTCGACGCCCAGTTCTCGGGCATCATCATCAGCTCGATCCAGTCTCGCGACCACGCCCGCATCTACGTGAAGGAAGTGAAGCATGGGGAAAGCCGGGAGCAGCTTTCGCCTGAAGAGATCCAGGTCCTCAAGGAGGCCATGGGTCTAAAGTCTCACAAGCTCAGCCGCGTGGCCGGAGGCGGAGGCGATGATTAACGCCAACGGTTCGGGCGGCGGCAAGACCGGGTTCCTGGGCCCCACCGGCACCTGGTCCGAAGAGGCGCTGACGGCCAACACCTCGCTGACCGCGGATGACACCGTGCCCTATCCCTCGATCACGGAAGTCATCGCCGCCGTCGCCTCGGGCGAAGTGGCACAGGGAATAGTGCCCATGGAGAACGTCATCGAGGGCTCGGTGACAGC
>JAJZQT010000002.1:50374-54995 GCA_021803005.1 Actinomycetes bacterium
CGCTGCCATCAAGTGTCTCGAATGCAAACTGGCGCGGGTCAAGTTGTTGGGCTCCTATCCGGTGGGCTGAATTCCACGGACTGTCTCTAACCACTTTCTGTGACTGGAGTTAATCTTGGGTGAGACCAGCATCTTCGAATGCGGCGCCTGTGGTTACAAGAGCGGCCATATCCGCTGGGGTGTAGGTGAGAATGACTCCAGCAAGCGCTTTCTGCCGGGGGTCTGCCGTCATTGCCGGGAGATTGTCGAGATCGATCTGACCGGCCACGACGTGCTCATCGAGCATTTCACCTGCAGCAAATGCGGCCGCCCCGTCTTTTTCTTCGAGAAGGCGGAAACCTTCGAATGTCCCCGGTGCGGCGCCCCCAATCTCCGCATCACCCAGGAAAAATACTGGTAAATCAAGCTAGCCCTTCCCCCTGCCGATTACTCCAATAAGCCGTAAATACGGCTTATTTTGCCTGCCCCGCGCGAGGCAGGTCAGACCGAGGGACGAGGCTAAGGGCGCAACTTGAAAAGACTTTTCAGCAGACTGATTTTCCGGCGGATCAGCACCAAGATGGTCGCCGGGTTCATCGCAATTGTCATAATTTTTTCGGTTCTGGGATTGATGGTATCCCAAAAAATCACGGAGAGCCGCACCAAGACGAACGAAGCCCTGGACCGCTCCGAAGCAGTCTCTCACATCGAAGAAGCAAAAGTCGCGGCGGGCGAACAGATCCAGGCTCAATACGAGCTGCTGCTGGAGAACAACGCCAGCAAGATCGGCCAGTTCCAGGATGCCCAGGCCAGGCGCCAGGAAGCTGTCGCGGCCGCGCGCGCTCATGCTGCTGACGACCAGGAGCTGACGCAGCTCGACCATCTCGAAGCGACCGCGGCCCAGTTCGATGACAACTTCCTCAACAAGCTGGTGCCGGCCTGGCAGACCGGCGACGCCGCCATGGCGCGGGCCGTCGAGAAGCAGAATGATACCCTGCTGCAATCGATGAGCGATTACAGCGGCCTGCTTGTCACCGAGTTCAAGAATCGCGACCAGGCGGCGCAGGATGCCGCCGGCCTCGCGGCAAGCGAGGCCAGATCCTATCTCATCTTCGCGGGTATCGCCGGCATCGGTCTCAGCCTGCTGGTTACGGTGGTGGCCGCCAGGCGTCTCAGCCGCCCGGTGAGGGAGTTAAACGAGGCCAGCCTGGCCATGACGCACGGCCACCTGGACCGCCGCGTGCAGGTCCGGGCCAACGACGAGATAGCCGAGCTGGGCTCGTCGTTCAACCTCATGGCCGAGTCGATGCAAAGAAAGTTCGAACAGCTCACCTACCTCTCCGACATCGCGCTGGCGGTGAGTTCCGAGCTCGACTGGGAACGGGTCGTCGGCATCGTCATGGAAAAGGGCATGGAGCTGACCGGCTCGCAAGCGGCGGCCATCACGCTCTTCGACGAGGACAGAAGCGAATTCACCGACACTTACACGCGAGGGCTTAGCGACGCCTTCGTCAGCAAGATGCAATTCCGCAAGGGCGGGCTGGCGGAGGAGGTCCTCCTGGGAGAGAAGGCCGTCTTCAGTGATGACATCCAGTCGGAACACCGGCTCAGCCGGCTGTCGCGCGTCGAGGGCATCAGAGCCTTTATCTGCCTGCCGCTCAAGGTGCGCAAGAAGAAGCTCGGCGTTTTCTATGTTTACAGCAAGGAGATGGAGGTCTACGGGCGCGACGAGCTGTCCGTGCTGATGATCCTGGCCAATCAGGCGGCCATCGCCATCCAGAACGCGCTCATGTTCGAGCAGAGCCAGGAGGAAGCGGTGACCGACGGCCTCACCGGCCTCTACAACCAGCGCTACTTCTACTCCCGCCTGCGGGAAGAGATCGACCGGGCCGGCCGCAATCAGAAATCGCTCTCGGTCATATTCTGCGACCTCGACAGCTTCAAAAGCTTCAATGATGTCAACGGCCACGCCATGGGCGACCAGGCCTTGAAGGAAGTGGCCCGCGTCATCACGGAATCCAAGCGTGCCATCGACATAGCTGCCCGCTACGGCGGCGAAGAGTTCGCCCTGATCCTTCCGGACACCGACACGTCCGGGGCGCAGATCATAGCTCACCGCATCCGCAGGCGCGTCGCCGGATTTAACTTCAACACCAAAGCGCATAACGGGTCGCCGCTGACGACCAGCATCGGCGTCGCCGGCTATCCCGAGGATGCCGGCCACGCCGACGATCTGGTTGACAAAGCGGACTGGTCCATGTATTACGGCAAGCGGCAGGGAGGCAATCGGGTCACGCTGTTCCACGAAGAGTCCGGGGATTACGGCAGCGTCTCGCTGGAGGACCTGGTGCGGGAAGAGCTTCACCTCGCTGCGGCGCAGGCGATCGCGGCTTCGGTTGACGAGCGCACCGAGCGCGATCAGCGGCACGCCGAGTCCGTGGCGCGCCTGGCATCGGTGATAGCGGCGGAGATGAACATGGACGAAGACGAGGTGCACTGCATCCGCGTCGCCGGACTGCTGCACGACATCGGCCTGGTGACGGTGCCGGCGGAGATTATCAACAAGCGCGATCATCTGAGCGCCGACGAGTGGCAGCGTATCAAGGAACATCCCGAAGTCAGCGAGACCATTCTCAAGCATATCGCCAGCCTTCAGAGCTTCCTGCCGGTGGTGCGCCACCATCACGAACATTACGACGGCGCCGGCTATCCGGACGGATTGATCAGCGATCAGATCCCGCTCGGAGCCCGCATTCTGGCGGTTGCCGACGCCTTCCAGGCCATGATCAGCGACCGGCCCTACCGGCGCGCGCTGACCGCTGACGAAGCGTTGAACGAGGTGCAGATGAGCGCCGGCACCCAGTTCGATCCGGCCGTTGTCGACGCCTTTATCTCGCTCTTAGAGGGCCGGCAGCGGAAGGTTTCCTGACTATTCCCTTTCCTTGAGGGTAAGGCTGGCGGAAGCCAGCAGCGCCACCCCGATACCCACCAGCACCAGGAAGGGGAGCAGCTCGTCGATGAAGGACTGGCCCTCCAGCACGACTCCCCGCAGAACCTTAATGGCGTAACGAAGCGGCACCAGATAGCTGCACCATTGCAAAAAAACCGGAAGGTCGGCTATCGGAATGGCTATGCCCGAGAGCAGAGCCGAGGTCGGGTATGCGGAAGCCGCCGCCGAAGAAACGCAGGTTTTCAGCCGGACTTAAGTCCTCGTACAGGGCAGGAGACTGGGGCATATATCCCCGGTGCTTGCGCACGGAGTAGCGGTCGCGGTCCGCCCTTAACCCCAGCACCCGTACGGCGCCCGCATCGGGTTTGAGGATGCCGCAAAGGGCCTTGATGAGCGTGGTCTTGCCCGAGCCGTTGGGGCCGACAAGCCCGAAAACCTGGGCCGGCGAAACCTTGAGATCGGCCCCCCTGAGAGCCTGGATGGAGCCGTAACTCTTGGAGAGGCCCGCTACATCGATGGCGTTACTTGCCGGCTTCATCTTCCTCCAGATGGTATTTGCCGGCAAACTCGCGGGCGCTCAAGGTTTCCCAGTCACTCCTGATCTCGGCGACACCGCGGCGCTCGGCGGAGTTTCCCAGGCTGTAGCGCGAATGCAGATACTTGATGATGTTCCCCATGCGGTCGGAGACCTCCACCACCTTGTCATTCTTTCCCGCCGGCAGCACGCGCAGGCGGTAGGCGCCGCTGGCGCGCTCGCGCTCACCGGGGCGGCTGGAATCCGGGGCGCCGCTCATGAGCCCGCGCTTTCCGGCCCGGCTGGTTTTCGCTCTTCGGATATTTTTCGCGCTTCGGCCAAGGCCTCCTCGCGGGTGCTGATATTGCCGAGGTATTGCTCCTCGCGGATGTGATCGAGGATGCTGCCAAGAAACGGACCGGGAGTCAAACCAAGATCGTGGATCAGCGCCTCGCCGTCGATTAGCTTCGGCAGCGGCACTGCGTCTTCCTTTGCGAAGGCGCGCTCCATCATGTCGCCTGCGAGCTTTAAGTGACTGGCGATGTCGGCTTCCGTTACCAGAACGCCGCGCACGGACAGCCGGTCTGAGACCGAGAGCACTATGGCCTCGGGAGCGAAAGGTTCGGTGGCCCGCAGATAGCGCAAACGCGCCCGTTCGCTCGGGGGCTCTTCCTGCAGCAGTCCTTCGAAGCGCATGTGGCGCCGCACCAGGTGCGCCACCGCGGCGGCGGCCGCGGAGCTCACCTTGAATCGTGAGAGAATGCCGCCGGCCATCTCGCTGCCGCGGCGGTCGTGCTCGAAGAAACGGACGAGGCCGTCGTCATCGATGAAGCGGCAATAAGGCTTGGCGATATCGTGGAAGAGGCCGGCAAGGATCATGACCAGGCGGCAATCGGCGTCGCCGGCAATGCGGCGGTCGAGCCTCTCCCGGATGCGCCGGCCGCGGCCGGGGAAGAAGCGCCCGGGGTCGGCAATGACGGATTCGAGCGCCTCGATAAAGGCCAGGGTATGGCCGTAGACGTCGAGATGGTGGTATTCATTCTGGGTTATGCCCTTGAGAGCCGTGACTTCCGGCAGCACCGCCTCCAGGAGCCCCAGCCTGTCCAGGCGCCTGATGGCCAGGGCGGCGGGAGGTTCCAGCAGGCGGGAGAGCTCGGCGAAGGTGCGCTCGCCCGCCG
>JAJZQT010000002.1:55095-63872 GCA_021803005.1 Actinomycetes bacterium
GTACCTTCTTTCCACACGGGAAGAGAGATTGCAGGTGACTTCGTAATTGATCGTGTCCAGCAGGCCGGCGATCTCTTCAGCCGTGATCGCCTCGTCCGCCTGCGCGCCGATCAGCACGGCTTCCTCGCCGGCGCGAACGGTGGCGCCGGGCCCGAGGTCAACCGTGATCTGGTCCATGGAGACCCGGCCGACGACCGGGTATGAGGATCCGCCGACAAGCACGCGTCCCCGGTTCGACAGCCGCCGGTTGAAGCCGTCGCCGTAGCCGGCGGGGATGATGCCGATGCTGGTCCGCTGAGGGGCCGGCCAGGTGCGCCCGTAACCGACGCTGTCGCCCTCGGCGATCTCCTTGACGTCGGCGACATAAGAGGTCAGCCTCAGCGCCGGCCTCAGGCCGTCGGCGGCTGCGTCTCCCTGAAACGGGGAGAGGCCGTAGATGGCGATGCCGCACCGCACCATGCCGAAATGCGAGCGCGGATGGCGCAGCGTGGCGGCGCTGTTGGCGGCGTGGAAGACCGGGGTCGCGCCGGTGGTGAGAACGGTCTGCACGGCTTCCTCGAACGTGTGCAGCTGGAACTCGAAGAAGCCGGTGTCGTCCTCGTCGGCGGTGGCGAAATGGGTCATGACCCCGGCCAGTTCGACTTCCGGGACCGGCTCCAGCATATCCAGGAACTCGATCAGGTGGCGCGGATACAGGCCCAGGCGCCGCATACCGGTGTCGATCTTGACGTGGCAGCGCAGGCTGGCGCCGCGCGAATGCGCCGTATTCACAAGATTTCTGAGGAAAGGAAGGCTCCAGATGATGATCTCGGCGCCGGCGTCTATGGCCTCACCGATCTCGGCGCCGGTCAAGGGGCCGAGCACGACTATGGGGCAGGTGAATCCGGCCTGGCGCAGGCTTGCCGCTTCCCCGGTTGTGGCCACGCCCAGGACGGAAGCGCCGGCATCGAGGCAGGCCTGCGCCACCTTGCTGGCGCCATGTCCGTAGCCGTCGGCCTTGACCACGGCCATGAAGCTGCATCCCTTCCTAAGCCGTTCACGGAGAGCCCCCACATTGTGCCGCACGCATTCGAGGTCGACCGTAGCCAGCGCCCGGTTCACGGCTAGCCTTTGGCCATGGCCCGGACGACATCGGCGCGGGTGATCATTCCTGCAAGTACGTCGCCTTCGACCACGGGCACGCGATTGATGCGGTGGTCGGTCATGATCGTGGCGATCTCGTGCAGCGGCGCATCCCTTTGCACCGTGTGGACATGCCTGGTCATGATTTCCCCCACCTCGACCGCTGCGGCTTTCTCCAGGCGCTCTTCGTATTTCTTGACGCTCTCGAGATAGATGATGTTGCCGAGCAGCTCGATGTAGTGGGGAAAATGGATGTCGGCGTCGGCTGCGACCAGGTCGCCTTCGGAGACGATGCCGACCACGCGGTTCTGATCGTCAACGACGGGGACGCCGCTGATCTTTTTCCCGGACAGAAGCTTTGCCAGGTGCTCGACGGTATCGTTCTCCCTGATGGTGATGACGTTCGACTGCATGATGTCGGCGGCGGTTATTTCTTTCAAGGAATCCATCCTTTCAATGTGCTGTAACCCGCGGGCCGGCGGGTTGTTCCTCTTGATGGAGGCTGGCGAAAGCAAGCGGCAGATAGTCTATCAGGTCAGAGGCGATCAGGTTATCCTCGCCGGTGTCTGCGGCCGCCATGTCAGCCGCGAGGCCATGGATGTAGACTCCGGCGGCGGCGGCGTCGAAAGGCCTCAGCCCCTTGGCGGCAAGGGCGGAGATGACGCCCGTGAGCACGTCGCCGGATCCGGCGGTGGCCAGGCCCGGGTTTCCGGTCGGGCTGAGCACCGTCTCGGCGCCGTCGGTGATGATGGTCGATGAACCCTTGAGGACGACGATGGCGCCGGATTTTTTCGCGGCGGCCTTGGCGGCAGACAGCCGGCGGGCCTTTACCTCCTTCGGGTCCATTTGCAGCAGGCGGGCCAGCTCGCCCGTGTGGGGCGTGAGGATCGTGGGCGCCAGGCGCTTTTTCAGTGACGGCAGCCGGCCGGCCATGGCGCCCAGCCCGTCGGCGTCGAGGACGACCGTCAAGGCGGAACGGCCGAGGAAACTCGCTACCAGCGCCGCGCTCTCGTGATCGCGCCCGAGGCCCGGCCCCAGCGCCACGCAGTCAAAATTCCCGGCGGCATCGAGCAGGCGGTCGAGCGCCTTTTCCGCCAGGTGCCCGGATCCGGTGTCGGCCAGGGGCACGGTCATGACCTCGAGGAGCTTCTGCTCGAAAATCGTATTGAGGCCCGCGGGGACCGCGGCGCTGACTACCCCGGCGCCCGAACGCAGGGCCGCTGTGGCCGCCATGCAGGCGGCGCCGGTCAGGCCCGTGGAGCCTCCGGCCACGAGCACGCGGCCGGTGGTGAACTTGTTGTCGTAATCCATCTTGGGCGGCAGCAGCAGGGTCACTTCCGCCTCGTCGGCCAGGAAATGGTCCGCTTCCGCGGAAAGCTCCTGGGGAATGCCGATGTCGGCGAGAATGAGGTTGCCGGTAAGGTAGCTGCCGGGCGCCACGAAGTGCCCGACCTTGGGTGCGTGAAAGGTAATGGTGGCGTCGGCGGGAAGGCTGGCGCCGGCGGTCTCGCCGGAGGAAGCGTCCACCCCGGAAGCTATGTCGACAGCGACCACCGGAGCGCCGCCGCGGGAGACGGCGCGCACAGCCGCCTTGATGAACTCGGCGGGCTTGCCCCGCGGCTCGCCGGAAAAACCGGTGCCGAAGACAGCGTCGACGATGATGCAGTCGGTGGCCAGCGCCCGGTTGAGCACGGCGGCGCTCGGCACGTGGTTGACCTCGATGCCGAGTTTACCCAGAATCCTCAGATTGGTGAGGGCGTCGCCGCGATACTCGCGCGCCGGGGCGGCGGCCAGGACGCGCGCTTCGAAGCCCGCTTCCCAGATGTGGCGGGCGGCGACGAAGCCATCGCCGCCGTTGTTGCCCTTCCCGGCGAGTATTACAAAACAGTGATGCTCGCAAAAATGTTCGAGCAGGTATTCGGCGACCGCCATGCCGGCGCGCTCCATGAGGACGGCGCCGGGGATGCCGACGCCCTTGATGGCCGCGGCGTCGGTTCTGCGCATCTGGCCGGCGGTGTAGACTGGAAGGCCGAAAATCGTTTCCGAATCGTGATGGCCCGATCTTCCCTCAGCCATGCCCCTCCCTTGGTAGGTGTTTGTTGACGGCGGCAAGCTGCCAGCCCTGTCTGGCCCCGGCGGCGCCCGGCCCGCCCGGAATTATTCCCGTTCGGAAACGGCCGCTGCCGCGACGGCTACCGAAACCGGGCCGCAGTGGCTCAGGGACAGCGACAGCTCGCCGGCTCCCAGCGCGGCCGCCCTGCGGCCGGTGACGCCCGACATCCGCACCTCCGGCTGCCCGCCCGAGCCGACCTCGATCTCCCGCCAGCTGCTGACGCCGGTGCCCAGCGCCTTGCCGACAGCCTCCTTGGCCGCGAAACGGGCGGCGAAATGCTGGGCCGGATTGGGCCGTGACAGACAGTATTCCCTTTCGCCGGCGGTAAAAACCCGCTCGGCCAGGCGCGGACGCCGTTCCAGCGCCCTGGCGAACCTTTCGTTTTCGATGACGTCGACGCCGATCAGCATCCGGTTCATTCCACCGTCACCGTCTTGGCCAGGTTGCGTGGCTGGTCGACGTTGCAGCCCTTGAGCTGGGCGATGTAGTAGGCCAGCAGCTGCAGCGGCACCACCGACAGCAGCGGCGACAGCATCTCGGAGGTCCTGGGAATGTACATGACGTCTTCACTCAAGGTCCTGATGCCCTCGTTGCCCTCCGTGGCCACGGCGATGACCGAGGCGTCGCGGGCCCGGACTTCCTCGATGTTGGAAACAACCTTCTCATAGACGTGGCCGTCATTGGCGACCACGACCACCGGCGATCCCTGATCCAGCAGGGCGATGGGACCGTGCTTCATCTCACCCGCGGCATAGGCTTCCGTGGGGATGTAGGAAATCTCCTTGAGCTTGAGCGCTCCCTCGAGGCAGACCGGCAGTCCCACGCCGCGCCCGAGGTAAAGGAAGAAAGGCTGCTGGTAATAGCGCTTGGCGATCTCGTGGGCGGTGGCTTCGTTGTCCAGGTAGCCGCGCATCAGCTCCGGCACCGACCGGAGCTCCCTGGCGATGGCGTCGATCTCATCCGCTGGCAATGTATTTCTGATCTGCGCCAGGTAGAGCGCCAGCAGCTGGATGGCGGCGATCTGGGCCACGTGGGTCTTGGTGGCCGCCACGCCGATCTCGAGGCCGGCGCGGGTGTAAAGCACGCCGTCGGCATCCCGCGTGGCCTGGCTGCCCATGATGTTGGTTATGGCCAGCACCTTGGCGCCCAGGCTGCGCGCCTGGCGCATGGCCACGAGCGTGTCGGCGGTCTCGCCTGACTGGGAGATGCCGACCACCAGGGTCGAGGGCGAGAGCACGGGATCGCGATAGCGGAACTCCGAAGCCACGTCGAGCTCCACCGCCACCCGCGCCCAGTTCTCGAGCACGTAGCGGCCGACGAGCCCGGCATGGTAGGAAGTTCCGCAGGCGACGAGGTAGACCTTGTCGATCTTTGCCAGATCCTCGGCGGAGATGGTGAGCTCCTCCAGAACCACGCCGCCCTCGTCAGGCAACCGCCCGGCCAGCGTGTCCGCCAGGGCACCGGGTTGCTCGTAGATCTCCTTGCGCATGAAAGTCTCGTAACCGCCTTTCTCGGCGGCCTCGGCGTCCCAGCTTACCCGGGTGACCTCGCGGTCGAGCGGCTGCAGCTCGAGGTCGAGGATCTGCACGCCGTCGGGCGTCACCACGACCATCTCGTCGTCGCCGAGAACCATGACGTCGCGGGTCTCCGACAGGAAGGCGGGAATGGCGGAAGCGATGAAATTCTCGCCCTTGCCGACGCCGATGAGCAACGGGCATTCCTTGCGGGCTCCGACAATGAGGCCGCCGTGATCCTTATGGATTACGCAGAAGGCGAAGTGCCCGCTGATCTCGCTGATGCTTTTGCGGACAGCCGCGACCAGGTCGCCTTCATAAAATTTTTCCACCAGGTGCGCCACGACCTCGGCATCGGTCTCAGAGGTGAACTCATGCCCCTCGGCTTTCAGCGAAGCCCGCAGCTCCTGGTAATTCTCGATGATGCCGTTGAGGACGATGGAGATCTTGCCGTCGCAGTCGAGGTGGGGATGAGCATTCTCGGTGGAGGGACGCCCGTGCGTGGCCCAGCGTGTATGCCCCAGTCCCAGGCTGGCTCCCGTGCAGCCGTCGCCCCTCAGTTCCTGCTCCAGGCTGTCGAGGTTGCCCACGGCCCGCACCAGCTCGATCCGGCCGTCAGAGAGCACCGAAAGGCCCGCGGAATCGTAACCGCGGTACTCCAGCTTGCGCAGGCCCTGGTAGAGCAGGTCCTTGCACTGGCGCTGGCCCGTATAGGCGATTATGCCGCACATGGAAAAAGGGGACTATCTGTTTTTATAATCAGGTTCACACCGGTTCGCCAAGGCTCTCCACGACTATGGCCACAATTCTATCGCAAACCTGGTCGCAAAGCTCTGACGTAGCGGCTTCGACCATCACCCGGACGACGGGCTCGGTGCCAGAAGGCCGCACCAGGATCCTGCCGGAATCACCCAGGATGCTGGTTTCCGCTTCCACAACGTCCCAAACCTGCGCCGCCTGCTGCAGGCCCTGCATGTCCTGCACCTTCACGTTCACGAGCTTCTGGGGAAGCCGGTCCATGATGCCGGCGAGCTCGGCAAGCGATTTCCCGGTGTTTACCATGACCTCGAGCAGCAGCAGCGAGGTCGCCAGGCCGTCGCCCGTGGTTCCGGTTTCCAGATTGATCAGGTGCCCGGACTGCTCGCCGCCGAAGCCGAAGCCGCCCGCGAGCATTTCCTCCAGCACGTAGCGGTCGCCCACTGCCGTGGTTTTTACTTCTATGCCGAGCTGCTTCATGGCCAGATGGAAGCCCAGGTTGGTCATCACCGTGGTGACGATCGTGTCCTGGGGAAGTTTCCCCTGCTGCTTGAGGTAGTTGGCGCAGATGGCCATGACGAAATCGCCATCGATGATACGGCCGCCGGCGTCGACCGCCAGCACCCTGTCGCCGTCGCCGTCGAATGCGAGGCCCAGGTCGAAACCATCGGCCCTGACCGCCTCGCAAAGCTGCTCCATGTGAGTGGAGCCGCAACTATCGTTGATGTTCAAGCCGTTGGGCTCGGCGTTGATCACGGCAATGTCGGCGCCCAGGCGGCTGAAAGCCAGGGGTGAGCTTTTGCAGGTGGCGCCGTTGGCGCAGTCGAGCAGGATGCGAAGCCCTGACAGGTCGAGATCGAAGCGGCCGGTCAGGCCGGCCACGTATCTCTCGACGGCGTCTTCGAGTTCTTCGACGATGCCCGGGTTGGGAGGCAATGCAGCCCCGGCGGTCCCGATCAGGAACCGCTCCATCTCGTGCTCCTGCCCGTCGGTGAGCTTGAATCCCGAGGCGCCGAAGAATTTGATGCCATTGTCCTGGTAAGGGTTGTGCGAGGCCGAGATGACGGCCCCGGCGTCGGCGCCCTGGGCGATCACCAGCCCCGCCACCGCCGGCGTCGGGATGACACCAGCCAGCAGCGCCCGGCCGCCGGCCGAGCTGACCCCGGCCACCAGCGCGGCTTCCAGCATGGGACCGGAGACGCGGGTGTCGCGGCCGATCAGGACCACGGGATCGTCGGAAGGCAGGACCGCCACGGCGGCCCGGCCGACCGCCAGCGCCAGGTCCGCTGAAAGGGCTTCATTGGCGCGTCCGCGTATGCCATCGGTGCCGAAATATTTTCTGGTCAAAGCAAGATCCTTGGGAAGAGACGAACAGCCCTGAAAATCGAACAGCCGCGCCGGCTTTCACGCGACCGCCTCAGGCCCCGGACTAGGCCTATGATTATAGAAGCTTTTGGGGAAGGAAAAAAAGTGGTACGCGGGAGCGGCGCGGCTCAGCCGGTGAGCAGTTCCTTGAGCGCGTAGGTGTCGGGGTCCACTATCCGGCCGGTGCGGTCGAGGTGGTCGGTATTGATCTCGATGGCCATGAGCACGGCGCGGTCGACGTTCTCATGCGCCACTACCCGCAGCTCGGGCACCCAGGGCAGGGGCGAGGTCGGTTCGAGCACGTCGGCGAGATAAAAAAGCTTGTCCGACAGGCTCATCCGCGGATGGCCGGCAGTGTGCCAGCGGACGGCGCTCACCATGGCCGGGTCGGTAAGCCCGAGATCGCGTTCGGCGATGACCACGGCCAGTTTGCCGTGCAACAGCACCGGGCTCTGGCGGTCGACATCGCGCACCGGCAGGCCCCATTCCTCGGCGCGCGCGACCAGCTCGCGGGCGGAAAACTCGCGGGCGCAGTCATGAAGCAGCGCCGCCTGCCGCAGCGGCGCCGGGTCGACACCGTAAAGCTCCGACAGCTCCGTGGCGGCTTCCATCACGCCGACGCTGTGCCGGTAGCGGCCGGCGGAGACACGGCCCTCGAGCCACTTTTTGATTTCAGTTTCCGGGTTATCCATTACCTGTAATTGCAAAATACAAAAAACCGGTCACAATCGCCAACCCGGGGCCGCCCGACCAGGGAGGGGCCGCTTTCAATGATGCCTGCCGCGGAGCTCAGATGAACTCTTTCTCCACAAAGGGCGACGTCATCGCCGCGACCAGCGCGTAATAGGTGGGAATGAACCTGACCGGTTCGCCAATACGGAGCGGATGAGCTGTCAGCTCCGGCGAGGAGCAGCTGATGGCGAAATAATCGCTGGTGGCCGAGGCGGGCGTGATGCCGGGATGGCAGGGGATGAGCCGGGCGCCGCCGGTGTCCTGGACGCCGAATCCCACCAGCGCCTGGGCCACTCCGTTTTTTTCAAAAACCTCGAGCACCGGGCCTTCCAGCAGGAAGGCGTCGCGCCAGGCGCCATCCAGGTAGAGGTCCGGGGAAGACCCTGAGGGGATCCTTCCCAACAGAATTGCCTCGCCGCAGCGAAGCTCGGTGACCGGGGCGAAGAGAGACATGCTCCAGCCGCGGGGTTTTCCTTCCCGCTCTTCCGGGTCGGTAAGCAATCGCAGCAGGCCCGACCCGCCCACCGAAGACATCAGGCCCTTGCCGCGCCCCCGCCCCAGGCGCCAGTCGATCTTTGCCGCGACCTCGTTAAATACGGCAAGGGCCTCGCCCACATGGGCTCCGGCCCGGGCGCAGGCGGCATTGGTCGCCAGTCCGACCAGATCGGCATCCTCGACGCCGGCGATGCGCGCGGCCTCGTCCGTTGCCAGCTCGGGGGGAACTCCCTCACGACCGTCGCCGGTCTCGATCATGAGGCAGAATCTCAGGGGGCGCCGCGCCATCCTCAGCAGGGGCAGCGCCTGTTCCAGGGAGGAAACGAAGTAGGCGTCGGCGTCGAAACAGGCCTCGTCACGCGTGACCGGGGATCGCAGGAAACCGATGCGGGTGTCGGCGAAATGGCGCCGCAGGTTGCGGATGTTGCGCGCCCGCGAATCGCAGAGCCCCGCGGCCCCGCCGGCGAGCATGGCCTCGGCCACGCGCTCGTTTCCCATGCAGCCCTTGGTGACGCCGGCCAGCCTTACCTGGTGTGGCCTGAGCAGCTCCGCCACACGCCGGGTGTTGTGCTCGATCTTGGCAAGGTCGATGGTCAGGCGCGGCATGAGAAGAAGATATCAGCCGTCCCCCAATAAAAAAAGACGCGCCGCCACAAAAAAGCCGTCACGCAATAAAAAAG
>JAJZQT010000041.1 GCA_021803005.1 Actinomycetes bacterium
TTGCTTTCCTTGCGTCTTCATCCCCGCGCTCGATCCCCAGTGACTCGAATCGCGCGGCTCCCAGGCTGTGCATGCGCTCCTCCAGTGCGGCGGGCCATTTCTCCGGGCGGGGAAACTCGGCATTGCCGGGCACACCGCTTTTGAAGTTATCCAGGCAGGCGCTGCGCAAGCCCTCGAGGGTTTCTCCTCCCGCCACGTGGATCTCCCAAGGCTGCGTGTTTGCCCACGAAGGCGTCCGGATCGCAGCAGCGAAAATCGCGGCCAGCGTCTCTTCAGAGACCGTCTCGGCTTTATAATCACGGCAGGTATACCGGGATCTGAGCGCTTCACTTACGTTCATGGTTTCCTCCGTCAGGTAAATGATTTAAGTACCATTTTACGGTCATGTCGACAACCCCTCCTGGTCGATCCGCGCAAAACTGTCAAGCAACTGACTGCCGGCCCCAGGTCGTCAACCTGGTTTTCGATCGTCAGCAGATCGTCATCACTCTCACCGCTGCCGCTGAAATTGAAAGGCATGGACGCGAGGCCGTGTCTGTCTGCGACGGATAAAGGTTCCCGACCAGGGTGAGATTTCGGGAATTGGTGAAGGTGACACGTTGCATGCGTTTACTCCATGAAGGGCATCCGGTCCGGGAGGATCGATGGCGGAGAGGGAGGGATTCGAACCCTCGGTGCCCCGAGTAGAGGCACAACGGTTTTCGAGACCGCCGCATTCAACCAGCTCTGCCACCTCTCCGCTGCAGGTGATAGTTTATCCAATGCCGGGCATAAGGTGAAACCGGCATCAGCGGCGCCGGGAAAAGAATTCCCGGAGGATGGTGGCGCTCTCTTGGGCCAGGACTCCGGCGACGACTTCGGTCTGGTGGTTGAGGCGGGAATCGCGGGTGATATCCATGAGTGTGCCGGCGGCCCCCGCTTTCTCGTCGATGGTTCCAAAAACCAGCCGCTCGATGCGGGCCTGATAGATGGCGCCGGCGCACATGGGGCACGGCTCGACGGTCACGTAGATGGTGCAGCCCGGCAGCCGCCACCCCCCCAGCTGTTTCGCCGCCTCGCGGATCGCGATGATCTCCGCATGGGCGGTGGGGTCCTTCCGCTCTTCACGCTCGTTGCCGGCGGCGGCGATCACCTCTCCCCCTCGCTCCACAACCGCCCCTACGGGCACCTCACCGCTCTCAGCGGCCATGCGGGCCTCATTGAGTGCGATATGCATGTAATGCTCGTAATCGTTCATGGAGGGAAGATTAACACATAGCTGGGGAAAAGCGATGCAGGCAGCCTGGCATTCATTCAGAAGGAGTGGCGCGCCCGACAGGATTCGAACCTGTGACCTCTTGATTCGTAGTCAAGCACTCTATCCAACTGAGCTACGGGCGCGTGCGGGAAATAAATACCGATGCCCTAAAGGCACCGTTCTCGAAAAAGCCAAGGGACAGTATACCTGAAGCGGCCTGCATTTCGAAGCCGTCAGGCCCCCTGGAAAGCCAAGCATCATGATGGCGGAGAGGGAGGGATTCGAACCCTCGAAGGAGGCTTAAAACCCCCTTAATCGCTTAGCAGGCGATCGCCTTCAGCCGACTCGGCCACCTCTCCCCGAGGCGGTAACGCTGTTTCCGGCCGGGCGGGATAACAGGCGCTACAGACACCTTGAAGATTTTAGAGAGTTTGGCAGAGGAAATCCAGCTGTGTCCGGAACGGCATCGTTTTTCCCTGCGATCTTTTTCCTGTAATGTTGGTTGAGGCAAGCCGGATGGTAAACCTGATGGTTAACCGTGGGAGGCTCCATTGAAAACAATCCTTACAATCGTAATCATTCTGACGCTGGCCGGCATGGTCGACTCGGGCTACGCGTTGCAGCAGCATTATTCGACGGCGGAAACATCATCCTGCGACTTCAATGCGACAGTCAACTGTACCGCTGTCAACCAGAGCCAGTACTCGGAGGTATTCGGCTTGCCCGTAGCCGGGCTGGGCCTGGCTGGATACGTGGTTATGGAAGTGCTGGCGGTGCTTATGCTCGCCGGCAAGGGGCCGCAACGCCGCCTGCACCAGGCGCTTTTGATCCTGGCCGTGGTGGCGCTGGCGGCCTCACTGGCACTGACCTACATCGAGCTGTTTGTGATCGAGGCGGTCTGCCCGTTATGCGTGGTTTCGCTTGCTCTCGTCACGGCGATAACGGTGCTGGCGATTGTGACAACCGTGATTCGCGGCAGGACCCTGCGGGGTGGTTCTTTAGAGACGTAAGCGCGGGCGGAACTGTTTAGCGCAGAACCGGCGAAATTATTAGCACGCGCGCTTGACCCGTATCGTCTTGCTGATGCCGAAGAGATATTTGAGGTAATCGAAGCCGAACTTCATCAGCTCGACGTCATCGCCTTTCATCTTCTCCAGGGAATCGGGGTCTATCTCGGCCACTTCCAGAAAGCGGCTTTCGAAGACAAAACGCCTGAAGCCGTCCATGTCGTAACTGGCCATATAGAACATCTGCTGGCGTTTCTCGTCGATCTTGTCCTTGGGGATGTCCTGCTTCATCATGATGTTCTTCCACTCACGGTTCATATCGTCGTAGAGGGCGGCCTCCTGGTCCTCGCGCCATTCGGCGATAGTCCAGACCTTTTCCTCCTCGAAGCCTTGGCAGTGCTCCTCCTTGACAACCACGTACCATTCATCGTGGATCGGGGTCTTGTCGTCATCGTCCAGGCGCCGGTGGGTTGCCTGACCCACGGGATAGTAGCGGCAGGCCGCGGGGCGATCGCTGTAGATGGTGCACCCCTCCTTCGGCTTGACGAAAGGACAGTTGCGCTCCTCATCGTCGTTCATGCGCAGGAACAGCAGCGGATGGGTGGTCTTTTCATCCACCTCATAGCGCGTGTAACGCGTCAGGACTTCCTTGCTCGAGAGCTCGAGGCGCTGCTTCATGCGGACGACGTCGTAAGGCGTCAGCAGGATATCGATATTCCGGCAGCAGCGGGTGAAACAGGCAATATCCTTATGACAGCGAAACTTGATCTTCGAGTGCAGTTCGAACTTCGTGGGAACTACAGCTTTGTTGTTCAGAGTGGCCATTGTTTCCTATTGTAGTCGAATTGTCGCCGCAGGAACAAAAAAACGCGGGCGCCTGCCAGGCAAGCGCCCGCGCTGTATTGCTGATATATCAGTCTACCCCAAGGTCCCTGCCGGACACCCTTGCGAAGGTAAGCGCCACGGTCCTGTAGACCATGTGGGCCATTTTCGAGAAGGGGGCGTAGATGAACAGGAATAGCACCGCCGACAGGTGCACGAAGTAAGTGGGAAAAGCCAGCGCGCCGATATTCGCGAGCCGGAAGGCCACGGAACCGATGCCCGTCACCATCAGCACGATGATGACGCTGATCAGGAGCCAGTCGAAATAGCTGCCGAGGCCGCCGAGCTTCTCCTGATGCTTGAAGCGGTTGATCGTGATCAGGCCAATGCCGATGAGGCCGGCCGCGGCGCCGGGATAAGCGAAGAGCTTGACGACGCTGATGGTCGGATAAGGCGAGAGCACGCCTTCTCCACCCCAGAGCAGCGGGCCGTCGGTAAGCAGAGTCGAGACGATCGTCGCCAGGAAAAGCAGGCCAAACGCATAGAATATGAACATGTGCGAGGTCTTGCGGTCCTCGGTCTCGTCGCACTTGCCGAACCGCTTGTGCGTGAAAATCTCGCCGATGACCGGCCCCAGTTTGCCAAAGCCGGAACCTGCAATCGGTTGTCCTTCATCCGCCGCGTGCGCCTTAAGGGCGCCCCAGTAACTGCGTATGCCTAGCGCGAACACGATGATCGACAGCACAAAGAAAGAAGTGAACACACCGACGATGGGCCAGTGGCCAAGGAACTGGCCATAGACGATATCGCCGGCATGCTGGAGCTTGCCGTCTACCATCTCGCCGCGAGTCGGGCTGTAGCTTCCGAAGATTCCGATAGCAACGGCCAGAATGGCGATGGGGAGGGCCATCATCAGAATAAGAGCTGACGGATTACCGACTCCCTTGGTCAGGAAGCCCGGCTTCGAGAATCTGCTTATGGTCATCTTGGCGACAGCATTCATAACCGTGCCCGGTTTGGCGCCGCGGGGGCACTGAGCCGTGCAGTCGTTGCACTGATGGCAGAGCCAGATGTCCGGGTTGCCCATGAGCTTGTCCTTCAGACCCCACTGCGCCCACATCATCTCCTTGCGGGGGAAGGGGCTCGCGTCCGGCGTCAGGTTGCAGGCAACCGAGCAGGTGGCGCACTGGTAGCACTTTTTCAGGTCGGCGCCGCCAGAGCTGATGAGCTCCTTGACGAAACCGACGTCAGGCGTGATCGCCACGGCTTCACGGACGGCCGGAGCTGCTTCGGCTTCACTTGCTACCGGAACTGCTTCGGCCTCGCTGGCGGCCGTTTCGGTGATTTCTTCCCCGGCGCCAGCGGTATCTTCAGTCTTTTCAACAGTTTCATCCGCCATGCTATCCTCCTAGAATCCCTTGAACGGATTTGGTCCGAATTCCTTCAGCTGATCCGCAAAATCATTCATGATCTTGGGCAGCTGGTCCCATTCATTCATGGCGAGCTGAACCTGCTGAACTCGCTCAGACTCGAGCATCAGCCTGCTGAGGGTCTCCTGGACCTTGCCGAGACGCTCGTTGGCTGCCTTGCTTCCCTTGATGAAATGGCACTGGTAATCGTCGTCAAACCTGCAACCGATGAGCAGGAAGCCCTCGATGCCGGCGGACAGGGCGTCGGCGATCCAGACCAGGTTGGTCCCGCCCAGGCACCTCATGGTGATGAACCTGTAGAACGGATTAGTCTTGATGCGGTTGAGGCCGGCGATGTCGAGCGCCGGATAGGCGTCATTCTCGCAGATGAGCGCGATAATCCTCGGCTTGCTGTCCTCTTCCGGAACCTTGATCGCCTTCATCTGGTCGGCGATCATGCCCACGCTGTAGTTCTTGAACGAGATGATCCTCTGCGGGCAGGCTCCCATGCAGGTGCCGCAACGGCGGCACCGGCTGGTATTGGTCTTGGGTGTGCCGTTCTCTTCCTCGTCGAGCACGCCAAACGGACATTCAACGGTACACCGCCGGCACTGGGTGCAGTTGGTGAAATTGATCTCCGGGAACGACTCGTCGCCGGAGCGCGGGTGGACGGCCTTGCCCTGCGCCGCAAGCTCGACGCTCTGGATGGCCTTGAGAGCCGCGCCTACGCCGTCATTGGCTGACTGCAGCGCCGTCATCGGCGCCCGCACGGCGCCGGCGGTGTAGATGCCGGTGCGCCTGGTCTCGTAAGGAAAGCAGACGAAGTGGGAATCGGGGAAGCCGTATTTCAGATACGGGAGCTCCGGCCCCTGCCTGTAAGCCAGGTTGAGCGCTACCGGGTCGGCGATAACTTCCTTGATGATACCGTCCTGCGTCTCGGTCTCTTTCCACTGGCCGATGTACTCTGGCGTCATGTCGGTGACCTTCTCGACCCCTTCCGGAAGCATGTTGGTCACCATGCCGGTGGCCAGCACCAGCATGTC
The DNA here is from genome assembly GCA_021803005.1 of Actinomycetes bacterium. GTDB lineage: Bacteria > Actinomycetota > Thermoleophilia > BMS3ABIN01 > BMS3ABIN01 > JACRMB01. The sequence continues at coordinate 5,519 of JAJZQT010000041.1, forward strand.
GGCCTCGACGCGCACCTTCTCGCCGAGGATGGTGTTGTCGATCTCCAGGACGATATTGCCTGTGCCGTCCTCGGTGATGCTGGTTACTTCGCCCTTGGTGAGCATGACGCCGGGATTGTTCTGCGCGGCCTTGTAGAAGTTCTCGTAGAGGCCGGGTGTGCGCATGTCTTTATAAATGATAAAGGCGTTGGCGTCGGCGTCGCTCTCGGTGACGTACAGGGCCTGCTTGAGCGAGGTCATGCAGCAGACCGAGGAGCAATATGGCAGATGCTCGGGATCGCGCTGGCCCGCGCATTGCAGGAAGGCTACCCGCTTGGCCTGCTTGCCGTCGGACGGCCTGGCGATGCTGCCGCTGCCGGCGACCGCCATCGATTCCATCTCGACGTTGGTGACGACGTTCTTGAACTCGCCGTAGCCCAGGTTGTCGAGCTTCTTGGCGTCGTATGGTTTCCAGCCGATCGCCAGGACAACCGAGCCGATGCGATGCGTATTGGCGCTGCCGTTCTGACTGATGGTGGCGTCATACTGTCCGGGCATACCCTCGATCCTGTCAATATTGGCGCCCGTGAGCACGGTTATGTTTTCATGGGCCTGAACCGCAGCGATCTTCTCGTCGATGTTTGGCGCCTTGACGTCCTCGAAGGGGGCCTTGTCGGGCAGGATTTTGTACATCTTCCTGGCCCAGCCGCCAAGTTCCGCCTCTTTTTCCGTCAGGATGACCTTGTAGCCGGCTTTGGCCGACTCCAGGGCGGTATTCAACCCGGTGGCGCCGCCGCCTATGACCAGAACCGTTTTCTCGACGTCCATGATCGCCGGTTCGGGCGGCTCGGACTTCTGGGCGCGGACGATGCCCATGCGCAGATGGTCCTCGGCCATTTCCTGGGTGAATTCATTTACCGCCGGAGCGGCTGGCTCGGCTTCGACGGGCGCTGCAGCCGCAGCTGCTGCCGCCGGCGCCTCCGCGGCGGCCTCGGGCGCTTCTTCCGCGCCGCCCATCTGGCTCCAGACGACATGTTCCCTCAGATTGACCCGCTCGGTGACGTACTTGGATGGGTCGAAATCAAATTCATCGTAGTGGACTCTCGGCGAACAGGCCGCAATCACGATCTTGTTCACACCTTGATTGTTGATTTCATCCTTGATCATCTGCGTTCCTTCCTGGCTGCAAAGGAAAGGAACGGATTGCACGTTCTCGACGCGGTACTGGTTCTTGGCGATATTCTCGAGCGCCTCAATGTCGAGCGCTCCGCCAATGCCGCAGTCGGAGCAGATATAGACTCCCAGTTTCGGATCAGCCATTTCTAGTTACCTCCTGACATCTCGGCCGCTTCAAGAGGCTTGTTGACGCCAGCTCTGCTTTGAAGCGCCCTGAGCGCGGCGCCGGTGGCGTCCTGAACGGAAGCGGAGACATCGTCCGGTCTGCGGGCCACGCCGCAGGCAGAAATGCCGGCCGGCAGGTTGTCGGCGTCGATGAAACCGTTGGCCTCGTAGGTGAGACTGGCGGGAATGTTGGCTCCCTTGGCGGCGGGCTCCATGCCCGCGGCCAGCACCACCATGTCGAACGTGGCTTCGATCTTGCCGCCTCCGAGGATATCCTCGACGGTGACGGTGACGTCGCCGCTGGCGGCTTCCTCGATCTTGGCGACCTTGCCCTTGGTCATGGTGACGTTCTCATCCGCCTGCAGCCTCTGCAGGAAATCCTCATACTTGCCGGCGGCGCGAAGGTCGATGTAGAAGATCGTGGCCTTGCTGTCCTCGGGGTAACTGTCCCTGATGTAAGTGGCCTGCTTGAGCGAAGCCATGCAGCATATGGCCGAGCAGTAGTCGAGATTGTTCTCATCGCGGCTGCCCGCGCACTGGACGAAAGCGACGTTCTTGACTTCCTTGCCGTCGGAAGGCCTCAGCAGCTTGCCCTTGGTGGGCCCGTTCGGCGCCGCCAGGCGCTCCATCATCACGTTGGTGATGACATTTTGCGAGGTGGCGAAGTTGATATTCTCGATCTTCGAGGCGTCATAAGGATTCCAGCCAGTGGCGAAAACGATGCTGCTGGCGTTGACCTCGACCGTCTGCGGCTCCATGGACATGTCGATGGCGCCGTACTTGCAGGCCTCGACGCACTTCTGGCAGCCCGCGTCGCAGGCGCTCTTGTCGACAACATGGCGCAACGGGAAGGACATCTCGTGGGGCAGGTAGACCGCCCGGGTCGAGTCCATGCCGTAATTGAACTCGTTGGGCCTACTGGCGCCGCATTGCTCGACGCAATCGTTGCAGGCGGTGCATTTTTCGTTCACGTACCTGGGGTTCACCCTGACGGTGACGTTGTAGTCCCCCTCGCTGCCGGAGATGTTCGTGACTTCCGCCAGCGTGTAAAAACTGATCATGGGATTCTGCTTGATACGCTTGAAGTTGATCTCCAACCCGCAATATGGAGGGCAGAGCTTGGGGAAATACTTGTGAAGCTGGGCCACCCGACCGCCTAGATAGGGGTTCTTCTCGATGATGACGGCTTCAAGGCCGGCTTCGGCGGCTTCCACGGCTGCGGAGATGCCGCTGATGCCTCCTCCTACTATTAAGACTTTGTCTGCCATAACGTCCCTCCTCGTGAGACTCTAACGCAAAGTCGCGTCCGTGATCCGTGATGGGCAGCGCCAATATTTTTCCTGGCGACAAGATCATTCATGTCCCCGGACTAACAAGGTTTGGACCTGCTCATAACGCATCACGGCGTTTTGAGGGCGGGATAAGCCATCCGGCTTATCCCGCCCTTTGAACTCAGTTCGTTACCGAACCGCCGGTACTAGGCCGGGGTCGGTGCAGCTACGAGCTCGACATAGGGAACCTTCTTGTGCTCCCACTCGCCAGTCTCCAGGTTGTACTTGGAGTTGGTGAAGCACTTCCAGTTCTCATCATCGACGACCGGGAAGTCACCGCGGTAGTAGTAACCGGGGTAGCGGGTCTCTTCACGGAAGTTGATGTGGCGGGCATGAGCTTCTGCAGCCCAGATGCGGTGGTAGTTCTCCCAGCAGCGCAGCAGCTCGTGCAGGTCTGCGGCCGCGAGCCTGGCAGCATCCTCCTTGAGGACGTCGAGCTTCTTGAGGCCCTCAGCCAGCAGCGTGGCGCTGGTGGTGTAGTAGGTGGAAACGCCACCGACATACTCGTCCATGATCTTCATCAGGCGGAACTGCAGCATCCGGGGGCTGATGTAGTTCGGATTGACATCCACGTTCTTCGGCGCGGTCGTGTAGGAGTTGTACTTCGCGTAGAGCTCCAGCGGCGCGTACATCTCGGCCACCAGTTCGTCGACGCTCTCCTTGATGGTCGGTGCGTAGTCGGCGTGATCCAGAACCCATGAGACCATGTTCTTGCCGGCGATCCTGCCTTCAGCGTGCGAGCCGGAGGAGAACTTGTGGCCGGAAGCGCCGACGACGTCGCCGGACATGAACAGGCCGTTGACGGTCGACATGCGGTTATAGCCCCATGACCACTCGGCGGGGGCGCCAGCGATGTCGCCGGGGCCGCTCACCCAGAAGCCGGCACAACCAGCGTGCGAACCAAGCAGATACGGCTCGGACGGCATCAGCTCGGACGGCATCTTGTCCGGCTCGACGTCCTGGGCTGCCCAGAGGCCGGCCTGGCCGATGGTCATGTCGAGGAAGTCTTCCCAAGCCTCAGCCTCGAGGTGCTTGAGGGCCTTCTCGTCCATGGTCTCAGCCAGCTTGGCCATCGCCTTGTCGGTGTGCATCATGATGGGGCCGAGACCGGCCTTCATCTCGATCATGGCCGCGTGGTTACGCAGGTTGGTGCCCATCGGTTCGTCGTACGGAGCGAACATCTCGTGGATGGAATCGGCGTGCTTGGCGCAGTAGTCCTCGCCCAGCGCGTTGGTGGCCTGCGCCTTGAAGAACAGGAACCAGGCGCCCACCGGGCCGTAACCATCCTTGAACCGCATCGGGACGAAGCGGTTTTCCATCAGGGTCAGCTCGGCGCCCGCCTGGATGCCCATGGCATAACCGGAACCGGAGTTCCATACCGGGAACCAGGCGCGGCCGAGACCCTCGCCAACCGACCGCGGCCGGAAGACGTTGACGGCGCCGCCTGAGCCGTTGAGCACGGCGTTGGCCTTGAAGACGAACACCTTGTTCTCGCGAACACTGAAGCCGATGGCGCCAGCGACGCGGTTGGGCTCGTTGGAGTCCATGAGCAGCCTGGTGCAGAAAACGCGCTCGTAGAGGTTCTGCGCCTGGCCGGTGGCCGCGGCGTTCTGCTCGAGAGCCTTCTTGGCTACCTCGCCGACGATAGCCTTGTAGGACTCACCGTTGATCATGATCTGCCACTTGCCGGAACGAACCGGGGTGCCGCCGTCTCTCAGTTTCGGCTTGCCGGCGTCGCGGGCCTGGATTCCATCCATGGAATGGCCTTCGTCATCTTTCTTCCAGATCGGGAGGCCCCAATCTTCGAAGAGATGGACCGAGTCATCGACGTGACGGGCGAGATCCATGGTAAGGTCCTCGCGGGTAATGCCCATGAGGTCGGAACGGATCATGCGGACATAATCCTGCGGATCGTTATCGCCAATGTAGGTGTTGATTGCCGAGAGGCCCTGCGCGACGGCGCCTGAGCGCTCGACCGCGGCCTTGTCGGCCATGACTACCTTCAGGCCCTTGGGCGTAGCCCAGCGGCAGGCCTCAAAAGCAGCGCCGGAGCCGGACATGCCGCCACCGAGGATGAGGATATCGCAATCCACCTCTTCCACTGCCGGCTTCTCAACAAACTGGAAGCTGTTTGTTTCTTTCTCCATGCTCTATCTCCTTATCTGCCTATAATTGTCAGTCGATCGCGAAGTTAAAGAAGCCGGGCTTCTTGATGTCGTCGTAATTCGGCTCCGGCATGCCCGCATAGGGATCGCTGACGCCCTCAGGGCGCAGGTTGATGGGGAACTTGAAGCGCTTGAGCGTGCCGTTGCGGAACTTGAGGGTCCACATGATGGAATCAGTACCCCGCATCGGGATAACGGAAGCGCCAAGTGGAGCGAAGTCAGCGTAGCCGCGGACCTCGATTGCCTGCTGCGGGCAGATCTTGACGCAGTTGTAGCACTCCCAGCACTGCTCCGGTTCCTGGTTGTAGCCCTTCATTCTCTCTTTATCGAGAACCATCAGGTCGTGCGGGCAGATGTACATGCAAGCGGTCTTGTCCTGACCCTTGCAGCCATCGCACTTTTCTGTAATCACGAAACTAGGCATATCGTTTTCCAACCTCCTTGACATTGGTATTGCTGCTTAAAGCGATTCTTTTCTGCTTAGCTTTCCAGCACCCCCTCTCCTGGGACTAGATTTAAAAGGCTGGCGGCCAGACTCTTTCCGGCTGCTTGCCGCTTTACACGCCTTCCGAATACTTGTGCGTCTTGATCTCGACCTTCTCGGTGAGGCCCTCGTAGTATTCGCGCAGGATTGTCAGGACTTCGGGACGGCTGAAGTGATCGGGCACATCTTCGCCCTCGGAGAGCATCTTGCGCAGCTTGGTGCCGCTGAGGAGCATGCGGTCTTCCTTGCCGTGCGGGCAGGTGCGCATGGAAGCCATGCCGTCGCATTTGGTGCAGTAGAACGTCCAGTCGATCTTCAGCGGCTGGGTCTCGAGCGAGCCTGCCGGGATTTGATCGAAGATGTGGTGAGCATCGAAGGGGCCGTAGTAGTCGCCCACGCCGGCATGGTCACGGCCGACGATCAGGTGGCTGCAGCCGTAGTTCTGGCGGAAGAGCGCGTGCAGCAGCGCTTCCCTGGGGCCGGCATAACGCATGTCGAGCGGATAGCCGCCGACGGCGCAGGTATCCTTGACGAAGTAATCCTCGATGAGGGTGTCGATGGCGCGCTGGCGGACATCCGAAGGGATGTCGCCCGGCTTCAGCTTGCCCAGCAGCATGTGGATGAAGACGCCGTCACAGGTCTCGATGGCGATCTTGGCCAGATACTCGTGGGACCGGTGCATCGGATTGCGCGTCTGGAATGCGGCCACGGTGTTCCAGCCTTTTTCCTCGAAGATGGCGCGCGACTGGGCCGGCGTCAGGTAGATCTCGGGATACTCTGAGGGGAAATTCGCCTGCGAGAGGACCTTCACGGGGCCGGCCAGGTTAACAGCTTCCTGGTTCATGACCATGGCCACGCCGGGATGCTCCATGTCGGTGGTCGTGTAAACGGTCTGGCACTCGTGTTCCTTGCCGATGGTGTACTTCTCGGTGACGGTCATGGTGGCCATGGCCTCGCCGGTCTCCTCGGATACCAGGGCGATTTCCTGGCCTTCCTTAATCTCGTTGGCCTGGCCCTCAGTGGTTGAAACGGTGACGGGGATAGGCCAGAAAGTTCCGTCAGCCATGGTGAAGTTATCGCAGACGCCCTGCCAGTCAGCCTTGGTCATGAAACCTTGCAACGGGGTGAAGCCGCCGATGCCCATCATGATCAGGTCGCCTACTTCGCGTGAAGAGATGCGAACCTGGGTCAGGCTCTTGGCCTTCTCCTGCTCAGTCGCGAGCTCGGCGCCCGTCAGCAGTAGTGGCATCAACTTCTTTTCCTTGCCGTGTGGATTTACCAAAGCCATATGCGTGACCCTCCTGTTAGAATTTGTCCTTTAAAAATGAGCGTGCGGGCATCTGTTTACAGCCCGAGCGTCGAAACGACGTTGTTGAAGATCTCCTCGATATTGCCGGTGCCGCTGACAGATTTGAGGATGCCCTTGCCACCATAGTAGTCGATGAGAGGCGCGGTCTGCTCTTGGTAGACTTCCAGCCGCTTCTGGATAGTGGCTTCCTGGTCGTCGTCGCGCTGATAGAGTTCGCCGCCACACTTCTCGCACTCGTTTTCAGTCGCCGGGGCGCTGAAATAAATGTTGTACATCTGGCCGCAACCCTTGCAGGTCCGGCGGCCGGTCAGGCGCTTCATGAGGTCTTCGAGGGGAACGTCGACGCTGAGAGCGGCGTCGAGGGGCATGCCAAGCTTGTCCAGCATCGCGTCGAGAGCCTCAGCCTGAGCGGTGTTTCTGGGGAAGCCGTCGAGGATGAATCCGTTCCTGGCGTCGTCCTTCTGCAGCCTCTCCTCCACCATCCCGAGCACGACACTGTCGGGAACCAGCTCGCCCTTGTCCATGAAAGACTTTGCTTCCTTGCCGAGGTCGGTGCCCTCACCGACGGCCGCGCGCAGGAGATCGCCTGTGGAGATCTGCGGCATGTTATTTTTCTCGATAAGCTTCTTGGCCTGCGTTCCTTTTCCCGCCCCTGGTGCTCCCAATAATACTAGTCTCACACTCGCCTCCATTTAGATGGCACGGTAATTGAGTTGACGGGAACAAAAAAGCTTTCCGGTCAACCTTACATATATAAAGACAGTAAAAACTGTAAAACTGGCAGGACCTGAAGCGACAAAATCCCCAGTCGCTAAAAAACGGCTTATAAATACGAGTGTTGCTCGTGAATGAAACGCGGAAGACTGCAGGGCTCGACGCTGAATTTACCGCGCGGAGGGTATTGTATACCGATGGGAGTATTCGTTTCAAGAAGCAAACGAAGGCCTTTAATTAGTCTTTCTTATTAGACTTATTAGCTTGCTTTGGCCTTGGAAACGGGGGTTCTGGTCGCCTTTGCGCCCAAGCGCGCCGTCGCGGAAACCCGCAAGAGGATTAATCGCCTTCGGCGGCTTGCGAACCCGCCATAACTTCTCCCCAGCGGCGTTTATTGCCACGCCCTTGAGATAATTCGTTATAGCCCTGGAGCTTGTTTTCATGTTGGTTTCACCGGACTAACCATTCTCAACCCATGCCGGCATGTGCTGCCAGGAATCTCCCAGTTCCTTTCTGAGTTCGCGCCAGGCCGGCTCATGACGGCGAACACGGGCCCAGAAACGCTGGGAATGATTCATATGAGCCAGGTGGCATAACTCGTGAACAAGAACGTACCTCACGACTCTGTCGGGCAGGAACAGCAGCTTGAGGTTAAGGCTGATCTTTCCCTGCGGCGAGCAGCTGCCCCAGCGCGAGCGCTGGTTGCCGATGCTGGCGCCGGAATATTCAAGTCCCGTCTCCCGGCTCAAATCGTCCAGCCAGGGCACCAGCTGTCTCCGGGCCTGCCTCCCGACCCAACGGCTGAGCGCGGCCAGGCAGGCGCCGGTATCGTCGAGCGGGCCTGAGAGAACCAGCAGCCTGCCCCCGTGCTCGCGCGCCATGGCCCGGCCGGAAGCGGTATTGCGGGAAGATACCTCCCAGGTCTCCCCCACCGCCTTGAGCTCGATCGAATCGGGAATGCGGGCGACCGGCCGCAGGGCCATGATCTGCCGCTGCCCGTCGGCCCAGATCCGGGCTTTCTCGATCCACGCGCGCTTCTCCTCGAGGAACCCGGGGATGCGTTTGAGGTTGTATCCGGCGGGCACGACCACCACGAGCCCTTCCCGCGGGGTCATGTTCAGCCGCACGGTCCTGGCGCGCTGGCTCTCGCGGACGGTATAGCCAGGATCCCGCTCTTCGGGGAAGAGGGTCAGCGGCGCAGATTGCCGTGCCTCTGGATTGCCGGTCAATGAATCCTCGTTTGAATGTAATAGCTCATCCACGGCCATTATAATGATACCGGAGGAGTGTTTTTGGCAATGCAAAAAATCAAAATCGGCATCAGCGCCTGTCTTCTGGGCGAAAACCTTCGCTACGACGGCGGCAACAGGCTGCAGGCGGAGCTCATCCGTGAGCTGGGCCCCGGGGTCGAGTGGGCGCCAGTGTGCCCCGAGGCTGGATGCGGCCTGCCCGTGCCCCGGGAGGAAATGATGCTCATGAGCTCTCCGGACGGACTGAGGCTCAGGTGTAAATATAGTTTCCAGGACCATACCGCTATGATGGAAAACTGGGCCCGTCGCAAGATCGGGGAGCTTGCCGGCGCAGACATCCGGGGCTTTGTCTTCAAGAGCCGCTCGCCGAGTTGCGGCCTGGCCGTCAAGGTGTTTCCCGAGGGCAGCCCCCGGGCGGCCGGAATCTTCGCCGGCCTCTTCCAGTCGGCTTTCCCGGACCTTCCGGTCGAGGAAGAGACAGCGCTCGCCGGCGCCGGGGGAAGGGCCAGGTTCATGCGCCGCGTCTCGGCCCTCTCCCGGGGGAGCTAGCCGGCCGGCGCCTCCACCTTTTTGATCCCCACGCAAAGCAGCAGCCCCAACATAGTGAATTCTGCAATAAGCCACCTGCCTATCAAACAATATTC
>JAJZQT010000042.1 GCA_021803005.1 Actinomycetes bacterium
TATGAACGGATCTGGCTGCCCCAGGCGATCTCCATGACCTCGCCGCGCTCCTTTTCCATCTCTTCCAGCCGCTTGCGTTCCTCCAGCTCGAGCAGCTTGCCTTTCAGCAGTTTCATGGCAGTGTTCTTGTTGGAAAGCTGCGAGCGCTCGTTCTGGCACTGTACCACCAGGCCCGTGGGGATATGGGTGATGCGCACGGCGGAGTCGGTCTTGTTGACGTGCTGGCCGCCGGCGCCGCTGGCGCGGTAGGTGTCGATCTTGAGGTCCTTCTCGTCGATCTCGAACTCGACGTCGTCCTCGACCAGCGGGCTGACCTCGACGGCCGCGAAGCTGGTGTGGCGGCGCTTGGCGGCGTCGTAGGGGGAGATGCGCACCAGGCGGTGCACGCCCCGCTCGGCGGAGAGCAGACCGTAGGCATTTTCCCCGTGAAAGGTAACAGTGGCGCTCTTGATGCCGGCTTCGTCACCGCCGGTAGCTTCATTGATCTCGGCTTTGAAACCGCGGCGGTCGGCCCAGCGCAGGTACATGCGCAGCAGCATCTCGGCCCAGTCCTGCGACTCGGTGCCGCCGGCGCCGGGATGGATGGTCATGACGGCATCGCCATCGTCGTACTCACCGCTGAAGAGGCGCTCTTCTTCCATTTGAGCCAGGTGAGAAAGAGTGTTATTCAGGGAGCCCCAGGATTCGGCGAGAAAGTCGGCCGCGGTTTCGGGTCCGTCGGCGGCGATCTCCTCACGGACCATCTCCACCATGGCCTCGGCGTCGCCGACCTCGGACTGCGTGCGCCGGTAGCGCTCGAGACGGCGTTTGGCGCGCCGGTACTCGGCGCTTACTCTGGCGGCGCCGGCCTTGTCCGACCAGAAATCGGGCTGCTGCATGCGGGCCTCGAGGCCGGATACCTGCTTGTCCAGTGAAGCCGGGTCAAAGGTAATCACCAAGCCACTGGAACTTGTCCCTGATGCTGGAAAGCAGCGCCTCCAGCTCGTCAAGAGTATGCAAATTGGACGTTTTTCCGGTCATGATGCGGACATCTTAGCAGGTGAATCGCTTAGCAGACAGTATTTTTGGATATATTTGCGCAAGGCGATTTTAATATAAGCTGTACCCGGGTAACACATGGCGCCGCTGAAACAGAAAATAATGCAGGTCGTAAGGGCGAAGTGGCTGATCGGCTTCTTCGTCATATCCGGCGCCCTCTGTGCGGGCCTGCTGATGCTGGAATTCACCAACCGTTACAATGGCGGCATCTGGCTGCGGGACTTCCAGGTCTTCTACCGGGCGGGCAGCCGGGCGCTCACGGGCGACGAACTCTTCCGGCCGGTGCGCGACGGTTACTACAGCTACAAGTATTCACCGACGGCGTCGCTCATCTTCATTCCCTTTTCCCTGATTCCCTTTGCCGCGTCCGAGGTGATCTACTGGCTGTTCATCTCGGCGCTGGTGCTCGCCGGTTTCTATCTTTCCCTGGAAATCATCTTCCCCGATTTCAGGAATGCCGATCCCCGGGAGCTGGGACTGCTGCTGGTGCTGGCGGCGGTGATCCTGGGAGTGCACATCTGGTCGGAACTGACGCTGGGCCAGGTCAATCACCTGTTGCTGGTCATGTACGTCGCCATCGCCTACCTGTTTACCAGGCACCGGCCGGTGCTGCTGGCATTCATCTGGGCGCTCAGCATCTTCATCAAGCCGTTCGGGTTGATACTATTGCCTTATTTTGCCATAAAAAAGAAGTTCCGGGAAATTGCCTGGTTCAGCGGCTTTTCCGCTTTTCTCTTCTTCCTGCCGGCGCTTTCCTTCCGGGGAAACTTCCTCAACGAGCAGCGCTACTGGTTTGAGGAGATGGCACTCGAGCTGAGGATGAAAGCGGATGTTTTCCAGCCCGGGAACAAGACCCTGGTATCCGTGATCGCCCAGTTTTCGCCGGTGAAGATCATCGAACCGGGGTCATCCTATTTGATACTTTATAAAATAGTGGTACTAACGATGGTGACGCTGCTGGCGGTGGTACTGATCCGCCGCGGCTCGGGGTTGCAACGGCCCGAGGTGCTCGACTTCGCCTTCATCCTGGCGCTGACGCCGCTGATCTCATACACGAGCAACAACCTCTTCGGCATGGTGGAGCTGGCGGTGTTTTTGCTGCTGTTCAACTTCGGCAAGCTGAAAACCTGGGAGAAGATAACGGCGGGAGTCGGCTTTTTGCTTATCGGCGGGAATTTCTACAACCAGCTGCCCTTTGAATGGGGCGTGCGCTTTTACGAATACTACGATCAGATCTCGCTGCTCAGCATCGGCACCATCCTGCTGCTGGCCACCATCTTCATGGTGCGCTGGCGCGAAACGCTGTAAGCCCGCGGTTGCTGAAGGGCGATCAGCTGGCTGAAGGGCGGGCGGCTGGCTGACGCGCGATCAGCGGACCAGCGCGATCAGGCCCCGCAGCATTTCTTGTACTTCCTGCCCGACCCGCAGGGGCAGGGATCGTTGCGCCCGACCTTGTCGGCGTGGCGGGTCTCGACCCGCGGCAACGGCTCCTCGCCGCCGCGCGCGCGCGTGGCGGCGCCCGCCTGGGCCGGCGCGCCCACCGCGGCCGCTTCAGCCGCCTGTGGCAGCGTCGAGGTCTCGACGCCGTCGTCGTATGAGTACTGCAGTTCACGGGCACGGCGCTCGGCCAGCTGGTCCTGCGGCACCCGGTTCATGTGGAAAATGGTGCGCACGAAATCTTCCTTGATGGTGTCGAGCAGTTCCTGGAACATGGCAAAACCCTCAGACTTGTATTCCACCAGGGGGTCCTTCTGCGACAGGCTGCGCCAGTGGATGCCCTCGCGCAGGTAATCCATGTCGTAGAGATGCTCGCGCCAGCGGTTGTCGACGACCCCCATCATTACCAGGCGCTCGAGCTGCCGCATGTGCTCGGCGCTGAATTCCTGCTCCTTGCGCGCGTAGAGTGCATGCGCATCGTCCAGCACCCTCTCGACCATTTCCTCGGGCGTGGTCTCCTCGATTTCGAAGTCGTCCTGGCCGAAGGAGATGTCGTAGAAAGACCTGAGCGAGGCGAAGAGTCTGTCCCAGTCCCACTCCTCCGGATAGGTGTTGCTCTCGCAATAGGTTTGCACCGTTGACGTCAGCACGTCGTCGATGATCGCGCGGCAGTCCTCGCTGATGTCATCACCCTCGAGGATCTTGGTGCGCTGCTCGTAGATGACCTCGCGCTGCTTGTTCATGACGTCGTCGTATTCAAGCACCCGCTTACGTGTCTGGAAATGCTGCTGCTCGACCTTCTTCTGCGCGTTCTCGACCGTCTTGGAGAGCATCTTGTGCTCGATCGGCATGCTCTCGTCCGGGGACAGCTTGTCGAGGATGTTGAAAATGCGGTCGCCGGCGAACAGGCGGATGAGATCGTCCTCGGCGGAGAGATAGAAGCGCGATGCGCCAGGGTCTCCCTGGCGTCCCGAGCGGCCTCGCAGCTGGTTGTCGATGCGGCGGCTCTCATGGCGCTCGGTGCCGAGCACATAAAGCCCGCCAAGGTCGACAACTTCCTTGTGCTCTTCGTCAGTCTGGTTTTTGAAAGGCTCGCGGATGCGGTCGAAGACCTCGCGCTCGACCCGGTAGGATTTCTCCTTGTGCTGGAACAGTACATAACCCGCGGTGTCGACGAGCTCGGGCTCGCCGCTGGGCACGTCCTCGGCCACGCCTTCGGCCAGGCACTTCTGCTGCGCCATGAAATCGGGATTGCCGCCCAGCATGATGTCGGTGCCGCGGCCGGCCATGTTGGTGGCGATGGTGACCGCTCCCTTGCGGCCCGCCTGGGCCACGATCTCCGCCTCGGGAGCGTGGTTCTTGGCGTTCAGCACCACGTGCTTGACCCCGCGGCGCGTCAACCTGCTGCTCAAATCTTCACTGGTATCAACCGAGATCGTGCCCACCAGGACCGGCTGACCCTGTTTGTGGCACTCGACGATGTCTTCCAGGACGGCGGTGAATTTCCCCTTCCTGGTCTTGTAGATGAAATCGTTGCGGTCGTCGCGGACCATGTCCATGTGAGTCGGGATGGTGACCACTTCCAGCTTGTAGATCTGGAAGAACTCGTCGGCTTCAGTGGCCGCGGTGCCGGTCATGCCCGAGAGCTTGTCGTACATGCGGAAATAATTCTGCAGGGTGATCGTCGCCAGCGTCTGGTTCTCCTCGCGGATGCGCACGCCTTCCTTGGCCTCGATGGCCTGGTGCAATCCCTCGGAGTAGCGGCGCCCCTCCATGATGCGTCCGGTGAACTCGTCGACGATGAGCACCTCGCCGTCCTTGACCACGTACTCGACGTCTTTTTTGAAGAGGGCGTGGGCGCGCAGCGCCTGCATCAGGTGGTTGACTAGCTGACCGTGTTGTGACTCATAAAGGTTTTCGAGGCCGAGCTGCTGCTCGACCTTGGCGACGCCGGACTCGGTGACGGCGACGGTGCGATGTTTTTCATCGACTTCGTAATCGTCCTCCGCGCGCAGGAGCGGCACGATGGCGGCGAACTTGTTGTAAGTGTCGGCGGCCTGCTCGGGGGCGCCGGAGATGATCAGCGGCGTGCGCGCCTCGTCGATGAGGATGTTGTCCACCTCGTCGACGATGGCAAAGGTGTGGCCCCGCTGAACCTGCTCCTGGATGGAGAGCGCCATGTTGTCGCGCAGGTAGTCGAAGCCGAACTCGGAGTTGGTGCCGTAGACGATGTCGCAGGCATAGGCCTCGCGGCGCTTGTCGCCCGGCATCATGTTGCGCAGGAAGCCCACCGACAGGCCCAGGAAATTGTGGATGGGGCCCATCCAGTCGGCGTCGCGGCTGGCCAGGTAATCGTTGACGGTCACGACGTGCACCTGGTTGCCGCCGACGGCGTTCAGATACGCGGGCAACGTCGAGGCCAGGGTCTTGCCCTCGCCGGTTCTCATCTCGGCTATCTTGCCCTGGTGCAGGACGATGCCACCCATGAGCTGCACGTCGTAGTGGCGCATGCCCATGACGCGCCTGGCGGTCTCGCGGACGACGGCGTAAGCCTCGGGCATGATGTCGTCAAGATCCTCGCCGCTTTCCAGGCGCCGCCTGAACTCGGGCGTCTTGGCTTTGAGCTCCTCGTCGCTCAAGGCCTCGATCCCGGCCTCGAAGGCATTGATCGACTCGACCTGCTCCTCGAGCTGCTTTACTTTTTTACCTTCGCCCATGCGAAGAGCTTTTTGGAAGAATTTAGGTGGCATGATTCCTTAATATTTTAGCAAGAACTGTTGGGGACGTTGGTTGCCTTTGTTGAAATGCTCAACGGGAGAGAATCGAACCGTTCCGATCAGCGAGAGCATTTCAACAAAGGCAACCAACGTCCCCTGAGGCTATTTTGGCTCTATCAGCCCGAAGTTGCCATCGCGGCGCCTGTAAATGACGCTGGTGTCGTTGGATTCGGAGTTGCGGAAGACGAAGAAGTCGTGGCCGATCAGCTCGAGCTGCAGGGCAGCTTCCTCGGCCGACATCGGTTTGATGTCGAAGGATTTTAGCTTGACGATCTGCGGCCCTTCTTCCTCCTCCTCCTCCTCTAAGGCTACGGGTTCGGGCATCGGCATGAGCGCGTCGGGCGGTATGCTGCCGCGCACACGGGAGTCGTGGCTGACCAGCTTGCTGCGGTATTTTTTGACCTGGCGGCCGAGCTTGTCGGCGACGAGATCGATGGAAGCGTACATGTCCTGTGAAGCGCCCTTGGCGCGCAGCACCGGGCCTTTGGTAAAGATCGTTGCCTCGGCGACCTGGTTATCGGCGATGCTGGGATTCTTCTCACAGAACAGCTCTACTTCCATGGTGCTGGCGCTGTTGAGATGCTTCCCCAGCTTCGAGAGTTTTTCATCCACATAGGTGCGGAGCGCGTCCGTGACGGCGATGTTCCTTCCCTTTACCTGTAGGTTCATATCAGTCCTTCCCCGCTTGGTTGGCGTATTGTTCCTTACCCTTTCGGCATCTACGTTGAAACTCTAACACCCGCTATTTATAGGCGGTTTTTAACTGTGCGGGCGAATGTCCAGACGTCGACATCGGTTCCCAGGCCCTCCGAAAGCACCCGGGCGCATTCGGAAACGGTCGAGCCGGTGGTGTAAACGTCGTCGATCAGCAGTATCCGTCCCGCTCTTCCCCGCCCGAGCCGTTTTCCGGCATCACGACGCAGCGCCACGCTTCCTTCCGGATTTTGCCGCCGCCGGTCGTAGCCGAGCTGGTTTTGAGGCTGGGTGAGGTGTTGCTTGCAGAGAAGATCCTGCAAAGGCAGGTCAAGGCGCCGGGATAGGGCCCTGGCGAAGAGTCCCGCCTGATTGTATCCACGACTGACCAGTTTCGATCGGTGCAGGGGCACATAAGCTAGCGTAACCGCTTTCACCGGGCGAGTCAAACCGGCCTGATTGCAGGCAAGTTCGGCCATGAAGTCGGCCAGGCGGCGGTGTCCGGAGTACTTCAGACGATGCACCAGGCTGCGTGCCGGCCCTTCGTAGGCGAAGGCGGCGCGGGCGCTTTTGAAGTGGATGTCACGGCCTCGGCATTCGGGGCAGTTGTGCCGGGCGGTCTGCTGGCCCGCTTTACTTGCAGGACGTCCACACCGGCCGCAGGAGACCTTCCCCACCGGTGCCAGCGACGAGGCGCATTCCGGGCAGAGCCAGGCGCCCGGCCGGCCGCAATGCACGCAGCGCAGGGGGAAGAACACGGAAACCAGGTCCGAGATCAGGTCTGGCAGTTTTGTGCCTCCACAGGAATCGGCTTTTTCCACGGCACCCGCTCGTTTCATGGATTTAATCTATTTCATCCGGCCGGAGGATGGCAATCGGCCGTTCGCTGGAGATGCGACGCCCAGCCGGACGATGTCAATGGGCTTACGCCGCCGCCGGCTTTTTTCAGCGAACGTGGCTGTCTGCTTCGATGACGGTGAAAGGTTCGAGGTGGACCGCCTCGTCGAGGACGCTGCCGGCGCCGATGACGCAGCGGTCGCCGACGACTACGCGGTCATGAATATAGACTTCATCGCGGATGTAGGCGCCCCGGCCGATGATGCCGCCCTCGACCTTGGCCCCGGCGCCGGTCTGCGCCGCACGCCACTTGATGACCCCCTCCAGGGCCGCGCCTTTCTCGATGATGCTGTGGTCGCCGATGACCAGCGGGCCGGTAAGGCTCACTTCCTCGCCGACGCGGCAGTAGTCGCCCAAAAGTATCGGGGGAATCAGTTTGGCCGAGCGCGAGATCCGGGTACCCTTGCCCACGTGGATTCCGGGAGACCTTTCCTTCCCGGGAATCTCGACGTCGACCTTGCCGGTGAGAGCGTCGAAATTGCCGACGCGGTACTGCTCAAGACTGCCGACGTCGTTCCAGTAACCGTCGATCTCAAAACCGTAAAAAGGAATCTCGCGGGTCACGAACTCCGGGAAGAGCTGGGTGCCGAAATCGTAAAAAGTATCTTTGGGGATGTGGTCAAAAATGGACGGCTCGAAGATGTAGATACCACAATTGCAGAGGTTGCTCAACTCGGTGCCCGTCTCCGGTTTTTCCTGGAACCCCAGGATGAGCCCGTCCTTGTCGTGGATGACCACGCCGAATTTGCTGGGATCGTCGACCCGCTTCAGGGCCAGGCTGGCGATGCTGCCCGACTCGCGGTGCTGCTCGAGCAGCCGGGTCAGATCGAGATCCGTGAGGGCGTCGCCGCTGATGACCAGGAAGGTGCCGTCGGCAAGGAAACGCTGCATGGCCTTGACGCCCCCGGCCGTGCCCAGAAGCTCCGGCTCCAGGGAGTAGCGCAGCTCGACCCCGACCCGCTGGCCGCGCCCGAAATAGTTGGTGATGGCGTGAGGATGGTAGTGCAGATTGGCGACGGCCTCAGCGAAGCCGTGCTTCTTTATCAGCCTGAGAATATGGTACATGACCGGCCGGTTGACGATCGGCGCCATCGGCTTGGAGATCGAACCGGTGAGCGGCCGCAGCCGTGTTCCCAGTCCGGCCGCCAGGACCATCGCTTTCAATTATTTGCCTTTCTTGGCTTCCGCCAGGCTCTCCGAATACGGCTCGCGATGAACGCCCATCTCGGTGATGATGGCGGTGACATTGGCGTGTGGCGTTACATCGAAGGCGGGATTGCGCACGCCGATGCCGGTAGGGGCAATCTGCCTGGAGCCGCAATGGGTGACTTCCTTGGGATCGCGCTCTTCGATCGGAATCTGCGAGCCGTCGGCCAGACTGAGGTCCACCGTCGACGTCGGCGCCGCCACATAAAACGGGACGCCGTGTTCCTTGGCCAGGACCGAGACCGTATAAGTGCCGATCTTGTTGGCCACGTCGCCGTTTCCTGCTATGCGGTCCGAGCCCACGACCACGGCATCGATCTCGCCTTCCTTGAAGAAATAACCGGACATGTTGTCGGTGATCAGCGAGCAGGGGATGCCTTCCTGCTGCAGCTCCCAGGCGGTCAGCCGGGCGCCCTGCAGGAAGGGCCGGGTCTCGTCGGCAAAGACGTGGATGCTCGGGTCGCGCCTGAAGACAGAACGGATGACGCCCAGCGCCGTGCCGTATCCGGCGGTGGCCAGCGCCCCGGCGTTACAATGCGTGAGGATGCGGGCTCCCTGGGGAAAAAGCGGCGCCGCGTGCTCGCCCATGGCGATGCACATGGCGACGTCCTCGTCGAGGATCTCCTGGGAGCGGTCCTTCATGCGGGCGCGGATCTCGTCCACGTCGCCGGGCTCGTTGTAGATGCCCGCCATCTGCTCCAGGGCCCAGCCGAGGTTGTAGGCGGTCGGCCGGGTGGCGAACAGGCCGCGGGCGGCCTCGTCGAGGTCGCGCTTCAGCTCTTCCTGGGTGGCCGCCTGCGACTGCATCGCCGCCAGCGACATGCCCATGGCAGTGGCCACGCCGATCGCGGGGGCGCCGCGGATGACCATGGTCTTGATGGAATCGCCGACCTCTTGCCAGGTCGTGTGGTGAATATATTCTTCCTGGAGCGGCAGGATGCGCTGGTCGATCATGACGACTTCGTCGCCCTGCCACTCGATGGTCTTTATTATGTAAGTCATGATTTAACCAGGAACTTTGTTTTACGTTCCCTCGTTCCAGGAAGCCAGGTACTTTTCCTGTTCCGGGGTGAGCGTGTCGATGCTGATGCCCATGGTCTCCAGCTTGAGGGCGGCGATGTGCTCGTCTATGTCCTGGGGAACCGGGTAGACCCTGTTCTCCAGGTTCTCGTGGTTCTTGACGATGAACTCGGCCGCCAGCGCCTGGTTGGCGAAGCTCATGTCCATGACCTGGGCCGGATGGCCTTCGGCAGCGGACAGGTTGACCAGGCGGCCTTCCGCCAGCAGGAAGAGCACGCGGCCGTCAGGCAGCGAGTATTCTTCCATGAAATCGCGGACGGTGCGGTTGGCGGTGGACATTTCCTCGAGCGCCGGAATATCGATCTCGACGTTGAAGTGGCCGGTATTGCAGATGATGGCGCCGTTCTTCATGACCTTCATGTGCTCGCCGCGGATGACGTGCTTGTCGCCGGTGGCGGTAACGAAGATGTCGCCGTACTTGGCGGCTTCGGCGATGGTGGTGACCTGGTAGCCGTCCATGACCGCCTCGAGCGCCCGCAGCGGGTTGACCTCGATCACGGTGACCCGGGCGCCATGGCCGGCGGCGCGCATGGCGACACCGCGGCCGCACCAGCCGTAGCCGGCCACAACGAAATCGAGGCCGGCGAGCAGCATGTTGGTGGCGCGGATGATGCCGTCGAGGGTAGACTGGCCGGTGCCGTAACGGTTGTCGAACAGGTGCTTGGTGTCAGCCTCATTCACGGCGACTACCGGGAACTTGAGCACGCCGTCGGCCTCCATGCTCTGCAGGCGGATGACGCCGGTGGTGGTCTCTTCGGTGCCGCCCATGATCTCGCCGATCTGGTCCTGGCGCTCGGAGTGGACCACGCCGATGACGTCGGCGCCGTCGTCCATGGTCACGTGCGGATGATGGTCTACCGCGGCGGTGATGTGCTTGTAATAGGTCTCGTTATCCTCGCCCTTGATGGCATAAGTGCTGATGCCGTATTCCTGGACGAGAGCCGCGGCCACGTCATCCTGCGTGCTCAGGGGATTGGAGGCGCAGAGAACCACGTCGGCGCCGCCGGCCTTGAGCGTGCGCACGAGGTTGGCGGTCTCGGTGGTGACATGCAGGCAGGCGGATACGCGGATGCCCGCCAGGGGCTGTTCCTTTTCAAATCTTTCACGGATCGAGGCAAGCACATGCATGCGCTTGTCGATGAGCTCGATCTTGAGCTTGCCTTTTTCGGCCAGGCTCATATCCTTGACGTCATGGGCTACAACTTCGGGCACGATCATCTCCTTCCGGGTTTACGGCTGATTGCGGGTCCTCCCGGGTGCCCCCGGGCCGCAGACAGGCCAGCTTGAAAACAGATTCTTCTGAAATTCCCTCGTGGGAAACGCGAGGCAGACGCCGGAAAGCGCTGCTTTTAGGTCCGGTAAGTATACTACGAAATGGGGCCTTTTGTGGCGTCTGGCGCGCTCCTGAAAAGCGCCTCAGGCCAGCTGCTTCTTCAGGTTCTCGATCCTCTCTACCGGAGAGGGGTCGATCCCGTAGAGGATGGCCAGATAGAGCGAGAGGTAATCACCCAGGTTTATGCTGGATAGCAGCCGCGCCAGGCGCCCTTCGCCGGAAGTGGGATAGCGCCTGATTTCGCCCACATACCGTTCGAGCAGTCCGGCGGTGACGTCCATCCGCTTCAGGTTTTGCGGGTGCATTTTGCCGTCGGTGAGGTAGATGACCCGGTATCGCTCCATGTCCTCGGCCGGATGCTCCCAGCCGACGATCTCGTTGTGGTTGAGTTCGGGGAACCGGTTGTGGAAGGCCAGCGCCTTGGCGTTCTCGTTGATCTGGCATTTCCAGCGCAGCGCCGCGACCGCGGTCACCTCCGAGCCGTAGATGACCGGAACCCGCTGGAAGAGTTCGGCCGCGAGCTGCTTGGCGGGATTGGCCGCCGCCGGATTCCCCGGGCCGTAGAGCTCGATGCATTTTTGCAGCTCGGCGGAGGCTTCGCGCACATCTTCTGCCACCGCTTCGATCAGGCCGAGGTTCTCGAGGCAGGCGGCGATGGGCACCGACAGCCAGCCCATGGCGGCCCGCGGCTGCAGGCTGCTGGGGACCTGGATGAACGGCAGCCCCTTCTCGGCTGCTATCTGGCCGACTTTTCCTCCCGTGCTCAGGCAGATTATGCGGCAACCGCGCTCCAGGGCCTCATGAAGGCAGGAGATGGTTTCCTCCGTGTTTCCGGAATAGCTGACCACGAAGACGAGGCTGCGGCTGCTGATCCAGTGGGGCAGCCTGTAGCCGCGGACAGTCACCATCGGGCTCGGCAGTTCGGCGTCGTAGACCGAGGCGATCACGTCGCCGCCGATCGCGGACCCGCCCATGCCGGCGACGGCGATGCCGCCGACTTCGCCTCCCGCCTCGAGGGCGACCCTGCCTCCGGCCGCGTAGGCGTCGAACATCTGCCCGGGCAGCCCGGCGACCATGCCGAACTGGTCCTGGGAATCGAGTTTACGGATATGCTCCATGTCGTCCAGCTGTTGCATTTGACCACCCATCTGCATCGTTTGCCTGTTTTGCTTATGGATTATTTACTGCCCCGGCCCAAACTCCTGCGAGCCAGTGCCAGCCTCTCTTAGAAGTTCGCGCATCCTGTCAATGTATTCCTCAAAAGTCCAGCCCCGGGCGCGGTCGAAGGCGGCTTCCCTGAGCATCTTTCTTTTTCCCGCGTCCGCGAGCAGGCTCTCGATGGCGATCCTCATTTCACGCCAGTCTCCGGGACGGACCGTCAGGCCGGTCTCTTCATCAGCTATGTAACCGGCGAGGCCCCTGATGGCCGTGGCCACCACCGGGGCTCCGGCGCGCACGGCGTTGGACAGCCTCACCTGCCCGGCGCTGCCGTCAGTCTCCATGAGGCTGATGACATAGACTGAGGCGTTTTTGAGCAAGGCATGATGCTCCTCGAACGGGATGTCGCAAAGCAGCCGCGCCCTGCCGTCCCGGTTCAGCTCCTGCAAGCGGCGAAGGTCTTTTTTACCACAGACGACCGTCAGGGGCCACTCCCTGCCCGCGGCGGCCTCGAACAGGGTCTCCCAGTCGCAAGCCGGGCGCCCGGACGAGAGCACCATCTGCTGCCGCGGATCCGCATCGAACGGGGGCAGTTCGTCGTCCCGGTGGATTAACGGCCAGGGGATGAATTCGAGGCGCTCGGCGGGCACGGCAAAGATGCCGGCGTATTTTTCCCTCTCCCAGGCGGTCAGCACCTGCCCGGCGCGCAGGGTCCGCCTCATTGCGGGCCGGGCGATGATCCGGAACCAGAGCGGGTAGAGGGCGCGGCGCCAGCCGGAAGGGCGGCGCCGGATGAGTTCGAAGACCACCACGCGCGGAGGGTGTTTGCCGAGCCAGGCTTCCAGGAAAAGGAAAGTCCAGAAGCCCCGGGCGTCACAGACGGCGCCGACGACCGGGTGGGAACGGCCGAGCCTGAAGAGGGCCAGGCCCCGGGCAAATCCGGAGCGGTCAGCCAGGCGCGCGTACCAGCCGGGATAGCGTTTGCTGATGGTGTCGCCGAGGGAAACCGCGGCCCCGGGAAGTTCCGCCGCGAAGAAAACATCCACAAGAGCGGGATGTGATGCTGAATCAGCCACGGATCCCTTCCCGCATTGATGCGGTCAGTCTCGTGCCAGGTTGGCGGCCACCGAGGGAAATTTCTTCAGCCGGTCGAGGATCATGGCTTCGATCTCGTCGCGGCGCTCGGGCGTCTTGGCCTCGCAGCGGACGACCACGACCGGAGAGGTATTGGAGGCGCGCACCAGGCCCCAGCCATCCGGGAAGACGACGCGGACGCCGTCGATGTCGATGATCTTGTTGTCCCTGGAAAATTCCTGCTTGACGGTATCCACGATCTTGAACTTCTCCTCGTCGGTTGATTCCATGCGCAGCTCGGGAGTGGCATAGTAGCGGGGGATGCCGGCGAGAATCGCGGAAAGCTTTACTCCCTTGCGGGCGACGTATTCGACCAGCCGGCAGGCGGCGTAGATGGCGTCGTCAAAGCCGAAGTAGCGGTCGGCGAAATAGATGTGGCCGCTCATTTCGCCGGCCAGCAGCGCCTTCTCCTCGCGGATCTTGGCCTCGATCAGCGAGTGGCCGGTCTTCCACATCAGCGGTTTGCCGCCGTGGGCCTCGATGTCGTCGATGAGCGCCTGCGAGCACTTGACCTCGAAGATGATGGTGCCGCCGGGATGGAATTCCAGAATGTCACGGGAGAAGAGGATCATCAACTGATCTCCCCAGATGATGCCGCCGTCATCGGCGATGGCGCCGATGCGGTCGGCGTCGCCATCGAAGGAGATGCCCAGGTCGGCCTTCTCGCTGGCGACCGTGGCGATGAGGTCCTCGAGATTGGCCGGCACCGTCGGATCCGGAAAATGATTGGGGAAGTTGCCGTCGAGGCCGCAGTAGAGCTCGACCACCTCGCAGCCGAGCCTTCTCAGGAGCCCGGGGGCCACCTTGCCGCCGACGCCGTTGCCGGCGTCGACCACGACCTTGAGCGGGCGCTCGAGCTTGATGTTCCCGGCGATGTAGTCGGCATAGGCGGGCAGGGGGTCGGCTTCGGTGACCTTGCCCTCGCCCTTCGGGAAGTCACCCGCTTCGATGATCTCCCTGAGCTTCTGGATCTCCTCGCCGTAAATGGTGCCGTGCCCGCGGCAGAGTTTGAAGCCGTTGTACTGCGGCGGGTTGTGGCTGCCGGTGATCATGACCCCGGCCTGCTTGCCGTATTCTTGCAGTGAGAAATAAAAGGCCGGCGTCGGCAGCTCGCCGGCGTCGATGACGTCACAGCCGGTGGCGGTGATGCCGACGATCAGCGCGTCGCGGAAAGGCTTCGAGCTCGGGCGGTTGTCGCGGCCGATTACGGCCTCGGTGTAGCCGAACGATTTCGCGTAGGCGCCATAGCCCTTGCCGAGCAGCTCGACGGTCTCGATGTCGAGGTCTTCACCCACCAGTCCCCGGACGTCGTACTCGCGAAAAATGTGGGGGTTCACGCTTTTGGTCATGCCTGCTTCCCTTCCGGATAACTAGGTGAAGTACTATACCGAATGAGTGCGGCGCGGGCAATCGTCAGAGAGCTTCCCCGTGAAAGCACGCTATCGCCGCCCTGGCGCTACTGGTCCACTTTCCAGCTGTCGTCTTCCTTGACCACGGCAAAGCTGTCGGTCAGGGGCTGGTCCTGGGCACTGGTGGATTTGACCGTCGCCGTCCAGGAAACTGTGGCCTTGTCGCCGTCGATTTGTTCGTTGGTGACGTTGATGTCGGACAGGGTCGTGCCTTCCGGCAGCGAGGCTCCCATCTGCTTTATGAAGTCATCGCGCGAAACCTGGGAGCGGATCTGCGAGCTGTTGGCAAAAGCGTCGTAGGCGCCGCCGAAGTCGCGGTTCGCCAGCAGCGTCAGCATGTCCTGCGTGGCGGAAGTGGGCGTATTGCTGCCGCCGCAGCCGGCTGCCAGCAACGCCAGCGCCGCCATGGTCAGAATAACAGCCACAGCGGTCGCGCCGGCCCGGATTGTCCTTGAGTGACGCATCAAATCCCCTTTCTGGAA
>JAJZQT010000043.1:0-6922 GCA_021803005.1 Actinomycetes bacterium
CCGGCCACTCCGACGCCCACGACTGTCGAGGTCCTGGAAAGCTCTTCGGGAAGATTGTATGCATAAGGGAAAACCACGCGGCCGGTATCCTCGTCCAGCAGGGCGACCATGGCGGCATCGGCCCTCACTATCTCCGCCGCGCGGCGGGCGACCTCCGGAAGCACCCTGCTGAGATCGAGGCCGGAAGTAATACTGATGGCCACCCGGTTGAGCTCCCGCTGCACGCGAAGCCTTTCCTCGGTTTCCTGGAAAAGGAATGCGTTCTGGATCGCGACAGCCGCCTGGCTGGCAATGGCCTGCGCGATCTCGAGGTCTTCCCGGCTGAATTTTTTCCCGAGGCTTTTGCCGAACAGCCCCAGCGCGCCCAGCGGTTTGTCGCCGACCATGAACGGCACCGCCAGAATCGTCTTGACGCCGGCATTGGTGAACGCCGGAACCTGCGCCGGATGGGCCGGGTAATCATCCAGAACGACGGGCTTGCCGGTTCTCATCACCTCGCCGGCTATGCCCGCCCCCCGCGGCACCACGATCTCCGCCATCTCCGCGGGCATGTTGAAGTGGTAGGGATAGCGGATTTCGCGGCGCGCTTCATCGAGGAGGGCGATGGTGCCGGCGTCGGCGCCGGTTAGTGCGGCGGCGTTCTCCGCGACGCGCTTGAGGACGGTGGCCAGGTCGAGCCCCGAGGAGATCTCCCGGGACGCCTTCGCCAGCTTTTCGAGCCGCTCACTCTTCCTCTCGAGCAAATCCCGGGCAGCGAGCTGTTCGGTGACCATGCGGACCACTTCCACGCCGGCGACTATGTCGCCTTTGCTGTCAAAGACAGGCGTGGCCACGATTTCGGCGGCGATGGACTTGCCATGTTTGTCAAAACCGCGATGTGTGGTGCGAACAGGTTTGCCCGTCTTGTATGACATCTCAACCGGGCAGTCCGGACAGGCCCGAGGCCGGCGCTTATATACCTGGTAGCAGTAACGGCCCTCGATATCGTCGCCGAAATTCCGTTTGTGCGCGGCGTTCGCATATATCACGCGCAGATTGCGGTCCTGTACGCTGACCCCGTCGTCGATATTTGCCAGGATGGTTGCCAGCAGGTTCCGCCGCCAGGCAGGGGCGGTGTCATCTGAAATGTTCGATCCGAAACTGGGTATGATTTGCAGTCACCTCGCCGATCTTCATCACGCAGGGTACCGGGGAAGGATGCTCCCGGAAACTTCCTCGCTCGTATCTAATAGTTCCGAGAGCCCGATGTCCAGGGTTCGTGCGACCTTATTCCCTGTTTTTTGGCTTTTAAGGCCTCAGTCCTTTAAAAGGGGCTGGACGGAAGGGACGGGAAAGGCGGGGCGGGTCGCGGCGGGACAGGTGTCCGCCTGGAGGGACGGCCTGCCGATATTCATTACAGGGTGCAGTTCATCAGGAAGAGGGGTAATCAGGTTTTCAAAGGGATTCACGAGGACCCGGTGGCGATGCGGCCCCTCGGCATCGATCCGGACCTCGATACCGGCAGGTTAAGCAGGAAATGGAAAAAGCGCCGCGCGGAAGCGGCGCTTTTTCCATTGAATCCCGCTATTCGCGGGCAATGATACTGGAGCCGGTGACAGGATTCGAACCCGTGGCCTGCTGATTACAAATCAGCTGCTCTAGCCAACTGAGCTACACCGGCTTGGGGGAAGAAACTTATTATAAAACAAGAGGCGCCTCGGGGGCGCCTCTGAATTTCTGCTACTTGCGGGATTCACTCCCGATTCTCCCCTACTGGTAGACCTGCCGGCTCTGCAGGTGAAGGTCTACTTTACGCTTAATCCTCTGCAGGGCATTGTCCACGCTCTTGGTGTCGTAGCCGATCTCAGCGGCGATCTGCTCGTAGGAATGGCCCTCCAGATAAAGGCTGAGCACGCTGGTCTCCAGCTCGCTAAGCAGGCGCCCCAGGCAGTCCTTGAGACTGGCGACCTCCTCGGAGCTGATCACCTGATTCAGCGGGTCGTGAATCGCCGACCCGGGCAGGATGTCTCCCAGCGAACATTCGCCCTCGTCATGATGAGAAGTCGGAGAATGGCTCAGGGAGAGGTAGCTGTTGAGGGGCTGATGCTTCTGGCGCGAGGCCGTCTTGATGGCGGTGATGATCTGGCGGGTGATGCACAGCTCGGCAAAACTGCGGAAGGAAGCCTCGCGGTCGTCACGATAATCGCGGATGGCCTTGGTGAGTCCGATGAGGCCTTCCTGCACCAGGTCGTCGGTGTCGCCGCCGGACATGAAATAGGAACTGGCCTTCAGCTTGACGAAACCGTGATACTTGGAGATGATCGCCTCGAAGGCGTCGAGCTTGCCCGACCGCGCCTTCGCGATCAGCATTAGGTCTTCGTCCTGTCCCATTGAAGTTTTCAAGACATTCCCCCTCTCCTTATCCAGCTTCACCGGATAAATCGCCGGGCTACCGTCCGCGAAAGGGCTTTCGCCTGATGGCCTGAAAAAACCTTTCCGCCTACTTCTGGGCCAGATTCCGTGGGAACCTGCACGGCTGCCTTAACCGCGCCCCCTCCGCATATCCTCGAGCTTCCGCAAAGTCTCTACGTCTACTTTATGTTCAAGCTTCCAACGCATTTTATCCATTTTCGGTGAAAATGCAACCTTTTTTGCAAAATTTTTCATACCGGCGAGAAAATCCCGCGGCGGGATGCGCTCGACGCGTTTCATCAGCGCGCCCTTCTGCACCTCCCAGTCGCCGCTGACAACCCTGATCTCATCCCTGGTGCCGGCGAGCTTCTGCTGCACCAGTTTGCCGATGACAATGTCCGCGCTCTCCGCCGCCGAGGCGAAGCAGACCGTCACCGGCGTGTTGGGAATGCCATGGCTCTCGGCCGATTCGGCCCTGTGGGAATCGAAGACGACGAAGGCAGTGGCGCCCTCCGAGGCCATGAAGCTGATGACGTCCTCGACCAGGATACGGCGTTTGTCTTCCAGCTCATCCGTGGCAATATCTCCGGCTTCCCGGGTATGCAGGACGTTATATCCGTCGATGATGTAGATCATTGGGCGCTGATCAGGTCTTTCGGACCAGCTTCGGGCCCTGGGGCGTGTCGCGCACCTCGTAACCCGCGGCCGCCAGCCTGTCGCGGGCTTCGTCGGCAGCGGCGTAATCTTTTTCCTTGCGGGCCCGCTCCCGCTGCTCGACCAGATCCAGAAGTTCGTCATCGAGTCCGGCCCCGGAGTATTCCTCGCGGGAAATATCCACGCCCAGGATTCCCAGGAGCTCCGCGAGTTTATCGCGGGCCTCGCTGAGCAGATCCACGTCGGCGCCCCGGGCGGACGATTCCTCGGCGTACTCGTTGATCGACCTGACCAGTCCAAACAGCGCCGCCAGGGCGCCGGCGGTGTTGACGTCGTCCCGCATCTCGTCGTGAAACTGCTCCTCGCTGCGTTCGAGCGCTTCGCGCAAGGGCCTGCTCTCGGATGAATCGGCGATGGCCGGCGCCGCGGCGGTTACGGCGGTGCTTGCGGCGGCGCCATCTCCGTGACCGTTGGCCGGACCCGTCCGGGCCGATTCCAGAACGCCTTCCAGCTTCCAGAAACAGTTGCGGAAGCGCTCGAGCATGCTGGCCGCCTCTTCGAGGTTGGCGCCGGAGAACTCCAGGGGGCTGCGGTAGTGCGAGCTGAGGAAGAAGAGAATCAGCACTCGCGGATCGTATTTCCCCAGGAACTCGCGCAGGAGAAAGATGTTGCCCACGGACTTGCTCATCTTCTCTTCCTTGCGGGTGATCATGCCGTTATGCATCCAGTAGCGGGCGAAAGTCGTCCCGGTCACGGCCTCGGCCTGGGCGATCTCGTTTTCGTGGTGAGGGAAGACCAGGTCGCGGCCGCCGCCGTGGATGTCGAATTTCTCGCCGAGGTACTGCAGCGACATCGCGGTGCATTCGATATGCCAGCCCGGACGCCCCCGGCCCCAGGGACTCTCCCAGCTGGGCTCGCAGGGCTTGGCGGCCTTCCAGATGGCGAAGTCCAGCGGGCTCTCCTTGGCCTCGCCCTCCCGCGCCAGCTCGCAGTGCTGCATCTGGTCGGTCTTCTGCCCGGAAAGCTTGCCGTAGCCGGAAAACTCGCGCACGCGGTAATAGACGCTGCCGCCGGTCTCGTAGGCGTATCCCGACTCGACCAGCTCCCTGCAGAGGTTGATAATCTCATCGATATGTTCAGTAGCCCTGGGCTCGATATCCGGCCGGCCCAGCCCCAGGCGTCCAGTGTCCTCGATATAGGCTTCGGAATAAGTCCTGGCGATCTCTTCGGAGCTGACGCCTTCCTTGTTGGCGCGGTCGATGATCTTGTCGTCGACGTCGGTGAGGTTCTCGACCAGCTTGACTTCATAGCCGAGGTATCGCAGATAGCGGGTGAAGACCGCAAAGAAAACATAAGGCCTGGCGTTGCCGACGTGGACGTATCCGTAAACCGTCGGGCCGCAGACGTAAATGCCAACCTTGCCGCGGTCGCGGGGGATTAAGTCTTCCTTCCTGCGTGTTAATGTGTTGTAGATTCTGATGTCGTTCATGATGTGACCTGTTCGTTCATGCGACAGGATACCTTCAGGACGTAAATTCTTTTGCCGCTTGCAGACGCTGCCTGATCGTGCCGCTGCCGAGCCCCGACAGCAAGAAGGGCAGCTCCGGCCCCGACTCGCGTCCGGTCAGGGCGATCCTCAGGGTACGAAAGAGCCGCTTGGGCAGGATATCGCTCTGTTTGCAGGCTTTCTTCCATTCCTTTATCAGCGCCCGGGCCGCTTCCAATGCCTGTGTGACCGCTTCAGCGGAACCGTCGCCGGCATCCGGCCACCGGCGCTCGTCCGCCAGCGCCATCTCCAGCACCGCCCCGCTTCCTTCTTCCTTCAGCTCCCGGGCGGCCTCCGACTCAGCCAGCGGCGTTAACATAAAAAATTCCTCGATCAACCCGGGCGCCTCGGCGAGCGTCACCAGGGAAGTCTGCACCGCGGTCTCGGCGACCGCGAGCCGGCCGGATGATTTTTCCGCGCCGGTGGCAATGCCCATGGCTTCTCCACCGGCCGCCGTTTCCCCGCCCGCTGCTTTCAGAAAAGGAACAAGCGCCTGGCGCAGATCCTCAAGCTCCAGATCACGGATGTGCAGGCCGTTCAACCAGTTCAGCTTTTGGAGGTCAAAGATCGCCGGGCTCTTCGAGACCCTTTGCAGCTCGAATTCTCCGACCATCTCTTCCTTGGAAAGCTTCTCGCGCTCGCCGGCCGGCGACCACGAGAGCAGCGCCAAATAATTAATGATAGCAGAGGGCAGATATCCCATGCCCCGGAAATCTCCTACCGAGGTGGCGCCGTGACGCTTGGAGAGTTTGGCGCCGTCGGGACCCATAATCAGCGAGTGATGCGCCCACGCCGGCGGCTCGTGGCCCATCGCCTGGAAGACCAGGACCTGCCGCGCGGCGTTGGTCAGATGGTCCTCGCCGCGGATGACATGCGTTATCGCCATGGCGATATCGTCGACGACGACCGCGAAATTGTAGGAGGCGCCGCCGTCGGAACGCATGATGATGAAATCCCCGATGACCCCGGAAGAAAAATCGGTGCGCCCGTGGATGATGTCGGTAACCTCGATCGCGGTTTCCGGCA
The DNA here is from genome assembly GCA_021803005.1 of Actinomycetes bacterium. GTDB lineage: Bacteria > Actinomycetota > Thermoleophilia > BMS3ABIN01 > BMS3ABIN01 > JACRMB01. Next base: position 5,618 of record JAJZQT010000043.1, read on the forward strand.
CCCGGAAACGGATTGTGGCCGGCTCCCCGGCGGCGGCCCGCGCCGCCGCCTCCTCACGTTCGAGCGCGGCGCAACGGCGATCGTACTTGGGCATCTCGCCCCGGGCAAGCATCCTGGCCTTCTGTTCCTCGAGACGCTCCTGCGAACAGAAACAGTAATAGGCCTTGCCCTCGTCGAGCAGCCGCTGGGCCGCATGGGCGTAGAGGCCCGCCGCTGAACGCTCGCTCTGGCGGTAAGGCCCGAAATCGCCGCCGATGTCGGGACCTTCGTCCCACTCGAGGCCCAGCCAGGCCAGGTCGGCCATGATCGACCGCTCGTGTTCGGATGAAGAGCGGGCCACGTCCGTGTCTTCGATCCGGAGGATGTAACTCCCGCCGAGATGGCGTGCAAAAAGGTAATTATAGAGGGCGGTCCGCGCCGAACCGACGTGCAGGGTGCCGGTGGGGCTGGGCGCAAAACGGACACGCACGGGCCCGGGAACGGGGCCGCCCGCGGGGACGGCGGAATTGTTGGCGTCGTTCATGATCTAAAGGCTGCGGCCCGCAGGTTCGCCGCCTACTCGGTGACGTCGGAGAAGTGGACTACGGTGACGGTATCCTGAAGCGTCACCGGGCGGTTGTAGATCTGGCCGAGCAGGTGCACGACCTCATCGACGCGGCGGAATTCCGGATTCTCACGTTCGATGTCGCGCGGCGAGAGATCGTCGATCGGCTTGACCTCGACGCTGTCGATGATGGCCGTGAACAGTTTCTGCCTGGGTCCGTACTTGCGTCCGATGGTGATCCAGACAAGCTTGCCCTTCTGGTACTTGTGGCTCTTGTCGCCGAGCCTCACCGTGGCCGTCTTGCGCCGGTGCCGCAACTGGTCGTCGTAGATGTGCGAGTAAAAATTTATGGCATACATTTGTCAGTCTCCCTTTTCCATTATACTCCCACGGCATTCTACCAAACATGTCGCCAGGGCCGCGATCCCTTCCCCGCGGCCGGTGAAGCCCATCTTCTCCGTTGTGGTTGCGCGCACGGTGACGTCTTCCTTGGGAATTTCCATCGCCGCCGCCAGCGACGCGCGCATGCTTTCCCGGTAAGGAGCGATACGCGGTTCCTCGAGAATCAGCACCGCGTCGACGTTGCCCACCTCGCAGCCGCGCTCCCTGACCATCACCATTACCTGCCTGATGAGTTCCAGGCTGGATATGTCCTTAAACCGCTGGTCGTTATCCGGAAAGAAATGACCGATGTCCTCGAGTCCGGCGGCGCCAAGCAGGGCGTCGGCGATCGCGTGCGACAGAACGTCGGCGTCGGAATG
>JAJZQT010000043.1:7022-13761 GCA_021803005.1 Actinomycetes bacterium
TAAGGCTCGACAACTTCGGCGCGGCAACGCCGCGTATCCGGGGCGTCGATGACGATGACGATCTCTTCGACTTCGGGCGCCGCCTCGAATATCGCCGCCGACCGTGCCAAAACCGGCTGGCCCGCAAGCATCATCAGCTGTTTCGATTCACCGGTCCCCATGCGGCTGCCGACGCCGCCGGCGGCAATGACCACGCCTAGATGCATGTCTCCCGGTTCCCGTTTCCCAAATAACCGCCCATGCTTCCTCCCCGGTACACAAACGAGCCGCCGGCGCTTGCGCCGGCGGCTATGATTTCAATCCTGCTCCTCTGCCTTCAAGATATATCCATGTCCGAAAAAAACGGATGCCCTGATCAGGGAGCGTCGTCGAGTTTTCTTCCCGCCGGCGCCGGGCCCAGCTCCTTGAGCACGGCATCGAGGAACTTGTCCGCCTCGGCCTCATCCAGGCCCCGCGCATACATCAGCTCGCTGGCCAGGATCTTCTTGGCCCGGTTGAACATCTGCTTCTCACCGGTGGACAGACCTTTCTCCGCTTCCCGGATCGAAAGGTTCCGCACAACCTCGGCCAGCTCGAAAATGTCGCCGGTCTTGATCTTCTCACGGTTGTGCTTGAATCGACGGTTCCAGTTCTTCGGCATCTTGGTCTCATCCTGCCGAAGTACGGCGATGACTTCATCCACGTCATTCTTGGCAATAACTTTTCTCAACCCGGCCTTGTCGGCGCTAGCCACGGGCACCATGACGGTCATGTCATTGTGCAAAATCTGAATGGTCAGGTACTCGCGCTTCTGTCCCAGGACATCACGCTTTTCCTTCTTGATGACCGTACCGGCACCGTGGTGGGGGTAGACAACCTTGTCACCTACGTTATACACCAATGTGGTTCAACCTCCTTCCGTTAAAACCCGTAGCTGTTAACAAAAGTCAATCCCCAGCGGAAACGCGCGTCCCAGGCCTTACCTGAAACTGTATTTCTCCGCCAGTGACAACTCCCTCAGTTGTACCAGTCCCTCTCCAATCTCTCTCGCGCGGACTCTGCCCACCCCTTCGACTGCGACCAGATCGTCCTCTCCGGCGTACATGACTGCCTTAAGGCCGCCAAACTTGCTGATTATGTTACTTATGATCGTACTTGGCAACCGGGGTATGTTGCTCAGCACCCGGTAGCCTCTAGGCGAGATCCTCACTTCCGTGGACTTCGCCTTCTTCCTGTAACCGAGAATCCTGGCGATGACGTCGGCGTCGAACAGCTCGTCCGCCGTCAACGCATCCAGCCTCTCTTCGATCTTTTCGACCGCCGGACCCCTGCCGGGCCGGTAGTCCATGATCAGGGCCGCCCGGTCACGGGCGACGCCGGTCATCAGCTCCTCCAGCTGCATGGCGATGAGGCGCCCCTCCGTCCCCAGTTCAATGAGGTACCTCTCGATCTCGCGGGCGACCCGCGAGACCATCTCTGACCGTTGCAGCACGCTGACCACTTCATGAAGCGTGACAGCATCCTCGAACTCCAGGCCCGTAAGGTTATCCGCCACCTGATCGAGCCGGGCGCGGTATTTCTGCAGGGTCTGCAGCGCCTGGTCCGCCTTTGCCAGAAGCACCCGGATGTCGCTGAGCACATGTTTGAGCTCATCGACATAAATGCTGACAAGATCGCGATCCATCGAGATCGAGATCGCGATTGCGTCGGTCTGTTTGGCGACGCGCTCCGCTGTCCGATGCCTGGTGCCGGTCTCGGACGATTCGATCGATGCGTCCGGCATCAGCTGCACATTGGCCCGGTGGATGCGGCCGGCGTTCCGGTTCAGGATCACCGCGCCGTCCATCTTGGCAAGCTCATAGAGCATGTTCGGGCTGAAATCCGTTTCCAGGCGGATGCCGCCGGAAAACAAAAATGAAATAGCGCCTTCTTCCCCGATGATGATCAGGGCGCCGGTCTTGGCCCGGATGATGCTGTCTATTGCTTCGCGCAAAGGCCGGCCCGGCGCCACCATGTACAGCGCCTGGGTCAACCTTGCATCAAGCCTCAGGTCGCCTCTGGAATCAACCATGCATCTCCTCGGTCAGATTTCGCGCGCGCCGTGCCGGCCCCGCTGCACGACTAACGCGCCCGGCCGTAACTAATATCGCGCCCGGCCATGACTAATCGAAAACTTTTGCCAGCGCCATCGAGAGGTTTCCCGCCTCCACGATTCCAGCGCTGTCATACGCCCGTCCCAGTGACGCGGCGTTCTTTGCCGGCAGAACCAGCGTTTCGATGCCCAGCTTCAAAGCTTCGTCGATGCGCCTCTCGGCGCCGATGCAAAACCTCAGGTCGCCCGTCAGGCTCAGCTCGCCGAAGCAGGCCGCCTTGGCCTTGAGCGGCCGGTCCCGGTGCGCCGAGGCGATTGCCAGAGCCACCGCCAGGTCAGCCGCCGGCTCCTCGACCCGAACACCGCCGGCGACGTTCACGAAGATGTCGCAGCCGCTCAGGTTGAGTCCGGCACGCCGCCCGAGCACCGCCACGATCATCGCCAGCCGCCCGCGGTCGATGCCGTTGCCGACCAGCCGCGGATACTGCATGCCGGTGCCGGCGACCAGCGCCTGCACTTCCACCAGCAGGGCGCGGCTGCCTTCCAGCGCCGCCAGGATCGAAGATCCGCAACTGCGCGCGCCTTCTTCCAGGAACAGGGCCGAGGGGTCATCGACCACCTCCAGGCCCGATTCTTTCATCTCAAAAACACCGATCTCGTTGGTCGAGCCAAAACGGTTCTTGACCGAACGCAAAACTCTGTACGTCAGGTTGCGGTCCCCTTCGAACTGCAAGACCGTGTCAACCATGTGCTCCAGGACCCGCGGACCCGCCAGCGCGCCCTCCTTGGTGACATGCCCGACCAGGAAAACCGAGATGCCGTCTTCCTTGGCCAGCCGCATCAACCTGCCGGCGGCTTCCCGCACCTGGCTCACCGACCCCGGCACCGATCCGATCTCGTCGCTGTAAAGCGTCTGCACCGAATCGACCACCACCAGCTCGGGCCGGGCCTTCTTCAGCGCGGCGATGACCGAGTCCAGATTCGTCTCGGCCAGGATCTCCACCGGTCCCACGTCATGCAAAAGCCGGTCCGCGCGCAACTTCACCTGCGCGGCGGACTCTTCGCCAGATACCAGTAGAACGCGATGATCGCGGCAGAGATTGGAAAGCACCTGCAACAGCAGCGTACTTTTACCTATTCCCGGCTCACCGCCAACCAAAACGATGGAGCCCGGGACTATGCCTCCGCCAAACACCCGGTCGAGCTCGGAGATGCGCGTCTGAATACGCTCGACCGCCTGCGACTCGATCTCATCGATCCGCCGCGGCGTCACATCCCTCACACTGCCCGGGCTTGCCGCCCGTCCGTCAATGCGTTCTTCCGTGAAGCTGTTCCAGGCGCCGCAGCCTGGGCAACGCCCGAGCCACTTGTGGGCCTCGTGGCCGCACTCGCCGCAGGTGAAAAGGCTATGAACCTTCGCCATCTGGGCGTGACGGCTTCGCGCCCTCGGACCTGTCGCCGTTCTTCGCGCCAACCAGATCCTTCTTGGGCTTGTGCTCCTTTGCCAGCAGCTTCATGAAAGTATTGTCGTCCTTGCGGTCGACAAGGATTGTCGATCCGTCAGGAATCGCTCCGGCCAGCACTTCGTCGGCCAGCAGGTCTTCGACATATTGCTGGATGGCGCGCCGGAGAGGCCTGGCGCCCATGCCTGGATCGAAACCACGGTCGACCAGCAGCTCCTTGGCCGGCTCGGTCAGTTCCACCTCGACGTGGCGCTCGGCCAGCTGCTTGCTGACACGGGCGATCATCAGTTCGACGATGTCCTTGATGTCGGCGCGATCCAGCTTGTGGAAGACGATGACCTCGTCGACGCGGTTGAGGAACTCGGGCCGGAATACCCGCTTGAGCTCGCCGGTGATGTTGGTCTTCATCTCCTCGTAGGACATGCCCGCCTCTTCGGTGCTGGCGAAGCCGAGCGGGCTTTCCTTGGCGATGGTCTTGGCGCCGATGTTTGACGTCATGATGACGATGGTGTTGCGGAAATCTACCTTACGGCCCTGCGCGTCGGTCAGATGGCCGTCCTCGAGTATCTGCAGGAGGATATTGAACACATCCGGATGCGCCTTCTCGATCTCATCCAGAAGGATGACCGAGTAGGGCTTGCGCCGCACGGATTCGGAGAGCTGCCCGCCCTCTTCGTAACCGACGTAGCCCGGCGGCGAACCGACCAGCCTGGACACGGCATGCTTTTCCATGTATTCAGACATGTCAACCTGCAACAGCGCGTCTTCGTCGCCGAAGAGGAACTCGGCGAGCGTCCGCGCCAGCTCGGTCTTGCCCACCCCCGAGGGGCCCAGGAAGATGAACGAACCGCTGGGACGGCGGGGATCCTTGATGCCCGCGCGCGAGCGCCGGATGGCCCTGGACACGGCCTTGATGGCCTGGTCCTGGCCGACGACACGCTTGTGCAGCTCCTCTTCCATGCGCAGCAGTTTCTGGGACTCGCCCTCGGTCAGCTTGAATACCGGGATGCCGGTCCACATGGAGACGATGTCGGCTATCTCTTCCTCGCCGATGGAAACTACCTCGCGGCCCTCGTCGTTCTTCCATTCCTCGGCCAGCTCGCGTTTGCGGTTGGAGAGCTTGCGCTCCTTGTCACGCAGATTGGCGGCTTTCTCGAATTCCTGCGCCTCGATGGCGGCTTCCTTCTCCTTGCGCACCGTTTCGATCTCGGATTCGAGCTCGCGGTACTGCGGCGGCGCCGTCATCGTCTTGATGCGCATGCGTGACGCGGCCTCGTCGATGACGTCGATGGCCTTGTCCGGCAGGAAACGGTCGGAGATGTAGCGGGCGGACAGGCGCGCGGCGGCGTGCAGGGCCTCGTCGGTGATCTTGATGCGGTGATGCGCCTCATAGCGGTCGCGCAGTCCGCGCAGGATCAGCTCGGTGTCTTCCTCGCTGGGCTCGTTTACCATGATCTGCTGGAAGCGGCGCTCGAGGGCGGCGTCCTTCTCGACGTATTTACGGTATTCCTCGATAGTGGTGGCGCCGACCGTCTGCAGCTCGCCTCGCGCCAGCGCTGGCTTGAGGATGCTGGCGGCGTCGATGGCGCCCTCAGCGGCGCCCGCGCCCACAAGATTGTGTAGTTCGTCAACGAACAGGATTATCTCGCCGTGCTCGTTGATCTCTTTCATGACCTTCTTGAGCCGTTCCTCGAACTCGCCGCGATACTTGGAGCCGGCCACCAGGGCGGCCAGGTCCAGGGTGTAGATCTGCTTGTCTTTGAGCAGCTCGGGGACGTCGTTGGTGGCGATGCGTTGCGCCAGGCCCTCGACCACGGCGGTCTTGCCCACGCCGGGCTCGCCGATAAGCACCGGGTTGTTCTTGGTGCGGCGCGAGAGGATCTGCATGACGCGCTCGATCTCCTGTTCGCGGCCCACGACCGGGTCCAGCTTGCCTTCGTCGGCGAGCTTGGTGAGGTTGCGGCCGAACTGATCGAGCAGCTTGACCCGCTTCTTGCCCTCGCCCTGGGGAACGGGCGTGCGGCGCGCGGAGCCGGTCAGCTTGCGCATGATCTCGTTGCGGATTTTTTCGGAGTCGGCGTCGAACTCAAGGAGGATGCGGGCGGCGACGCCCTCATTTTCCTTGATGAGCCCGAGCAGGATGTGCTCGGTGCCGATGTAGTTGTGACCAAGGGAGAGCGCCTCGCGCAGCGCCAGCTCCAGGACCTTCTTCGCGCGGGGCGTGAAGGGGATCTGGCCGGCGGCGACTTCGTCGCCCATCCCGACGATCTGGGCCACCTGCATGCGGACCTCATCGAGGTTCACGTCGAGGGTGACCAGCACCTGAGCGGCAATGCCCTCTTCCTCGCGGAGAAGACCGAGCAGAAGGTGCTCGGTGCCGATGTAATTGTGCTTGAGAGCCCTGGCTTCTTCCTGCGCCAGGACCACTACCTGGCGTGCTCTTTCAGTAAATCGTTCGAACATGATGCTCACCTTTCCGGGTAAATCCACCCCTTGGTGAATGCCCCTCATTGCCCAATTGTTCCCGGGCCGGCCAAGCCCGAAACGCAGTAACATCTGGACTTCGCCACCCGCCGGCTCTAATCCTTTGCACGCCAATCGGCCGTGACAGGCCCGGGCTTAAATTACGGCCCGGCAACCGGCGGTAAAACCTGCCCGCTTATGCGGGATTCCTGGATATCTCCGTGATTTGCGCCTAAAGGTTGTTAGGGAAACCTTGCTGTTCTAGCCTGTTAACACAGCGCCGGCACCTGTGGCCGGCTAGAGAATAACGTGCGTGGTTTGCAGAAACTGAGGGATAGGTGCCGCCTGCTCGCGCCACCTTACAACTGTCGCATTCTGACTGTCAGCCTCCCCTCTCTGGGCTGGTAACATTATAGCACAGGCGGAAGACCGCTTAAACCGGGGTTTTCAGGGGAAAACCCGTCGTCTGGCGTAATTGTGAAAACCTGTCGAGGCGGCTGCCGGCCAGAATCTATGGCTGGGTTGGCTGGGCCGGTGGAATGGGCTGGTCCGGGATCGCGCTCCCGGTCCTGCCGGTGTCAGGATTTTCTTCCCGGGACATCTCGCCGTAGAGGCGGACTATCGCCATGACGCCAAGGACACCGAAGCCGAGGCTCCAGGCTAACATTCCTGCGACGCCTATTATTGGTATCAGGCCGACAATGATGGCGATGATCCCGGTGCCGATGGCCAGTACGAGCAT
>JAJZQT010000044.1 GCA_021803005.1 Actinomycetes bacterium
AACAAGAACTTCCGAGCCACCGAGGGCGACACGATCGAAGTAATCCTGCCGCCCGACGAGGCGCCCGGCCTCGAGCCCGAGGACATGGACCTCTCCATTCCCTACGAAGACGAATATCTGCTGGTGGTCGACAAGCCCGCGGGCATCGTCACCCATCCGGCCAAGGGACACGCCACCGGCACCCTTGTGCACGGCCTGCTCGGCAGGCAGATAGCCGGCGGCGAGCATCCGCACCGGCCCGGTATCGTCCACCGCCTCGACAAGGACACTTCCGGCCTGCTCATCGTCGCCCGCGACGACGACACCCACCGCCACCTCACCGAGGCGCTTTCGCGCCACAAGATCGAGCGCACCTATCTCTGCCTGGTGCACGGACTATTCGAGACCAGGGAAGGAACCATCGAGGCGCCGCTCGGCCGCGATTCGCACGAGCGCCAGCAGATGGCGGTGACTCGCCGGGGCGGCCGTGAGGCCGTGACTCATTTCCGTGTCATCGAAAGCTGGGGAGGAAAGCCCGGCGGCAGAGCGCAGGGCGCGGCGGCCGGGGGTAAGACCTCCGGCTATTCCCTGCTGGAAGTTAAGCTCGAGACCGGCCGCACCCACCAGATCCGCGTGCACCTCGCCGCCATCGGTCATCCCGTCGCCGGCGACGCCGTCTACGGACGCCGCCGCGACGAGCTCAGCCTGGGCCGCCAGTTTCTGCACTCAGCACGGTTGCGCTTCACCCATCCGGTTACGGGGGAAACGGTCGAGGTCAGCTCGCCGCTGCCGCCCGATCTCGAATCAGCATTGGTTCAGCTGCGCGGCGCCTAGCCGATTCCGGCGAACCGTGCACAGCAGCGCCCACTCGCACGCCGTATCAATAAAGCGCCATCTGCGAGGCCCGCACCACCGCAACCAGCAGACCCAGCACGAATATACTTCCGAAGGTTCCGATCAGCGCCTTTTCTCCGCTGGAAAAATAGTTTTTCACTTCCCTTTTACCGTGGATTTTTTCCCATAAACGGTTAAGGCCCCGCTGCACCAGCGCCAGCGACAGGCAGGCCAGCAGCCATGACGCCGCCGTCAACACGAGCAAAAGAATGAACAGCACAGCAGTCAGCCGATCGAACAACAAGGGCCAGAAAAAGTCGGGCAGCAGGGCCGTGAGGTTGGAGAAGGTCAGAAATCCCGACGTGGCTGCAAACAGGAAGACGGGCCGCTGGCCGGCCGTCCGGTCGGCATCCCGGATCAGCCGGAACTGGTCGTAGATGAGATAGAAGTTCAGCAGCGGCACCAGCAGCCCCACGGTCCGCAGCCCCGGCCTGACCTTGAGGCCGATCTCATCGCGCAGGTCCCTCCAGTTACGGTAGAACCAGTAGAGCAGATAGAAATATCCGGCCAGGTACGCCAGCATGACCAGCCGCCAGGGTTCCTGTCCCAGCGAATACCGGCGCGGCTCAGCTGGAAACAGCTCGGCTGGGAAATCTGATTCCCTTGTGGATGTCTCGGGATCGCTCATGGAAGTCTCGGAATCGCTCACGGAAGTTATCCTACCCGCTTGGTCCTCAAACCGCGCCCGTGCGAGAATATCTGTCATGGATCTGCCCAGACTGGTAATCTCCGCGCCCCATCGCAGCTCCGGCAAGACCACCGTGAGCATCGGGCTCTGCGCCGCCCTGCGCGCCGCCGGCCTGGCCGTGCAACCCTTCAAGAAGGGACCGGACTTCATCGATCCCATGTGGCTCACGGCCGCCGCCGGGCGCGACTGCCGCAACCTCGACCAGTTCATGATGGGCGACGAGGAGATCCTCAAGTCGGTCGCCCGCAACGGCGCCGGCGCCGGCATCGCCCTGGCGGAAGGCAACATGGGCCTGTTCGACAGCATCGACGTCGAGGGCCGCGGCAGCACCTCCGACCTGGCCCGCCAGCTCCGGGCGCCGGTCATACTCGTGGTGAACACCCGCAACATGACCCGCTCGATCGCGCCGCTGATCCAGGGATTCACGAACTTCGAACCCGACATCGACATCGCCGGGGTCGTCCTCAACAAGGTCTCGGGCCCGCGCCACGAGGACAAGCTGCGCAAGGTGCTGGAGCGTTACACCGGCGTCGAGGTCATCGGCGCCATCCGCCGCCGCCCCGAGATCGAGATCATCCAGAGGCATCTGGGCCTGCAACCCGCCCGCGAGGCGCTCGGTTCGGCCGAAGTCGTCGCCCAGATCGAAAAACTCATCAGCGCCAGCGTCGACATCGGCCGCATCCGCGCCATCGCCTCGACAGCCCCGCCCTTATCAGCAGTCGAGACCGCGCAGAAGCCCTTCCCCAAGCCCCGGGTGCGCCTCGGCGTCGCCCAGGACCGCGCCTTCACCTTCTACTATCCGGAAAACCTCGAGGCCCTGCGCGCGGCCGGAGCCGGGCTCATCCCCTTCAGCCCGCTGGCTGACGAGAAACTGCCCGAGGTCGACGGCCTCTACGTCGGTGGCGGCTTCCCCGAGATCTTCATGGAGGAACTGGAAGCAAACAGCGGGCTCAGGGCCGAAATCCGCCAGGCGATCGAGGCCGGCATGCCGGTTTACGCCGAATGCGGCGGTCTCATGTACCTTTCCGGGAAGATGACCTGGCAGGGAAAGCGCCGCGAGATGGTGGGGGCGCTGCCCTGCGACATCCTCATGCACGAAAAGCCGCGCGGCCACGGCTACATGGAGCTCGAAGCCGAGGGCGGCAGCGGCTGGTTCGCGCCGGGACTGAAGATCCGCGGGCACGAGTTCCATTATTCCGAAGTGGTCGGACTCGACAGCGCCAAAACCAGTTTCGCCTACCGCGTCCTGCGCGGCACCGGCGTCGACAAATACCACGACGGAATCCTCTACCGGAACGTCCTGGCCTCCTACACCCACCTCCACAGCCTGGGCTCTGAAGGCTGGGCTGAGGGCTTAGTGGAATTCGTGCAAAAAAACCGCTAAAGAAACTATTGACAAGAAAACCAATCGGGTGTAGATTCCATTTTACTCCGCATACCCTCTTAGGTATCATGCCAGCAGGTCGCGCTGGCCGGGCGGGCTTTGTCTCTTGTTTGACACATTCCGAACCAGCGTGATATCTTTGCGAATGCTCCCGGGGGTATCGTCGGCAACATCAGGCCAGGGGTGGTTTTTTAGTACGGGTTTTCCTTTCCAACTCAGTCCGTAGAGTGCAAACTCTCCAGTGAAAAGGGAAGAGGTGTGAGCGGTTTGACAGTCTTATTCGTGATTCTAGGTTATGCAGCAATGGCGATTTTCGTCATCGGGGTCCTGTTTAAAGTCTGGAAGTACGCCATGACGCCGGCGCCCCTGAAGATTCCCCAGACGCCGGCCCCGGTCGGCGCTGGCGGCGTTCCGGTGCGGGTCCTCTCCGAAGTCGTGATCTTCAAGAGCCTGTTCAAAAGCAACCGCGTGCTGTGGCTCGCCGGCTATCTTTTCCATGCCGGTCTGCTTCTCGCCCTGCTCAAGCACTTCCGTTTCTTCTTCCCCGCCGTTCCCGCCGGGTTCGGTTACCTCGACACCCTTGAGTTTTATCCCGGGCTGATCATGCTGGCCGGTCTGGGGCTGCTGTTCCTGATGCGGCTGGTGGTCGACAGGCACATGTTCATCTCGGTGATGACCGATTACTTCCTGCTGCTGCTGCTGATCGCCATCGCCACCACCGGCACCTTCGCCAAGCACTTCTTCCGGGTGGATATCACCCAGGTCAAGGAATTCATGATGGGCCTTATCGCATTCAAGCCTGTCGACATGCCTACTCAGGTAATGTTTATCATCCATTTCAGCCTGGTGCTGCTGCTGCTGGCGTATTTCCCCTTCAGCAAGCTGATGCACGCGGCCGGTCTCTTCTTCAGCCCGACCAGGAACCAGGTGGACAACCCGCGCGAGAAGCGTCTCGTGACTCCGTGGGCGGTAGAAAAGCCGGAGGCGATTCCGGTGGCGGAGGAAGCCATGGAGGCTTCCACCTAGAGAGGAAGGGGACACGGAAGATCGTGTCCCGTAGCACAGGTTAAGCGAGGGCGCTCCTGCGAGCTGCATGCTCTCTTAATATAACCGGGGACATAGGGTTCCCGGGGACTGATAAGGCAAAGCCACGACACAGGAGGATTCTTAAAATGAGCTTTGAGCTTAACGGTAAGACCTACGAGACAGACGACGACGGCTATCTCGTCAATCTGGACGAGTGGACGGAGGACGTCGGCGCCCACATCGCCGAGATGGAGGGAGTCGAGATGACTGAGGCGCATTGGGAAGTCGTCAATTTCCTTCGTGGTTACTACGAGGAATACAACATCGCGCCGGCCATCAAGATCCTGATCAAGGAAATGAAGAAGATGTTCGGTCCCGAGAAGGGCAACAGCGCGTACCTGTATGACCTGTATCCCGCCGGCCCGGCCCTCCAGGCCTGCAAGATCGCCGGGCTCCCGAAGCCGACCGGCTGCGTCTAGCAGCCCCGGTTTTACTTAGGGCGTAGTTGTATCATGGGGGCCGGCCGGACTGTATCCGGCGAGGCCGGCCCCCATTCCAGTTTTTGGGTGGGCGCAAATTCCTTTGTGCGGAAGCGGCCGTGGCTGCTCTAACGCGCCGCCAGTGACGCTTTTTGTCTCCGAAAGGAAAGCATTTCAATGGCAGATAACGAGGCGACAGTAACTGAAGAAGAACCAAAAGTTTTAACCGACCTGGAAAAGGTCGGCGAACCGGCTGTTCCCAGAAAGAAGCCGAAGGACGTGCACGGCGACGAGCTGACGGGCTCGATCAAGGTCCCCAAGGTCGAAGAGAACGTCGCCAATCACAAGCCCTATCTCTGCAAACCGGTGACGATGGAGAAGCTCGGCTTCCCCGCCGACCTGCGTGAGGACTGGCACGACGCCGCCATCGCCAAGATGGCCGACCTGCTCAAGAAGTACAAGTCGCTGCAGGTCTACATGGACATCTGCGTCAAGTGCGGCTCCTGTACCGACAAGTGCCACTATTTCATTGGCACCCAGGACGGCAACAACATGCCGGTGGCACGCGCCGAGCTCTTCCGCAAGGTATACCGCAGGTATTTCACCACCGAGGGCAAGATCCTCGGCAAGCTCGCGGGGGCCGAGAGGTTTGACCTCGATTTGCTGGGCGAGTGGTACAGTTACTTCCACCAGTGCTCGCAGTGCCGGCGCTGCTCGGTCTTCTGCCCCTACGGCATCGACACGGCGGAGATCTCCATGGCGGCTCGCGAGATCATGGACCACATCGGCGTGGGCCAGAAGTACACGAACGACATCATCGCCAAGGTCCACGACGTCGGCAACAACCTGGGCATGAACCCCAAGGCCCTGAAAGCGACGCTCGAATCGACTGAGGAAGACCTCGAGGAGGAGACCGGCCAGAAGATCCGTCTGCCTCTCGACGAGGTCGGGGCCGAAGTGCTGATGGTTACGCCGTCAGCCGACTTTTTCGCTTCCCCGCACGTCGAGTCGCTGCTGGGTTACGCCAAGGTGTTCCACCAGGCCGGCATCAGCTGGACCTTCAGCTCGGCAGCCTCCGAGGCCGGCAACTTCGGCATGTTCATCGGCAACTATTCGCATATGCAGAAACTCGCATCGCGAGTCAATGACGCCATCCGCGAGATCAAGCCCAGACGCCTTGTCGTCGGCGAATGCGGCCATGCCTGGCGCGTCGCCTATTCCTTCTGGAACACGATCATCGGGCCGTTCGACACGCTCGATCCCAAGTACAAGCGGCCCCAGCATATCTGCGAGTTCACGCTCGATCTGGTCAAGAATGGCGGCATCAAGCTCGACAAATCCCAGAACGACCATCTGGTCCCCACCATGCACGATTCCTGCAACGTGGCCCGCGGCGCCCGCATGGGCGACAAGCCGGGCGGGCAGTTCACCATCCCGCGCGAGCTCATCAAGGCCAGTTGCAACCGCTATGTGGACATGGATCAGGACACCATCATGGAAAAGACCTTCTGTTGCGGCGGCGGCGGCGGTCTGCTGACCGACGACCTGCTCGAACTGCGGGTTCAGGGCGCCATGCCGAGAATGCAGGCTTTCAGCAAGGTGCAGGAAACTCACGGAGCCAACTTCATCGCCCTCATCTGCGCCATCTGCAAGGCGCAGTTCACCAAGATCCTTCCCAAGTATGGTGTCAGCATGGAAGTAGCCGGCGGTGTACATCAGCTCATTGCCAACGCCATCGAACTGGGGGCGAAACAATGAAAAAGGCAGTGATAGCAACCATCGTATTCCTGCTGGTCCTGGCGTCGCCGTTTCTGGTGAACGCCGCCAGCGGCAAGCTGTTCAGTCCCGATACCAAGCCTGACTTGACGGCTGGCACCGACTCAGACGCCAAGCAGTGCGTCGAGCCCGTTGGCGGTACCCGGCAGGAGACCAAGGACTACATGCGGCTCAATCATCAGCAGATCCTTAAGGATGAGCGCGTGAAAGTGGTAAGGGAAGGGATCACGACGCCGGGCAACCGCCTCAAGATCGAGGCCTGCTTCACCTGCCACAACTACAAGGACTTCTGCCAGCAGTGCCACAGCTACAACGGCGTCGAACCCGGATGCTTCGACAAGACCGGCGGATGTCATTCAACAGAAGAGGACAGGCTTCCCCGGCCCCGGGGCTTCTAGCCCACGGCCCGGCCTTATCAAAAACAAGGGAGAAAAGGTCTGCAATGGCTAACGAAGGAATGGACAGAAGGACGTTTCTCAAGTTTGGCGGCTTGATCGCCGCGGCCGGCGCCGCAATGCCGGCATCACAGCTGCTGGTGACTTCGGGCATGGCTTCCAGCAACTCGACCAACACGTCCCTGCAGTACTCCATGACTGTCGACCTCAACAAGTGCGACGGCTGCTACCAATACGACAAGAAGATCTGCGAGCAGGCCTGCCGGGACGAGAACAACGTTCCCGACCTCCAGGCTTATTACGGCGAAGACGCCAAGCGCTACACGCCCTACTGGATCCGCGTAGCCGACATGCAGCAGGAGGTTCCCGGCGCCGAGATCGACCCGCGCCCGATACCGCTGCTGTGCGTGCACTGCACCGAACCTCCCTGCGTTCACGTCTGCCCGACCAAGGCTTCTTTCCGCCGCGAAAAGGACGGTATCGTCCTCATCGATGAGCATCGCTGCATCGGTTGCCGCTACTGTGTCATCGCCTGTCCCTACCGGGCCAGGACGATTGTCTTCCGCGACAATCCGGTTCCCCGGGATGATCAGAACGCCAAGGTGCCGGCGATGATGCTGGGCGTGGCCACCAAGTGTACTTTCTGTGCTCACAAGGACCTCGACGCCGGCGAGCTGCCGGCCTGCGTGGAACAGTGCCCCAAGCAGGCGCTGACGTTCGGCAACCGCGACGACGCGAATACCACGGTCGCCAAGCAGGTCGCCTCGGGCGACACCCAGGTGCTCCGGGCCAACCTGGAGCTCAAGCCGAACGTGTTCTACCTGGGCCTTTCCAGGCAGCAGGCGGCACTGGATGAGGTGTTGGGCTAAATGTCTATCTCAGAGATTGAGAGGTCGTAGTGGCGAAATACTATTTCTCAAGAATAGAGGGTAAAAGCGGACGTTATTGGGTAACAATCGCTCTGCTTGCAGGCCTGGCTCTCGGTTGGGTCGTGGCCTCGCTGATCAGGTTCACCCAGGGATTCTATCTGTCGGGCCTCAGCACTTCGGTGACCTGGGGCGGAGCCAAGGTGCTCTTCGTGCTGTTCGTGGGCCTTTCGGCCGGGTCGCTGATGATCTCCGGTCTGGCCGTCATCTTCAAGCAGAAGGAATACAAGGTGCTCGGCCGGGTCGCCGCGTTCAACTCGGTGCTGTTCATGGTCGGCGCCCTTTCAATCCTCATCTCTGACTGGGGCCGCTTCGACCGGCTGTTCCTTCCCTTCTACATGATCAACCCGCGTTCGATGCTTTCCCTGAACGCTTTCATTTACTCGACCTACCTGACCGTCGGTGTGCTCTATCTCTGGGCCCAGTTCAAGGAGAGCGAGCGCTGGAGCAACGTCATGGGCACGGTCGCGGTCATCACCGCCGTCTTCGTGCACTCCGGCACCGGCTTCATCTTCGGCATCATCAACGGCCGGGACATGTACTTCTCTTCGATCACCCCGCTCGCTTTTGTTATCGCCGCCCTTTCTTCAGGAACGGCGCTGGCGATGCTCATACTCTACTTCACCTTTAAATATACGAAGCGGGAAGTCGATATGCGTTTCTTCCTGCAACTGAGCAAGATCATGCTGGGCCTGATCATCTTCGTCTTCTACCTGGTGACGATCGAGCACCTGACCCATCTCTACGATCCGGAGTTTCAGGCGGGCGAGAAATTCATCATGTTCCAGAATCCGTTCTTCATGTTCGTCTTCTGGATCCAGCTCTACGGGATAGGCCTGATAATCCCCATATTCATACTGTTCAACCCGAGCACCAGGAACAAGCTCGGCTGGATCCTGGGAGCCTCGGCGATGCACGTCTTCGGCGTCCTCGGCGAGAGAATGCTGTTCATCCTCCCGGGCCAGGTGCTGGCGCAGCCGATTTTGCCCGGCTACACGCTGACCAGCGGCTTCCAGGATGGGGTTAACATAACCTATATCCCGCACCTGATAGAATGGTTCCAATTCATCGGCATATTCGGCTTCCTGGCGCTGGTCTACATGCTGGCCCTGAAGATCCTGCCGTTGATGCCGACTGAGGGCGTTTTCATCAAGCCCGTTCATGAGGAAGTTGTGGCGGATGAACCTGAAGCTGAGAGCATCGGGCCGGCTGAACCGGTTGCCGAGGGTGCCTGAGCCTGAAGCTTGCTAACCGTCTGAATATATCCAAACAAACGCAATCAAAGTAAAGGAGAGCAGGAATGGCAGATGATCTCAAGACTCCACTCCTTGATGAGTTGGAAAAGGGACCGTGGCCGAGTTTTGTCACCGACATAAAAACTCTGGCCGACAAGTCGGAAATGGCGAAGGACCTCCTTCGTCAGCTGGAAAAATCCTACGAGGACAAGCGTGGCTACTGGAAGCACGGCGGCCTCGTGGGCGTCATGGGTTATGGCGGTGGCGTCATCGGCCGTTATTCAGCCCTGCCGGAGGAGTTCCCCGGCGTCTCGCACTTCCACACCGTGCGAGTGAATCAGCCCTCGGGCTGGTTTTACACTTCGGACGCGCTGCGCGAGATCATCGATATCTGGGATGAACACGGGTCCGGCCTGTACAACATGCACGGCTCCACCGGCGACATGGTTCTCTTGGGAACCAGGACCGAAGAGCTCGAGCCTACCTTCCGGGCTCTGACCGAGAAGGGCTGGGACCTGGGCGGTTCCGGTTCCGACCTTCGCACTCCGAGTAACTGCGTGGGTCCGGCACGGTGTGAGAACGCCTGCTTCGACACGATGGAGATGGCCTACAAGATCACCCACAGGTACCAGGATGAGCTCCATCGCCCCATGTTCAATTACAAGTACAAGATCAAGATGTCCGGCTGCCCCAATGACTGCACCGCGGCCATCGCCCGTTCCGACATGGCCCTCATCGGCATCTGGAAGGACGACATCAAGGTCGACCAGGCCGAGTTCGCCAAGTACCTGGACGACGGTTTCAACGTACAGGAGTTCGTAGTCGACAAGTGCCCCACCGGCTGCATTGCGGTGGAAGGCAAGCAGATCAACATCGACAACAGTAACTGTGTCAAGTGCATGCACTGCATCAACCGCATGCCGCACGCCCTGTCCGTGGGCGACGAAAAGGGTTTCGCCATCAACCTCGGCGCCAAGGCCCCGATCGTCGAAGGCGCTCTCTTCGCGTCGGTAATCGTTCCCTTCATGTCGATCGAAGACTACAAGGACGAGGACTCCTACGAAGAGTTCCACGATCTCCTCGAGCGCATCTGGGAGTTCTGGGACGAGCACGGCACCTCACGCGAGCGCATCGGCGAGTTTATCGAGCGCGTCAGTCTGGCCACCTTCCTTGAGGGAATCGGCGTGGAGCCGTCCCCGAAACAGGTCAAGGCTCCAAGAGACAACCCCTACATCTTCTACGAAGAGTACTACGCCGAGGAAGGCGAAGGATAAATCCAATTCTTACCTGACAGGAGGTCAGATATAAATGGCGACTGAAGCAAAGAGAGTAACGGATATAGGACCGCCGCATTTTGAGAAGTTCCTGCATCCAATCATCAAGGAAAACTATGGACAGTGGAAGTTCCATGATTCACTGGGCCCGGGCCTGCTGTCTCACACCGGCCCCAACGGCACCATCTATTCGGTGAGGATGTCCTCGCCGCGCCTGGTGTCCTCGAACTTCCTGCGCATGGTCTGCGACCTGGCGGAAAAGTACTGCGATGGTTACTTCCGGTTCACCAGCCGCAACAACGTCGAGTTCCTGCTGGCCAACAAGGACAACATCGATCCCCTGGTCAAGGAGATCAACGAGCACGGACAGCTGGTAGGCGGCACCGATAACTCCATCTCCAACATCGTCCACACCCAGGGCTGGGTGCATTGCCATTCATCGGCGACCGACGCCTCGGGCCTGGTCAAGGTGGTCATGGACGAACTGTCCGATTACTTCACCGAGCAGAAGCTGCCGCACAAGCTGCGCATAGCCGTGGCCTGCTGCCTGAACATGTGCGGCGCCGTCCACGCGTCCGACATCGCTATCCTCGGTCTGCACCGGACTCCGCCGCGGGTCGACAGCGATACGCTGCCGAACCTCTGCGAGATTCCGACCACGGTGGCGTCCTGCCCCAACAACGCCATCCGCCCGACCTCGGTCGAGGGCAAGACCACCGTCAAGGTCGACGAGGAAAAATGCATGTACTGCGGTAACTGCTTCACCGTCTGCCCGGCCATGCCGCTGGCAGATCCGCTGAATGACGGTGTCTCTATCTGGGTTGGCGGCAAGATCTCCAACGCCAGGACCGAACCGATGTTCACCAAGCTGGCTATTCCGTACCTGCCGAATAACCCGCCGCGTTGGCCGGAAGTCACGGATGCGGTCAAGAACATCGTCGAGCTCTACGCCGCCAACGCGCGTCCGTTCGAGCGCGTCGGCGAGTGGATCAACCGCATTGGTTGGGAGAGATTCTTCGACATGACCGGCATCGAATTCACCAAGTATCACCTCGATGACTTCCGTCACGCCGGCACGACCTACAGAAGGTCTCTACACAACAGATACTAGGAGGTCCTGTAAAAATGGCTGAAGTCACAATCGAGCAACTGGCTGATGACATGTTCGAACTCGTCTCCAAGGCCGCGGGCCAGAAGAAGCTGAAGGCCGGCGACCTGACCAAGGCGATGAAGGAAAAGTATGGCGACGTGCCTCGCGCGGACACGAAAGCCGCCATCAAGTCGCTCATCGACTCCGGCCGGTGCGTTTATGGTTACTTCGGCGGAAGCTCCATCGAGCTGCCGCGCGTCGAGGGCTCTGCTAACCAGTAATCCGGGAAATCGCTTAGGCGAAAACGCACCGGGCGATCGTACAAATTAAATAGGCTCTTGATCATTAGGTGCGATGACGCCTGAGAAAAGGAGAAACGTATGGCAGTAGTGTTAAAGACAAGAAAGCGTGAGGTAGGCGCCGCCAGCTACAGTCGCGGCAAGGAGGGTTCGCATCTTCGCCCGGCTTATGTCGAGAAGTTGCCGCCCTGCCGCAACGCCTGTCCCAGCGGCAATGATATCCGCGGCTTCCTGACGACTGTGGCGCAGTCGCAGATGTTCAAGCGCGAGTACGATGAGTCGTTTGAGCAGGCCTGGCGCCTGCTGAGCGAGACCAATCCGATCCCGGCAGTTATCGGCCGCGTCTGTCCGCATTTCTGCGAGACCGACTGTAACCGTAACGCCAAGGAAGGCGCGGTCTCGATCAACCAGGTCGAGCGCTTCCTGGGCGACTTCGCCCTCGAGCATAATCTCAAGCATGAGAAGCTCACCGATGAGGCCAAATCCGAGAAGATCGCCGTCATCGGTTCCGGTCCCGCCGGTCTTTCCTGCGCCTTCCAGCTGGCCCGGCGCGGTTATCCGGTGACCATCTTCGAGGCTTTTGAAAAGTCCGGCGGTATGCTCCGGTACGGTATTCCGACCTATCGCCTGCCCGAGAACATCCTCGACGCCGAAGTGGCGGCCATCACCGACCTTGGCGTCGACATCAAGTACGGCACCCGCGTAGGCTCCGACGTCTCCGTCGACGACCTCAAGAAGGACTTTGACGCCGTCTACATCGCCATCGGCGCGCATCAGGGCTGGTCCCTGAGCATACCGGGCGAGGACGGCGAAGGCGTGATGAGCGCCGTCGAGTTCCTCAACCGCGTCAGCAACGGCGAGGCCATCGACGTCAAGGGCAAGAAAGTGCTCATCATCGGCGGCGGCAACAGCGCCGTCGACGCCGCTCGCGTTTCCTGGCGGATGGGCGCCGATTCCCAGATCATCTACCGGCGGACCCGCGAAGAGATGCCGGCTGAGGAAGAAGAGATCGACGACACCCTCGAAGAGGGCATCAACATCGAGTACCTGACGGCGCCGGCCGAGATCGTCCGCGATGGCGGCAAGGTCACCGGCCTCAAGTGCATCAAGATGGAGCTCGGCGAGCCGGACGACAGCGGCCGCAGGCGGCCCGAGCCGGTTGCAGGCTCCGAGTTCGTCATCGACTGCGACATGGTCCTGCCGGCCATCGGCCAGGGTCCGCAGTTCGAGGGCCTGGATGCCTTCAAGGACGAGAAAGGCTGGATCACGGTTGACGAAGCGACCGGCGCCACCGCCGATGAAGGCGTGTTCGCCGGCGGCGACGTCACCAACCATCTCGGCACCGTCACCGAGGCCATCGGCCTCGGCCGCAAGGCAGCCACGGCGATCGACTATCACATCCGCGGCGAGGAGATTCCCAAGGAATATCCGCCCAAGATCATCAAGTCCGACCAGATGGCGCTCAACTACTACGCGGAGATGCCGCGTGGCGAGAAGTCGCACATCGCGGTCGGAGATCGCGCCGGCAACTTCAACGAAGTCGTGCCGACCTGGACCAGCGAGCAGACCATCGAAGAGACCAACCGCTGCATGAGCTGCGGCAAGTGCTTCGATTGCGGCAACTGCTACTCGTTCTGCTCCTACAACGCCGTCAAGAAGCTCGGCGAGCGCGACGAGAACGGCAATCCCTACAAGTTCAAGCTTGAAGTCTGCGTCGGCTGCGCCAAGTGCGCCGAGGAATGCCCCTGCGGATA
>JAJZQT010000045.1:0-4878 GCA_021803005.1 Actinomycetes bacterium
GACATCCTCGCCGAAGCTCTTCAGCTCCCGTCCGTGCCTCAGGGAATCTACGCGCCGGGGCTTGACGTCACTACCGATTCCATGAGGTACCTGGCCGCGACCGGCGGCGAATACACGGTGTTCTCCGGCGGCATCCGCGCTTCCATCCAGGGGCGGCTTCCGGCCGGCGAGTCCAGTTACCGCGTGCGCGATCTGAGCGGCGAGCGCATCACGGCTCTTTTTGCCAACGACGACGCCTCGGCGGCGTTGTTCTCGGACACGCCCGACGGCCCCGCCTTCTTTGCCGCCCTGGCCAATGCTTACACTTCCGGCGGCCCGCGTCTGACCATCGCGGCTTCGCCGTCGCCAAACCCGGTGATGACCGAGGATCTGCGCCGCCGCATCTATGCCACCATCGAGCAGGAACCCTGGCTGCAGAGCATGACCCTGGGAGAGGCCAGGCAGAAATACCGTCCCAGCACCCAGCCGGTGACGCTGATGCGCTACGTCGACCCGACTTCCAGTTACGTGACGCAGACCTATTACGACAAACTGGATGCGGCCCACGAGGGTTTTGAGGACTTCCGCGCCGCCGTCGACAACGACGTGCCGGAGTTTATGGACCTGGAAAAGGAAATGTACGCGGCCGAGAGCACCTATTTCGTCAACGAGAACGTGTCTCCGGACGCCGCCAACCAGGGTCTTGCTTACCTGGACGCGATCAACAGCTTCACCGCCGGCCAGTTCGAAAACCTCAGTATCGACGTGAGCACGCCGCTGTTGCAGCGGGACGCAAACGGCGCAGCCACGGTGACCATGGTCAACCGCAATCCTTACGCCCTGACCATGGATCTCTCCCTCTCGGGGAACGGCGTTGACTTTCCGGAAGGATCGGACCAGCGCATCCGGCTGGAGCCTGGCAGCGTCCAGATCCAGGTGCCCTTCCGTTCCGGCGGCTGGTCGAACCTGCAGGCGCGCCTGGCCTCGCGCGGCGACACCCTGGCGGAAGATTCCGCCGGGATCCATCTGATAACTTCGCGAGGCTGGATCGTGATCATTTTCGCCCTGGGAGCCCTGGCGGCGGGAATAATCTATACCTATGTCGTCACCCGCAGCCGGCGCCAGGCCTGATAACCCCGTGCGGCGCCCGGCCGGCGCGCCGGCGGGCCTGAGATTGCAGGCCCACAGGCGATCCTGCCGAAGAATATAATGCGGCCCGCAACACCGCGTCCCGCGATATTTTCCTGGAGGATTCGAAATGCGCCCGGCAGCGGCCATCCGCGAACTTGTTCATGGTGAAGAAGGCAGCTTCGTCAACACCGTTGTCTTTCTGGCGATTGTCGTCGCCATCATCGCCGTTGCCGTGATCGACGGCACTTCCTGCCTCTACGCCAAGAACGCGGCGGACGGCGTCACCCAGGAAGCCGCCAACCTCGCCTTCGACGATTACCAGATCTACAGTAACGAAAACCACGCCGGAACCGTCGCGGCCGATCATTGCCAGGAAAAAGGCCTGCAGTTCGTCTCCTTCCAGGTCAACCGCTTCGAGGGGCACACCTTCGACGTTACCTGCGCCAAGGACGCCAAGACCTACGCCTTCAAGCACATCCCGATTTTCAAGGAACTGGTGCATCAGCAGGAGACCAAGACCTCTTCGGGAATCGAATAAGCGCCCGGTGGCTGATAAGCGGCCGCCGCCCTCCGCCGCGCTTCTCTGACCGCCGGCAGCCTGCCCCTCCTCGCACTTGCCAAACCCGCTGTAAAAAGCTAAATTTCTTCCACTGCTCTTTTTCCACCTGGGTCTGGAGGGTCCATGACTGTCAAATATCTTTTGTCTGAAGAAAATCTTCCCAAGCAATGGTACAATATCGCCCCCGACATGCCGGAAGGAAGCCTGAAGCCGCCGCTAAATCCGGCAACCGGCGAACCGGTCGGCCCCGAGGCGCTGACGCCGCTGTTTCCGATGTCACTTATCATGCAGGAAGTCAGCACCGAGCGTTATGTTGACATCCCGGAAGAAGTTCAGGAGATTTACAAGCTCTGGCGCCCGACGCCGCTCATCCGCGCCATGCGGCTGGAGAAGGTGCTCGACACGCCGGCGAAGATCTACTTCAAGTACGAGGGCGTCAGCCCCGCCGGCTCGCACAAGCCCAACACTTCCGTGCCGCAGGCCTATTACAACAAGGAAGCCGGCATCAAGCGCATCGCCACTGAGACCGGCGCCGGCCAGTGGGGCTGTTCGATGGCGCTGGCGACGCAGATGTTCGGCCTGGAGTGCACCGTCTACATGGTCAAGATCAGCTACGACCAGAAACCATACCGCCGCAGCATGATGCAGGTCTGGGGCGCCGAGGTTTTCGCCAGTCCGACCGACCGCACCAACTCCGGACGCGCCATCCTCGAGGGCGACGCCGATTCGCTCGGCAGCCTCGGCATCGCCATCAGCGAGGCCAGCGAGGACGCGGCCACGCACGACGACTGCAACTACTCGCTCGGCAGTGTTTTGAACCACGTGCTCATGCACCAGACGGTCGTCGGTGAGGAATGCAAGCAGCAGATGGAGATGGCCGGCGTCTATCCGGACATCGTCATCGGCTGCATCGGCGGCGGCAGCAACTACGCCGGCCTTGCCTTCCCCTTCATGAAGGACAGGCTGGAAGGAAAGAAAAACGTGGAGTTCCTGGCCGCCGAGCCGAGCTCGTGCCCGACGGTGACCAAGGGCAAGTACACGTATGACTTCGGCGACGCGCTCGCCTCGACGCCGCTTTTCATGATGCACACGCTGGGCCACGACTTCATCCCGCCGGGGATCCACGCCGGCGGCCTGCGCTATCACGCCATGGCGCCGCTGATCAGCGCGCTGGTGGACGCCGGTCACATGGACGCCGTCGCCTACGGACAGACCGAGATCTTCGACGCGGCCATCCAGTTCGCCTGCGCCGAGGCGATCATCCCGGCGCCGGAGTCGAGTCACGCCATCAAGGCTGCCATCGACAAGGCGCTCGAGTGCAAGGCGTCAGGCGAGGAGAAAGTCATCCTTTTCAACTTAAGCGGCCACGGCCACTTCGACATGAGTGCCTACGATGATTATCTCAGCGGCAAATTGACCGACTACGCGTATCCGGAAGAGAAGATCAGGGAATCGATGGCAAAGATTCCGAAGATGGGATAGCGGTTATGCGGGACGGGATTTTTTCGCCTCCGCTTAAGCGTCTTTGACAAGGCGCTGCGGCGAAAAAATCCCGTCCCGCTACTATCTCACTAAATACACGTCGATCGTCTCGATCGGCTGTCCGGCCAGCGACCAGGGCAGGTTCCCGTGGAACTGATCGTAGAAGCCGGCCTGGCTGCCCGGATCCTCGACGCGGACCGGCCAGGAGCTCGGGTAATTGACACTCTGCTCGAGTTGCAAGCGCTTCTTCAAATCATCGGAAATGAAATAGGCGATCAGCCCGTGGCTGAGTACGACGTGGTCGCCGGCGGCGGGGGAGTTATCATCCCTGATGAGATACTGGCCGCCGTTTTCCTCGAGATAATACCGCAGTCCAAATTCCCCGGCGAACCAGAGCTTGTGATTGCCCGATCGCAGCTGCCGGGAATAGTCGGTGGCAAAACTGCGGTAGACGCCCGCCAGCTGATAGTCGGCGGCGGAGACGGCGAGGCCTGAGCCTGCGGTCAGGGCCACCGCCGCGGCTGCGAACACGGTCCAGTTTCTTCCCGGGCTGATAATGCCGCCGGCGTATCTCACAAACATGAGAATGACCGGCGGGAACAGGGGCAGCAGGTACCGGGTCGAGGCGTAGGGTAGCAGGACCACGGTGTAAAGCAGCACGCCGCCGACCCACAGCACCAGAAAGATGCTGTCTCGCCCGGTCCCGGGATTATCACTGTCGATAGCCTCGTCCATGGCCTTGTCGGCGAAGCGGTAAACCGCCAGCAGGCCGGCCGCGCAGAAAATCGCCTGCAGTATCGCCGCGGCAGCAGTGTACTCACCCGATGAGACTTTGGTCAAAAAGAAAATCAGCAGGGCGGCAAACAGTGCGCCGAAGGCGAGGTATTCCTTTTTCCCTTTGAGCATTCCGGCGGCGAGCACCAGGGGGAAGACAGTGGCGCCTCCGATCACCGACAGGGTCGCCAGGATCTTGTTGGCGAGAAACGCGGGAGCCAGGTTCAGGCCGATGCTGTAGGAAAGCTTGGGCGGGCCGCCGGTCGCCGCCAGGTAGTAAACGATGACCGCTCCGAAGACGGCGAGCCCGGCGACCAGCGGCATCATGTTCCTGAGGGTGTGGCGACGCTGCAGCCAGGCGTAGAGAAAAAGCAAAGTCACCAGACTCAGTGACTGATATGTAGTCAAAATAGCCAGGCATATGAAGACTCCGGAAAGGACAAGCAGCCGGTTTTCCTTCCCGTCGACGGCGAAGACGTAGGCGGCGATGGCGGCCAGCCAGAGTGCCAGGGCGGGGACGTCGGTCATCACGCTCTGCGCCATAACCATGAAGCCGGGCGTTACCAGCAGCAGCAGGGCCGACAGCAGCGGACTGCCGGTGAAACGTCGGGCGAGGAAGAACATGGAAACCGCCGCGAGCGCGGGGAAGAACAGAAAACCAAGGTGCAGTCCGATCTCGCTGGCGCCTCCGAAAACGCGGATCAGCAGCGACATGTAGCTGGTCAGCAGCGGCGGGTGCGTGTCGAGATAGAGCGTGAAGAAGTTGCCCTCGTACCCGTGATCGGGTAGTCCCAGCGCCAGCGGATGCGCGAGCTTTTCCTGCGCCAGGCGCACGAAGAAGGTGTCGTCCAGGTGGAAAGCCTTGTTGAGGAAGGGGATGGTAACGCAGAGGATGGCGAATATCAGCAGCGCCAGCGGCCACCTGCTGCTGCCCGCGCGGGGGACGGCCTCAT
>JAJZQT010000045.1:4978-13061 GCA_021803005.1 Actinomycetes bacterium
AATTAAGTAATGTGTCCCTAAAATTAGGACACCCAGGTGAACACCACGAACTTGGCCACGAACAATCCCAGGAACGCCAGCGAGGTGACCGTGATCAGCATGTCGACCCAGCGGTTCTTCTCGCCCCAGAGCGCCAGAAGGATGAAGGCGGGGAAGGCCGAGAGCACGAAGCGCGGCATCGAGAACAGCGGCACGTAAGTCGAGGGCGTGCTCAGCGGCAGCAGCAGCACCGCGAAGATGTAAGCCGTATAGTGCACAGGCAGGCTTTTGATCGCGGCGATGCCGAGACCGATGAAGCCGGCGGTGAAGACGAAGTTCATGACGTTATAGGTGGCCCACAGCCTGGGGTCGCTGTCGATGACAGGGAAATATGTCACATCTTTCGTATCAAGTATGGTCCTCATCCCGTTCCAGGCTTCGACCGCGCCGTGCCACAGGCCAACCAGCGGGAAGGCGAAAGACCTCAGCCAGTTTGACTGTGCCGCAGAAAAGAGGAGCGGGTCGCCAAAGCGCAGCCAGAGGTAGAGCATCCAGACCGCCAGGCCCAGCGGCACCAGCAGCAGCCCGACAATATCCCAGCGGAAGCCGCGCAGACCCCAGCTCGACGGCCGCCAGTTCCAGCCGCGAGCCTGCACGTACATAATCGCCAGCGGCACCAGCAGCAGCAGTCCCGCGCTTCTTGTCAGCACCGCCAGCGCGCCGGCGATCCCCGCCAGCACGTATTCATTGCGCCTGGCCGCGTAAATCGAGCCGATCGTCAGCAGCAGGAACAGCGATTCGCTGTAAATCGTCTGGAAGAAGAAGGCGGTGGGGAAGATCGCCAGGTAGAAGACCGACCTGCGCGCCATTTCCTTGCCGAAATCGATCTCCACCAGCAGGTAGAAGAGATAGAAGGCGCCCAGGCAGCAGGCTAGCGAGATGAAGATCCCCGCCAGTACCGCGTTCCCTAAAAATAGCGGCCGGATAACGGCAATAAGCATAGGATAGAGAGGAAAGTAGGCGGCGGAGCCGTCGACCGCCGAGTATCCGTGTTCGGCTATCCGCAGGAACCAGACCGAGTCCCATTTTGCCCAGATATCAAAGAGGTAGTGAGGAACCCCGGTGAAGGTATCGGTGAGCCTGTGATCGACATACGGCGGCTCCATCTGGGTGGTGGGATCGATCTTGGGCAGCGTCAGATATGCCAGCGGCGCCATCAGGAACAATGCACCACGGGTGATAAGTAATATCAAACCCGCTTCGCGCAGCTGCTCCGGCAGGCGCCTTCGCACTTTCTAGTCCTCCGCTTTCCTCAGATACAGGAAGCGGTCAAGCGGCCGGTTGAATTCGCTCCAGGGCTCGTCGCTGTCAGCGCGTTTGCGCTGGAAGACGTTGGCCTTGGCGTCGATATCGTCGGCGTGGTTGAGCAGGAACGCCTCCGGCGTCTTCGGCCGGATCGGCGAGCCGTATTCCTTCTCGCCGTGGTGTGAGAGGACGAGGTGCAGCAGCTGCAGCATCAGCTCTGCGGGGAAGTCAACCAGCCGGGCGATGGCGTCGGCGACCATCTTCTCACCGAGGACGATGTGGCCCAGCAGCCGTCCAGAATCGGAATAATCGATCGCGGTGGAATAGTCGAATTCGACCGTCTTGCCAATATCATGCAGGATGGCCGCGGTTACGAGCAGGTCGCGGTTGATCTCTGGATACTGGCCGGCGATGGCGTCGGCGACCCGGCAGACCGAGACCGTATGCTCGAGCAGCCCGTGGATGTAATTATGATGGAAGCCCTTGGCCGCGGGGGCCTGGCAAAAATCATGGTACATTTCCTCGTTGAAGATTTCGTCGAGCAGCGCCGCCAGGTAGGGGTTGGCGATGCTGGCGCGGATGGCGGCCAGCTCGGCTTCCATTTCGGCGAGCTCGCGCGGACTTGAGGGCAGCAGCTCCTCGAGATCGAACTCGTCTTCGGGCGCCGCGGCGCGGATACGCTCCACCTTGAGCTCGGGGGCGCCGCGGAAGCCGCTGGTCACCACCGCCAGCACCTTGACGACGTCATGGGCGCAGAACCGCCCGATGTCGGAGTCGTTGACGTCCCACATCTTGCCGCTGATGACGCCGCTGGCGTCGGAGAGCCGCAGGTCCATGTAACGGTTGTTGTTGCGGTCGACCTTGACGATCTTGCCGGCGCAGACGAAAAATCCGGTTACCTTCTGGCCCGGCTCCAGTTGTTTGACCATGGTTTTCATGGGAAGCTCCGTTATCTAGTGGCGGCCGGCGGGCGCGGCCGGCAAAGCGCCGATCCGCATCATCGGCCCGGCATGAACCGAACCGTTCCCGCAATAAGACCGTTGTCTATTCTATATCATAGAATATGCACCAGACGAAGATTTCAGGCGTTATCCGGAACGGGATGTCCCCGCTGGAATGATTGACGAAGGTTTCAGACGTTTGCCGGAATGGGATCTCTCCGCCGTAGCGTCTTGTCGAAGACGCTTTAGCGGAGGCGGAGAGATCCCATTCCGGGAATTCGATTGAAAGGGGAGGAAAGGCATGAAACCAAAATTCACACTGCTGGGCACCGGCGGCTGGATACCGACCGCCCGCCGCGAGACCACCTGCGCCATCCTGGGAACGCCTCAGTCGCTCTTCATCTTTGACGCCGGCACCGGCCTGTCGCGGCTTCTGGAGGAACGCTTCCGCCCGGAGCTCGAACCGGGCCGCGAGGTGCACATGTTCCTCAGCCACTATCATCTGGACCACATCGCCGGGCTCGTTTATCTGCCGGCCATGTTCAAGGACCGGACCGTCTATCTGCATCCGCCGGTTTCCCACATAACCGGTGACGACCCCGGGGAGGTCATCGCCGGGCTCATCCGCAAACCCTACAACCCACAATCGCTGGCCGACCTGCCGCTGGACCTTCGTATCGTGCCGATCTGCGAGGGGACCCATACCGTTGGCGGTGCTGCCGTCAGCGTCCGCAAGCAGATCCACGCCGACCCTTCCGTGGCCTATCGCGTAAACGATTGGGTAGTGTTTGCCACCGATACCGCTGACGATGAGGGAACGGCGACGTTCGCCCGTGGCGTCCGCCTGCTGGTGCACGAGGCCTGGATCGACGGCGTCGAGGAAGAGGAGCCCGCCACCGAGCGCATTGCCCGTGAAGCTTATGTGGCCCACACTTCGGCGCGCCAGGCGGCAGCCCGGGCGGCGGAAGCCGGGGTGGAGGAGCTGGTGCTCTGCCACTTAAATCCGTTGCGGGGAGACGCCTATCATCAGGGAATGCTGGCGTCGGCCAGAAAGATCTTTGCCGGCACCCGGATACTCGAGGACGGCGAAGGCGTGGAGTTCTAGGCGGTGCTGCTCGCCGGGGCAGCCGGGGTTTCGGGGGCTACGGTGCCGGGTCCTGGGTAGTTTTCTCCTGGCCCCGCCGCCGGCGAAGATACCAAAAAACAGCAACAGCGACAACGATGACGGCCAGCAGGACGCCGCCCCCATAGCCGATCCACCGGCTGATCAGCGCCCAGCTTTCCCCAAAGAAAAATCCCAGCAGCAGCAGCGCCACCACGTTTATTACCGAGGCGATGATGTTGTAAAGCAGGAAGGTCCCGTAATTCATGCGGCTGATTCCGGCGGCCACGGGGATGAAGGATTTGATGCCGGTGGCGAAGCGCCCGATGAAGATCGTCTTGCCGCCATGCGAGTCGAAATATTTTTGCGTCCGCTCCAGGTGGCTGTCATTGACCCGGAAATAATGTCCGATGCGGCTCACGAGCCTGACGCCGCCAAAGCGCCCGATGGCGTAACCGGCGCTGTCTCCCAGCACGGCTCCGAAGGAAGCGATCGCCAACAGCAGCCAGAGGTTGAGGGTCCCATGCGAAGCCAGGAGCCCGGCCACCAGCAGGACGACGTCGCCGGGCATGACCAGGCCTACGAAGGCGGAGTTCTCCAGGAAGGTAATTGCCAGGACAATCCAGTAGCCCCAGAATTCCAGCTTCGGCAGAATGATGTCCAGGATGCTTTGCAGCCCGTTACCCTGACGCTACTCGGTGCCGGTGGCGGCTTCCTCGTACGCCTGGTGGAGCTTCTGCTCCTTGGCCAGCTGCTCGGCCATGACCTCGCGCAACAGATCGAAAGCGCGGATCACCTTTGGGTTGGCGATGGTGTAGAAAACGTTGACGCCGTGGCGCCGGGAGTACACCAGCGCCCGTTGCCGCAGGATCGCCAGGTGCTGTGAAACCGTTGCCTGTGGAAGTTCCAGCGCCGAGGCCAGATCGCCGACGGTCCTCTCTCCTTCACGCAGCTCGTTGAGGATCAGAAGGCGCTTGGGATCTGCCAGGGCCTTGCAGATCTGGGCGTGCAATCTATATATATCTTCTTTTACTTGCGGATCCATGTTCCCCCTGTGGTGCAGGTTACTCAAATGTCCATAAGCCAATATGAATACTCATACATATTATTACAGGCATGGCTTTTCTTCAATCACACATCAGATAAAGGCGGTCAAAGAGGCTGTAAAGGCGGTCAAATAGGCTGTACTGGGTAAATATAATCATTTATGCCCTAATAATTCATTATTGTAAAAATACCTTTCAACTATATTATTGTATTCGCATATCTATTAACACTTATCGGCGTTTCGGGAGGTGGTGGCCGGGCTCCAGGTGGAGTGCAATCGAGGTACCGGTTTTATCCGGGGGTTTGTGGGGGGCATTTGTGGGGGTAGTGCGGGGGGCGGTTCTATACCGCAAACAGGAGGTTTTGGGGATGAAGGTTCTACAAAGGGTTGGCGTCCGCAGGATGCTTATGCTGGCGCCGTTCGCCCTGGTAATTATCCTGGTAATCGCCGTAAGCGGGCCCATCTCATCGGGCGGCGCCTATGGCCTCGGAACACCGCTGCCGCCGCCGGTGCCCGGCTTCACACCGGCGCCGGTTCCGGGTCCCGGCAGTTTCAATTCGATCATCACGAATGCGGATGTCGATGCTCTCATCGCCAATCCGGCCAATCACGGCAACGCCGTGGCTCCAAACGTCCATCTGATCGATGTCCGTTCGTCGTTTGAATATCTCGCGGATGTCTGTCCGATGCAGATCGCACTGGGTCTTCCTATTTACACCGTGACCAATTCAGGCCACCCCGTCTGGACCAATCCCGACGGCAGCCACGAGGAAGCCTATTCCGATCCTTACTGGATCGGTTTCCACTGGGACGGTGTTCCTTACGCTTCGCTCTGGAATATCCGCATGCAGGAAAACCCGAACTATGCGTCATATCTGAACGCGCTGATTGCCGACGGCAGCATCAAGAAGAATGACATTCTCGTCTTCGTCTGCCAGTCCGGCTACCGGGCCTCATGGGCGGCGCAGGAAGCCGCGGGCATGGGCTTCACCAACGCCAACGTCCTCTACGGCGGCATGCTCGCCTGGGAAGATGACTGGATCACCGATCCGACCACCATCCAGCCGTATCAGCATCTGAACTCACCGGGCGATCCCTCGCCTAACGATTGCCCGGCCGACTCCACTCTGACCGGCAACTGCGACCCCGACAACATCGCCGGCCCGAACGCGCGGCCCAAGTCGACCGCTCTGACCGCGCCTTGGAAGTACGACACCGGCAGGCTGGCCCTGGTGGGCGCCCCGGTCGTCTGGAACGGCACCGAGCCGCATGTGGGCGTCAAGCCCGAGTGGCTGCCCGGCGACTTCGCCATGTCGGCGAGCAGGGATAGCGTCTACTGGTCCAGTTACGCCGATTACACCAACCATCTACTGTCTGTCAACTTCAGGCTGACCAATAATGCGCCGGCCCCTCCCGGCCCGTTGAACTATCCCGCCGCCTGCGGCGGCGCTCCGGCGCCCGCGGGTTCCTGCGAGACTGTCAACCAGGCTGCCCACGGTCCCGCATACAACACCATGATCGTCGCGGCGCCTTCAACCAACGGTGTGCTGGCTTCCGGCCTGCCCGCCGTTGCCGGAACCATCGGCGCCGGTAATTCCGGCATCGCCACGGTCAAGTTCAATGTTCCTGCGTCAGTGGGATCGTTCTCGACGAACGTGTACGCGACGGCTACCGACGTGCCTGACGCAACGGCCGCCTACGGCGCCGGCATGGAATGGTATGGCACTTACACGTATCCCGGCCCGCCCCCGACACCTTAAGGAGTGATGCGGAAATGACTGATAGAAAACTCATCACTTACGAGAAGCCGGTGCTCGCCAGCCTGGGCAACGTGAAGGAAGTCACCTTCGAGTGCCCGGCCTGGCAGTGCAGCGTGACGGTGCCGCCGCCGCCGGCTCAGTAAGCAACAGGTACACGGTTAGCAGTAAGCAACAGGCACACGGTTAGCAGCAAGCAACAGGCACGGAGCCGGCAATAACGAATCAGCAACTGGTGCATACGATAAGCACCCAGGGACGCGCCCTCCGGGCGCGTCCCTGGTCGTTCCGGCCCAGGTTTTATTTTTCTTGTTTTGCGGGAAGCATCAGACGGATGAGGGTACCGGGGAAGAAATAGCGCAACTCATGCCGCCCTCACTGTATGATTTCTGAAACTTTCGGACGGGAAGTCAGTCTGTAAATAAAGGGAAACAGCCTCGAAATGAAGAGTCTGCTAGAATTGCACACAAAACCTACCGGAGGGCATGAATGTCAGAAAAATACGACGTGATCATCATCGGCGCCGGACCGGCCGGTCTCACCGCCGGGCTCTACACCGGGCGCGCGCGCCTGAAAACGCTTATCCTCGAGAAGGCCACAGCCGGCGGCCAGGCGGCCACCACCGATCTGATCGAGAACTATCCCGGCTTCCCCGAAGGCGTGGGGGGCTTCCAGCTTACGGAGCTGATGAAGCAGCAGGCGCTGGAGTTCGGCGCCGAGATCAGGGAGATAACTCCGGTGGCGACGATCGAGGCTGATGGCGATGACCGCATCGTCAAGACCGAGGACGAATCGTTTACCGCCAGCTCCATCATCATCGCCAGCGGTTCCGAGCCGCGGGCGCTCGGCATTCCCGGCGAGGAAGAGCTGCGGGGGCGGGGCGTCTCCTACTGCGCCACCTGTGACGGCGCCTTTTACCGCGATAAGGTCGTGGCCGTGATCGGAGGCGGCAACGCCGCCGTCGAAGAGGCCATGTTCCTCACCAGGTTCGCCAGCAAGGTCTACATCGTGCATCGCCGCTCCGAGCTTCGCGCTGACAAGATCCTGCAGGAGCGCGCGCTGAAAAATGAAAAGATCAATTTCGTCTGGGATGCCCATCTCAGGAAGGTCCTGGGCACCGGCAAGGTCGAGGAGATCGTCGTCGAGAACAAGAACAACCACGAGCGCACAAGCCTCCAGGTCGACGGCGTTTTCTTCTATATAGGCACGACCCCCAATACGGTTTTCTGCGAGGGCGTCATCGACATGGACAGCCGCGATTTCATCTTCACCGACGAGAAGCTGCAGACCAACGTGCCGGGAATCTTCGCCGCCGGCGAC
The DNA here is from genome assembly GCA_021803005.1 of Actinomycetes bacterium. Classification (GTDB taxonomy): domain Bacteria; phylum Actinomycetota; class Thermoleophilia; order BMS3ABIN01; family BMS3ABIN01; genus JACRMB01. The sequence goes on from JAJZQT010000045.1 coordinate 12,431, forward strand.
TGCCGCGCCAACCTGGTCAAGCAGGTGGCCGTGGCGGTAGGTGAAGGAGCGCTGGCCGCGGTCGAGGTGGCAAGGTATCTCGAGGAAGTGTAGCCGGATCCCGAATTCCGGCATGCGCCTGTCCGCTAGTTACAATTACCGTTCTCTAGGCTATAATAACGCTCAAAGTTTTTGGCTTACCCACCCCAAGGAGGAAGAGTGAGCGACAACGTCACCGAAGTAACCGATGCCACTTTCGAAGCCGACGTCCTGCAGTCGGCCACGCCGGTTCTGGTGGATTTCTGGGCACCCTGGTGCGGCCCCTGCCGGACCATGGCTCCCATCCTCGATGAGATCGCCGACGAGCAGGCCGGCAAGGTCCTGGTAAAAAAACTCAACGTCGATAACAACCAGGCGACCGCCAGCAAATACGACGTCCTGAGTATTCCTACACTGTTTCTCTTTGATGGCGGCGAGGTCAAGAAGAAGCTGATCGGCGCGCTGCCCAAGAAGAAACTGCTCGAGGAAATCGCCCCCTGGGCCGGATCCTGATGCCTTTCATCGAGGTAAAACTTTACGAAGGCCGCAGCCAGGAACAAAAGCAGGCGCTGGTTGACAAGATAACCGAGGCGTTCGCCGAGATCGCCGGCAC
>JAJZQT010000046.1 GCA_021803005.1 Actinomycetes bacterium
GGGGCTTTCATGATTTCGTGGATGGAAAGCAACGGCCGGGAGAACCCGCTTTTTGAAAAGTTCGACCGGCTGCTTGAAGTATTGCGGGAGTATGATGTCGTGCTCAGCCTCGGCAACGGCATGCGCGCCGGGGCTATCGGCGACTCAACCGATCAGGCCCAGATACAGGAGCTGCTGGTCAACTGCGCCCTGGCGGATCGCGCCCGGAACGCGGGCGTGCAGGCCATGCTCGAGGGCCCGGGCCACATCCCTATCGACGAAATCGAGGCCAACGTCGTTTTGCAGAAGAAGATGAGCGGCGGCAAGCCCTTCTACATGCTCGGGCCCATCACTACCGACATCGCTCCAGGCTACGACCACATCACCGCGGCCATAGGCTCCGCCTGGGCGGTCGCCTACGGCACTGATTTCATCTGTTATGTCACCCCGGCCGAGCACCTGGGCCTTCCCTTCCGGGAGGATGTCCGTGAAGGCGTCATGGCGGCCAGGCTTGCGGCCCATGTAGGCGACATGGTCAGGCTCGGACGCCGCGGCCGCGACCTGGCCATGGGTGAGGCCAGGAGAAGCCTCGACTGGGAGGGCCAGTTTTCGCTGGCGCTCGATCCGGAGCGCGCACGGTCAGTACGTGAAGCCAGGCCCCTGGACGACCCTGACGGCTGCAGCATGTGCGGCGATCAATGCTCGCTGCGGCGCGCCTGATGCATGCGTCTACGTCCAGTACCAAAAACAAGCCCTGACGTCAATCAAGCGTTGTGCCAACGACCTCGTTAATGTAGCCGTTCCATAAAACCCGCTGGGAGGTCAGGGAATCAGCCGCGATGGTGTGTCCGGCGTCGGCGTAAGTACTGACCTCCACGGGGCCGCCCATGTAACCGGGGAAGGCAATCGCCTGGTTCTGCCCTCCGGAGATAGGGCCCCCACTCCCTGCCGGCGCCCCTCCCATCCAGATCGTGTAGTAGATGGGAGGGGCGCCGGCAGGAGCGGCGACGATAACCCAGTTCCTGGAGCCGGCGCTCTGCATGTCGTACCAGGTCCAGTGATAATCAGCGGAGAGTTCCACCTCCGGCAGGCCCGGCACTTCCTCAAAAGACGGACCCCATATTAACCTTTGAGAGGCTATGGAATTTGCGGCGCTCTGATGCCCGGGGTCGGAAAAAGTCCTGACCTCGACCGGCCCGCCCATGGTTCCCGGGAAGACCGGCGCCTCGCTCTTCCCGGAATAAATCGGGCCGCCGCTCCTGACGGTATTGCCGCCGATCTTTATCTCATAGTAGATGGCAGCAGCCCCTGGAGGATTGGCGATGAGCACCCAGTTTCGGGCGCCGGCGCTCTGCATGTCGTACCAGGTCCAGTAGTAATCGCTGCCCAGCTCGGCGGCGGGGATGCCCGGCATCTCATTAAACGCCTTGTCGCCATTTGACAGCACGCGTTGCGAGGCCATCACTTCGGCCGGCTGGCCGCCATCGATGGCGTCAGACCATGCCTGGACCTCGACCGGCCCGCCCATGACGCCGGGGAAGCGGCTGGTAACGATTTCTCCCGGTGCGGCCTGGCCGGTCATGACGTCGGCGCCGGCTATCCTGATGCGGTAGTAAACAGGAGTCGAGGCGGGATTGGCCACCAGGAGCCAGTCTTTGCAGCCCGGCGTCTGCTCGTCATACCAGGACCAGTAGAAATGATCCGACAGCCGGGAGTTTTCCGTACCGGGCACTTCCTCCAGCGAGTTGCCGGCCCAAAGCGTTCTCTCGCTCGAGATGGCGCCAGAGCGGGCCTCATAACCGGCATAGACGGGACCGCCGATCACCCCGGGATAACGGGCGTACAGGATTGAGCCGCGTGGAACTTCCCCGGGGGGCTGCCCGGCCAGCGACGGCATGCCCTTCTGCCGGCCGCCGATGGCAAGATCGAACTTTGCCGCGCCTGCGGCCGAAGCCGGATTGGCCATCAGCACCCAGTTGGCGGCCTCTGTATTGTCATACCAGGAATATGAAAAGCCGGATCTGAAAGTAAGATTCCTGCCTGCCATCCAGCCGTAGGCCGCGTATGAGGGTTTGGCGGAGAGATCATCTCTCACCAGGCCGAGATTTCCGGAATAGTCGCAATCGTATCCCTGCCACCAGAAAACTTTTTTGACATCGGGGAATTTTGCGGCTTCAGCGTAGGCAGATTCCAGCGCCCGCGCCTGTTTCTCTTCCGAAAGGAAGCCGAGAAAGCCTTCGCTGTCGTCAGGCGGACGGGCGCTGGGAAATCCGGTCTCGCTCAACCAGATCTGCCGGGAGTCGTTGTGTGTGTGCATCGCCTGCACTATCTGCTGCAGCCTCACGTCGTACCATTGCTTCCAGCAGTCGTCCGAATAATAAGAGCAGCTGACATATCTGTCAGACGTAATCGGCCAGTCGGCGCTGTAACCTTTCCACATGAATGTGTGTACGTTGAGGACGTCGAAGTATTTCGCCGGCAGATTGTCGGGAGCCGGGCGCCGCTCGATCTCGCTGTAGAGGTCGTCGACTCCCTGCCACACCGTCTGGCGCCAGGCGGGCGTGCCGTCGGGGTTAAGCAGCCGGTTTGAATCGAGATAGGGTACGTAGCTGTCGTGGCGCGCGGAGTCATCACCGAGGTCATAATTGGTGATGACATCGTCCGCCGGCGCGCCGTTCAGAACCAGGCAATCCGGACATACGCCCTTCACCGCGTCATGCCCGGCCTTTAAAAGGTCAACGAATTGCGAAAGGCTGCCAAGCCAGCCGGCGCCGGTAGCCTGCCACTGGCCGCTCTTCTTCTCGTAGACGATGCCCAGGTTGAACTCCGACCCGATCTCGAAGCTGGCAGCCTGCCCGTAGCCGTCAGTGCCCCAACCCATCTGAACCGCGAGCTGTCCGCCGCGCTTGTAACGGCCGGTGGCGGAGGCAACGAATTGCGCGAAACTGGTAGTGTCAAGATTACCACTGTTGTCAACCGGAGGGTAGGCATGATAGAAAACGCTGTCGCGGAACTCTGGCCGGACCGCCCATCTCGGGGCAAAAAGCGCGATCGGTACAATCTCCAGATCGTACCTGTGGGCGGCGATGGCAAAGGCGTCCGCGTAACGCCAGGAATAGGGCTGGCTGGAGCTCTGGGGCTGTATCTCCGCCCACGAGAGCATGAAGCGGACCTGACTGGCGCCCATGGCCACGAGCATACGGAAGCGCTGATCAAGCCCCGGGGAAAGCTCCGGGCTTGCCAGCAGCGATGGATCCAGGAGGACGTTGCCGCGGGCGGCGCTGCCCGATGTTTCCGTCCAGGCTACCGCATGGCTGGCGCTCCAGCCGGCGAGGTCCTGGGCGGCGCCGTTTATCCTGACGCCGCTGAAGCTCGCGTCAGAACTTCTAATCCGAAGCCCGGCGCCGCCGTTGGGAAGCAGGGTGTCGTCCAGGGAACCCACTTGCGCTCCGTTGATATAGGCGGTAATCGTGCTGCCGGCCGCGGTGACCTTGAGATCGTAGGCCTGAGGCGCAAGTCCTATTTGGTAAGAGCCTTCAACCGGTTCAGGGAAACCGGGTTTGTACAGCTTCCATTTATCCTCATTGGGATAGATGCCAAAGTAGTAGAAATTCTGGTCATCGCCGCCGGACCTGACGATCAGGCCGGCGGTTCCATTGGCGGTGGAGGTCTCGTTGATTTTGACCGTGGCCTCGATCGAGTAGTCGTCGCCGTACTGGTTCGCGGCGGCCAGGATATCGCTGTTGTAGACATCCTCATGCGGCCTCTCGGCATTGACGCCAAAATAATCTGCGCCCACGTTTTCAGGCGGCTGGATATTGTTCATCACGGGAGAGGTCGCGCCGTCAGCGACCGGCGGCGAGGTGCCGCCCAGAACGGCGGGGGCATGGACGAGACAGAGCCCTGTAGCCATGATCGCCAGTAACGGTGCGGTGAGGCAGAGAAGCGTGAATGAGAAGTGCAAGCATCTGGAATTGTCTGATGCCAAAATGCGACCGCCTGATAATAGCCTGAGACACAGCCGTTCGTTCACGCGGGGCTACTATAACATAAGCCGCTCGAGGAATTACTTCGCGGCCGGCACAGCCGCGGAAATGGAAAGAGGCGGGCACAGGGCCCGCCTCTTGTGTCTCACCGTCATGCCTTTTGGCTTAAATGAACAAACTGATGTTGGCCTCGGCGGCATAATCGAGAAACGCTGCCGCACCGCAGGTCTTGTCGACCTCGGGTATGAGGTCCTCCGGTTTCATGCTCATAACCTGCAAGGTTAGTTCACAAGGCCACAATTTTACGCCGGTCTCGGCGCAGAGCTTGATCATCTCAGGGATGGTCGGCTGCTTGGCTTTTTTCATCATGTCTTTCATCATTTTACTGGCCACTGCAGTCATTCCGGGGATCATGCCGACGATGTTCGGTACCGGCATCGGCATGGCCGGGTTACCTACGGGCGCAACTTTCAGGTTTGCGTATTTTTTCTTATTGACGATATCCAGTCCGTAGAAGGTGAAGAATATCGCGCATTCCATATCCATCGCCGCAGCAGTGCTGGCCAGAATCAGCGGCGGATAGGCCATGTCGAGCGTGCCCTTCGATGCGATGATGGCTAAACGGTCTGCCATTTAGAAACTCACTTTCCTTTCTTAACCCAGAAATGGAATACTTCTCCCTCCTCGGTCGAGCCGAGAAACTCGTGTCCGGCGCGGTTGGCCCAAGCCGGCATGTCACCCTTGGAACCCGGGTCGGTGCCAATGATCTCGAGTACCTGGCCCACTTCCAGGGCGTCCATTGCCTTCTTGGCCTTGACGACGGGCATCGGGCAACAAAGACCCTGGACGTCGAGGACAGAATCAGCCTTTACATCGATTCCTTCACTCATTTTCCTCCTCCTTTGGACAATATTTCATCCGTTTGACGTCGGACAGCGGCCTGGGGATTCAAACCGCGACCAACATTTTACTAAAAATGCTGCCGGTGTACCCCGACCCCCCTTTCCAGCAAGCGGGTAGGACGGTTAATAAAAGAATTCAGCCGATGTGCCGGCTGAGGTTTCTTTCCGTGTCTACGATATCACGGCGCCATGTTTTCCAGCAATGAAAAAGGATTTTTCGCGGGAACAAGCAGCGTCGAGCCTCAACAATAATCATGCCAGCGATCGCCTTGGATTACATCCGCGCGGTTCCGCCAGGAAAATCTCCTTCGGCGCTGGGCTATCAGCATTAATTATTGCGCAATTAATGCCACTGTGACTATAATTATTGAACTTCTCTGCGTTCCGGCGCAGAGCATATGATTCTTTCCCTCTGGGGGGCATTAAATTACCGAATTTCACGAGGTTGGCGCGGACACAAGTTGTCGAGTTTGATGGCGGCAAAGCCTTCTTTGGTAGGGAATGATCCTTTAATAGTCGAATTTGGGTGAGGCCGATGTCTGCTGCCATCGAGATCGAAGGGCTCACAAAGGTCTACGGGTTCGGAGACGAAGAGGTCAAAGCCGTCGACGGTCTCGACCTGAGCATTGGCCGGGGTGAGGTATTTGGTTTTCTGGGGCCGAATGGCGCCGGCAAAACAACCACGGTCCAGATGCTCATGCAGATCATCTTCCCCACCTCGGGACAGGCCCGCCTGCTGGGCAGTCCCATCGGTGATATCTCCGCCAGGGAAAAAATCGGCTATCTGCCCGAGATGTTCCAGTTTCATGACTTTCTTCGCGCCGAGGAATTCCTGGATTTTCACGCCCGCCTTTACGGCATGCCTGCGGCTGAGCGCAAACGCCGTATCGGGGAGGTCCTCGAGCTGGTGGGCCTGAAAGAATCGGCCAGATCACGGATACGCACTTACTCCAAGGGAATGCTGCAGAGGATCGGCATCGGCCAGGCGATCATCAACAAGCCCGAGGTGCTGTTCCTCGACGAGCCGACTTCTGCCCTCGACCCGCTGGGCCGCCGCGACGTCCGTGATCTCATCCTGAGCCTTCGCGACGAGGGCACCACCGTCTTTCTGAATTCGCATCTTCTTTCCGAGGTCGAAATGACCTGTTCACAGATCGGCATCCTCAACAAGGGCAAGCTGATCAGGCTCGGCGACATAGAGTCGCTGGTCCAGCCGACGCATTGCGTTGACATCCGCGTCGAGGGGCTGCCGGCGGAGGCCCTGGACAAGATAAGGAAGGTGGCAGCGAACATCGAGGGCAACAACGGCGACATGACGGTCATGCTCAAAGACGAAGCGCAGGTATCGTTGCTGGCGAAAATTATCATGGAAAGCGGAGCCGTCTTGCGGGAGTTCACTCCCCGCAGCCAGCAGCTCGAAGAGATCTTCGTGCAGTCGATAGAAGAGAGCGGCGCGTGAAGACCTGGGCGCTGGCCTCTTTCACCCTGCGGCAGACGATCCGCAGCAGGACCATGATCATCGGGCTGGTCATCAGCTTTCTCTACCTGGCCCTGGTGCCGGTGCTGAGCTCTTCATCGGGCGGCAGCGCCGTCGTTGGCGACATGGAGATGAAAAGCGCCGCCGGCCGCGATTTCCTCAGCTTTGCCATGGGCGGGCTCAACTTCATCGGCATGAGCATGGCCATTTTCACGACCCTGGGAGCCATCTTCACCGAGGTTGACAAGGGAACTATCCTTGCCGTGGTCACTAAACCCGTCCATCGCTGGCAGATCGTGTTCGGCAAGTGGCTCGGTCACGCTTTGTTGATGGCGGGCTACGTGCTGATCATGGGGCTGGTGTTATGGGCGACCGTCTCGATCGGCTCGGGAGTCTTCATCTGGCACTTCCTGCCCGCGATCGGGCTCGTTATGCTCAACGTCGTGACCATGGTCAGCCTGACATTGTTCTTCTCGACCTTCCTGCCGGTGATCGCCAACGCCATCTTTGTATTTCTGGTGTTTATCTTTACCTCCAATCTGCGGGTGATCAACGCCATCGGCCAGACTTCTGACAATATCTTCATCGTGACACTGGCCGGCGGGTTGAGGATGCTTCTGCCCGTAAGTGAGGTGAGCGACCTGGCCAGCCAGATACTGATGGGGCAGTCCCGGGCCGCTGAACTGGCAGGCACCGAGACGGCGACATTCGCTCCCCGGGGCTGGTCGTTCGGCTATGAAGCCGTGTATATAGGCGGCGCCATTTTGCTTGCCTCCTGGGTGTTCAGAAAGCGGGATCTCGGCTAGCGAGCCCCCAGGCAGCGATCAGGCCGAAGCACCCCGTCAGCATCATGTCCCCGAAAGGGGCCGCCATTTCCAGCCGCAGCTTCCCGCCGGCAACGATATCGCGGCGGGGACCGGTGACCAGCGCCGGTCCCAGTTCCTCCAGTGAATAGCTCCGCGAAGGCGGGATACAGCCATGCCCGCCGTCATTGAAGACGTCATCATCGCCGAGACCGCCGCTGGTGAAGCGATGCATGAATGAGTCGAATCTCTGCCGGTCCAGCATGCCCGTATGGTGTTCGAATAGGCCATCGATCCTGCCGCCGGTGATAATGGCGGCCAATGTGTGGCCGTTGCCGATGTTGGCGACAAGCCGGGGTGCATGGCACGGTGTTCGGGCCCGGCCGGCTCTATCCTGATTGAAATATGCCGCCAGGCAGTCCTTGCCCGCTGGCCGGCCTGATACCGAAAGACAGGCGCCGAGCAATGCCGCCGGGCCGGTATCCATGAGCAGCACCCGGTCGAAACCCGCCATGATCGAGGCGGCCGACCTCATACGCGAGTAGCTTTCAGGAATCGACCCTGAGGGAAACGCCAGACTCGCCAGGGACGCATTCCCGGCCAGAATTCCGCGCCAGAGTGAGAAGCGATGCCTGCGGTTGCTGGCCCCTGGTGAGTAACCGTGGTCCTGGACGGCGATGGCGGCGCCGTCAAAATCGAACCCGATGCCCAACTCCTCAAACGCGCGCGACAACGACTGCAGCTCGAGGTCACCGCTCTTAATGGCGATGCCGCCAGCCGGCAGGGCTGCTTCCGGGTCGTCGACTATGGACACACCCCAGCCCGCAACCCGCCTGAGGTCATCGTGAAAGGTGAGCGCCGCCGCAGGGCTGGCGAAAAATTGCAACTTTTTTTCGAGATGTTTTTTTAGTTCGGCGCCGCTGGGACCGCCGCCCATGGTGGGACCGCTCATGGCCGCGGGAAGGCCCTGCCGCGTCGCCTCGGAGATCTGCCGCGCCACCAGTTGCGTCCTCGAAGGCAGGACCAGTTTGGGGCAGTTCTCGATCGCCATCTCAGAATCGAAAACAAGGATGTCGGCGGTTCCGTAACCGATGTCGGCGGCGAGAATTTTCATGGAAAGATTATAACAAGGGCTCGCGCTTTTCATTTGATAGCAAATTCAGCTAGAATATTGGCCAATATGAGACGAGCGCGATATCTCTGGTTGATTTTAGGCTTAGCCGCAGCCCTGCTGCTGGCAGCTCTTTTAGCCGGTTGTGGCGGTTCATCGACGACGACCGCGGCCGCAACGGCACCTCAGTGCGATGCCAGCGCGCCCAGCATCATCCCCCCTCCCAGCGGCAAACCTCAACACGTCTACTTCTTCCGCGACACCTGACCGGTATGCCAGAAGGAGAAGCCCATCGTTGATGAGCTACAGCAAGCGTATCAGGACAGAATAGAGTTTCTCCGCTACGACCTGGCTACCCCTGAAGGCCTTTGCGAGTACCAGCGCTACGGCATCACGCATATTCCGGGGATGTTGTTCATAGACAAGAACGGCAACCGGGTACAGGTCACCGATTCCTTCCAGGATCAGCCAACGCTGAAGCAGAACCTGGACAATCTGCTGGCGAGATAGGCGGTTAACCGAAGTCGGCGACCTTGCCGCTGGCAAGATCGCCGAAGTTTATCTCATCGAGCTTGTGCTCGATCTCCTCCACCATCTGTTCCCAGAAGAAATGCAATGAGCAATATCCGCTGGCGCCGACCGTACATTCACCTGGCCGCAGCAGGCAGCGGTTGAGAAGAACAGGGCCGTCAATGGCTTCCACGACTTGCCGCAGGGTAATCTCTGCGGGAGGCCTGGCGAGTGTGATGCCGCCATGACTGCCTCTCAGCGTTCTCAGGAGCCCCGAGCGCGCGAGTGTGCGCACGATGGTCGGCAGGTATTTCTCGGGTATGCCTTGCCGTATGGCAATGTCCCGGGTTTGGGCAAGCTCTCCCACCGGGAACCTGGCAAGGTCGAGTATCGCCCTGATGGCGTAATCCGCCTGTCTGCTTATCTCCATCAAGCCTCCATGAACTTTCCATCAAGCTGCCCCCGCCGTGACGAACTTCCGCGAACACCTGGGATGAAATAGCTAAAGATGATTAGCTTAGTTCACTTTAATGGAGGCGAAGCGAGGTGTCAATGCAGAAAAACGCCGTTGGCAATGGGGAAGTCAGGAGAAAAGAGGGGCAAGCATCTCGTAGGTTTCCTCGAGCGCCTGGGGAACCACATGGATATCGGCCAGCACCGGCATGAAGTTATTATCCCCCTGCCAGCGGGGAACGATGTGCAGGTGCAGGTGCTCCTTGATGCTCGAGCCGGCGATATCGCCCTGGTTGAAGCCGGAATTGAGCGCATCCGGATGCATCGTCTGCTTGAGCGCCGAAACGCATTTCTGGGTGAGATCCATGATTTCGTGCGCTTCATCGGGTTCGAGCAGCTCCAGCTCAGAGACATGCCGGTTGGGAGCCACCATCAGGTGCCCGGGGTTATAGGGATAGAGGTTCATGATCACGAAGGCGAACGTGCCGCGGTACAGAACCAGGTTCTCGGCGTCGCTGTCCTCTTTTAACACACGGCAGAAGAGGCAGGCCGCCTCCTTCTCCCCGAGGATGTATTTGATTCTCCAGGGCGCCCAGAGGGGACGTTCCACAAATCACTCCAGACTCGTTAATAATTGGCGCGCCCGACAGGATTCGAACCTGTGGCCTTCGGCTCCGGAGGCCGACGCTCTATCCAGCTGAGCTACGGGCGCGGATAAACTTTTGGAAACATTGGAAACCAACGTCCCCAAATGGCAAATGGCGGAGAGGGAGGGATTCGAACCCTCGAGACGAGTTAACCCCGCCTACACGATTTCCAGTCGTGCTCCTTCGGCCAGCTCGGACACCTCTCCCCCGCTTCAGACAAGAAATTATCCAACATCAGGGGGTCAATAGACAAACTCCGGCTGCGGCAGCATGGGAAAGGCTTAGCTGGCATGAAAACATTTTGTTATACTTTTCCTACTTATAGGAATTAACGAAAGATGGAAATGAAGAAGAAACCAGCTGAAGAACGCTTCTACGGAACTACCACCGTAGGTGAAAAGGGCCAGGTCGTGATTCCGGCCGAGGCGCGCCAGTCCATGGGCATCGCGAAGGGTGACAAGCTGCTGACGTTCGGCTTCGGCAGCAATATGGTGGCCATGGTCAAACTCTCCGAGCTGGAACAGTTCGCCACCCACCTTTCCGACCGCCTGGAGTCCATCCGCAAGATTATAGCTGAAACCGAGGCCTGATTAGAAGATGCTGAGCAGGAATAGCAAGTTCATGGTTATGGCCGGCGTGATGCTGGCCATGTTATTGGCGGCCCTGGATTCGACGATCGTTGCTACCGCGATGCCGAAGATTGTCCAGGACCTAAATGGACTGGCCCACTTCAGCTGGGTGTTTACCGCCTACATGCTGGTATCCGCCATAACTGTTCCGATCTACGGCAAGCTTTCCGACATCTACGGACGCCGCAGCTTCTTCCTGGCCGCCATCTCAATCTTTCTGGCCGGCTCGGTGATGTGCGGCTTTGCCCAGAGTATGGGGCAGCTGATAGCCTTCCGCAGCTTCCAGGGCATCGGCGGCGGCGCGCTGATGGTGCTTTCCGTCGCCGCCGTGGGCGATATCTTCCCGCCGGCCGAGCGCGGCAAGTGGCAGGGTCTGATCGGCGCCGCCTTTGGCCTGGCCAGCGTCGCCGGCCCGCTGATGGGCGGCTGGATCACGGACAACAGCACCTGGCGCTGGATCTTTTTCATCAACATTCCCCTGGGCCTGTTTGCCTTGGCCGTTATAGCGTTAGGCTTCCCGAGGATCAAGCCTGATGTCAAGGAGCGGGCGCTCGACTACGCCGGGGCTTTTTTGCTGGCCGCCGGCCTGGTGCCGATGCTGCTTGCCTTCGTCTGGGGAGGCAGCGAATATGCGTGGAGTTCTGGTGTTATCATCGGCCTTTTTGCCCTCTCGGCGGCCTCGTTCATAGCTTTTGCCATGGCGGAGACGAAGGCCAGGGAGCCAATCCTGCCCATGTCCCTGTTCCGCAACCGCGTCTTTAGCGTATCTGTAACCGCGACATTCCTTTCTTCCATGGGATTGTTCGGCGCCATCATTTTCATTCCCCTGTTTGCGCAAGGGGTGGTAGGCGTCTCGGCAACAAATTCAGGTCTGACCCTGACGCCGCTTATGGGCGGCCTGATCGTGGCCTCGGTCATCACCGGCCAGATCGTCTCGCGTACCGGCAAATACAAGTACCTCGGCATCGCCGGCATGGTAATAAGTTGCATGGGACTGTACCTGATGTCGCGAATGGGCGTGGATACTTCGAGCGGCACGCTGCGTCTGAATATGGTTATCACCGGCCTCGGACTGGGCATGACCATGCCTATCTTCATGATCGCCGTGCAAAGCGCCTTCGGCCATTCTCAACTCGGACAGGTGACAGCGTCCACTCAGCTGTTCCGGAGCATTGGCGGCACTGTAGGCAGCGCCATTCTCGGCGGAATGCTCAACAGCCAGCTGGCAGACAAGCTAAGCGGTCTGTCGAGCGACAACTTCGTCCAGGCGATGAACAAGATGAATCCGGACGCCCTGGGCAAGATCGATTCCAACACGCTGCAGAATTTCCTCACCCCTGACGGACAGGCGCAGATCAAGGCGGCCATCGTGGCGCAGGCGCCTGCCGATTCACAGGCCCAGATCCTGGGATCCTTCGATCACTTCCTCGAAACCCTGAGGGCCGCGTTCAGCTCCTCGATCGCCAACCTGTTTATCGCCAGCACGGGGATAATGGTGCTCGCATTTCTTGTGACCTGCCTGATCCCCGAGATCAAGCTGCGCCGCTCCAATGCGCCGGCCATCACCGAGAGCGGCATGGAGCTGGAAGCGGAGCTGGCCAACATCGATCCCGAGCACGAACCGGAGCTGGTCACGAGAGAAGACGAGCACGGCCCCATGGATGACGATGCGCGCGGCGCGCGGCCGGCGACGGAGCAAGCGTAAGCTGCAGCCGTCGTTGAACCGGCGGCTGCTTTAAGACCTCCTTAGAAGCCATGGAAGCTGACCGCCTCCTCCAGCGGCCGGCGCGGACTGCGGAAGCGATTTTGCACCGATTCCGCTTTTGCGTATCCCAGAGCAATTCCGATGAGGATGATTTGATCCTCGGGAATTCCAAGGGCATTTCTGATCAGGTCTGGATATATGACCAGGTTGTAGGCGATCGAGGTGGCCACGCCAAGCTCTTCCGCCGCCAGCATGATGCTCTGGGCCAGCAGGCCCAGGTCGAGGATCGACCAGGCTGTCAGGGACCGGTCCATGCAAAGATACGCGACCACCGGAGCGCCGAAGAAGCGGTTGTTGTTCTCCGAGATTGCTTTCCTTGCGTCTTCATCCCCGCGCTCGATCCCCAGTGACTCGAATCGCGCGGCTCCCAGGCTGTGCATGCGCTCCTCCAGTGCGGCGGGCCATTTCTCCGGGCGGGGAAACTCGGCATTGCC
>JAJZQT010000047.1 GCA_021803005.1 Actinomycetes bacterium
AAGACGAGCTACTCGTCAGCGGCATCGGTCCCGGCGGTCCTTCACGCGGGGACATCCTCATGACCCACACCTCCGGCAATGTCGTCAAAGTGCACCGTTTGATCCGCATCGACGGGCGGCACGGCGAGAACGCTTTCATCACCAAGGGCGACAATGCAATCACTCCCGATGACCCGGTCGCCTCACATGAGATCATTGGAAAGGTCTCCGGATTGAACCGGTCAGGCCGATTCAGGGATTTCTCCCGCCTGGATAGCAGGCTGGCGGCGCGGCTGCTGGGACGGCTGGAGCTGTTGACGGCGGGATCTGTTTTGCCCAGGTACGGCTCGGCCGCCGGCGATCGGCCAGGCAAGGGCTCTCTGCTGCAGAGGGGCGGGCGCCGCATGCTTTACCTCTCGCGGGGAGCGGTCCGGTTCTATTTCATGCGCACCGGCTGGAGGCGTTCGGCAGCCTGATCCGGATAGTTTCGTCAACCTGATGCGGAGGCATTCCGCGGCCTGATTTTTCCTATTACGGGGGAGGCCCGGGGATGTAATGAACGTCGCCGCAGGGGTCTACCCCGCTGGCATAGATCTCGGTCTTAAAGCTCTGCAGCCCTCCCGGAATCAGGAACTTCAGCGCGAAACCAGACTTTGAAGCCGGCTGGATATCTCCCAGGCTTAGCGGCAAGGCGCTGGCGGCAATCACTCCGGAAGAGGCTGAAGCCGCCAGTATCTCGACTTTGGCCACGGCTGTGTCGGCAGAGTTGTTAGCCAGCTGATATGGAACCGTCAGTTTCTGATCCAGGTAGTCGCTGTAGCTTCCCCAGAAAGGCGTCTGCGCGTTGAGTCCCAGGGCCGGAGGCGACGTCTGGAATTGCCAGGTCGCGCTCGAAGTATTTCCCGATACATCAGCAACCTTGACGGTGGCGCTGTGTTTCCCGTCGCCCAGGAAGGAGGCCTGGTACGAAACCGATCCGGCTATGACCGAAGCGCTGGCGGTCACGTCCTGCCCGTCAACCGTCAGTTGCACTGAACCCGTGTCGACGCCGGTCCTGTTGTCTGAGTATGTGGCGGATATCACCGGCGACGTGCATCCGGTATTGGTGCCGTCAGCCGGCGAGAGGTTGCTGATCGCCGGCGGGGTGGTGTCGGGAATCGTCTCCAGCCAGATGGTGTATACGCCCGCGGAACTGTAATCTTCCCAGACTGCCTTGTCGCGGTCGAGCGCCGGCCGTGCCTGGGTGGAAGGGCCGGTGGCGAGAGGCCTCTCCACACCCGAGGTCAGGTCTTTTATGTAGAGATCGTAATTGCCGGCGCGGTAATCTTCCCAGACGACGAGGTCGCCGCTGATGCGCGGAGAATTCTGGAAAGGGCTGCTAAGGCTGACCGCCTGCTCGATTCCGGTTGAGAGCTTTTTCATCCAGATATCCGACACCGAGCCCACCGTCCGCTGCCAGACGACGATGTTGCCGCTGATGTCGGCCACCTTGTCGTTACCGGGGCTCGAGGTCACCTGCTGTTCGATGCCGGTAGCCAGATCCTTCATGAAGATGTCATAGTGGCCGTTGCGGTTGTCCTGCCAGACGACCCTGGTGCCGCTGATTCGCGGTTGCCACTGGTCGGCCGGGTTGACGCAGACCGGCTGGATGACCCGGGTGGTCAGATCGATGGCATAGATGTCGTTGTTGCCGGAGCGGTCATTGGTGTAGACGACGGTGTTGCCGCTGACCGCCGGGACACCCTGGTTTCCGGGCCCTGTCACCAGCGGCTGGGTGATCCCCAGGAAGAGATCCTTCATGTAGATATCGTAATTGCCGCTGCGGTTATCCATCCACAGGATCATGCCGCCATTGGTCACGGGAATGTTCTCGTCGGAAGGGTAGCTGTCGACCAGCTGCTCGGTATTGGTCGAGAGGTTGTTCATGAAAATATCGAAGCTGCCGCCCTGCAGCCTTTTCCAGGTGACGATATTTCCGTGCACGTCGGGGCGGCCTTGTGAGACGGGACCGGAAGCAATCTGGATGGGGGAGTTCGCCGCCAGCGCCGGGTTGCCATAGAGCAGCAGCAGAAGTGTGAAGAAGCTAGCTATCAAGAAAACTCTCGGCAGTCTGCCAGTCATTATCTTCCGTTCCCCCATCCCCCTCCGCTGAACACCCAATTCTACCGCAGAGGCGCAGAAGAGTAAACAAATATTAAAGGCGGCCGGGCGCCGTCAGAGCCGGTTTGGCGCCTGGCGGTAACGCGCCGCCAGAGCATCGGCCGTATCCGCAATTCGAAGTCTCAGCTCTTCCGGCTCGATCACGATTGCTTCGCCGCGATATCCAAGCACCTCATCGACGATCCACTCCTCATCGAACCAGGGGATTTCGCTAAGCAGCGAGCCGCCCTCGAGCGGTTGCGATTCCGGATGATTCTCGTGCACCCAGCGGGCCACCGCCGGGCTGAAAACAACGCTGGCCCGCCCGGGGGCCGCCTTCCCCGAGGGAAATCTCGGATCCTGGCGATATGGGTCCAGGTCGATTTCCCGGGGAGCGAAAGTATCGCCGAGCAGCCGGGCGCTTTTTACCATCTCAAATCTGAAAGTACGGATGCCCTCGCGTTTTCTGCACCAGGCCACCAGGTACCATTCGCCCTTGGTGCCGTTGACCAGATAGGGCTCGATGATCCGGGCCTCGACCCTGTTGTCTGACCGGGAAAGATATTCGATTTCCACCAGGCGGTGCTCGGTCAGGCCGCGGTTGATGGCGCCGCAGATCTCTCGATCTTCCTTTTCAGTGTCCCCGATCGTTATCGTGTCCAGGTCGTCGAGTCCTCCGGCGGCCTCGATAATCCTGGCGCGGGCTGTTTCCAGGGACTGGTTCTGCCCGGCGAGGATCTGGCCGCCGACGAGGTCGATGGCCAGCAGCATCGCCCGTGCTTCACGCGGGGTCAGCCGCAACGGCTTTTTCAAAAGCTCGCCCTGCGGGTAGCCCTCCACGCGCAGATCATCCCCGTCTATTGTTCCGCTGACCAGGTAGCCGCCCTCGCCGCCGGCGCTGACCAGGAAGAGCGTGGCCATCGCCTGCTCCAGGTCGGAAGGCGTGAAGCCGAGGTCACGGCAGACATCCGCGACCTTGAGCGAGACGGACTCCTCATCACCGAGCCTGTTAACGAGATAGGTAACAGTCGTGGCGAGTTGCGGGAAGCGGTCCGGCTCGACCTGGGGTTGCGGAGCCGAAGCTTGCGGGCTGTCTGGTTTCCGCCGTGGAGTCTGCTCCATCGGCGCGGGAATTTCCGGCGCCGGTCCCTGGTGCAGCCGGGCGATTCTTTGCAGGGTTTCAGACATGAGACGGCGCAGCTCCGGAGGTCCTTCAAGCTCGGCGCCGGCGCTGCGGCCCAGCACCAGCGAACATATCCGGCCGCCGTCGGCGTAACCGGTAGTGAAGGTGGCCGAGCCGTCAGCCTTTAGCTCCAGCTCGCCGCTACGGCGAAGATTGTTGCCGGCCCACCAGGCCCAGCGCGGGGAGAAGGTGATCTCGGCAGTGCCGCGCAACCGGCCGAGCTGCCACGATTCAAGGTTCAGGAAATCAGCTGGGTGGAAATCCTCCGGGACCTTGAAGTTGTGCTCTTTCTTGTCCAGGTAGCGGATGCGCCCCCGGATGCGCCGCAGCTTGAACATGCGCATGCCGTCCCGTTCGTGGGCGAAGCCGACCATATACCAGTCGCCGTGGGTGTACATCATCGCATAGGGGTCCACCAGGCGTTCTTCGGTCTGGTCCGTGCCGAAGCTGTGATATTCAAAGCGGATGGTCTTGCGGTCGGCAACGGCCTCGTCGAGCTTCTGCAGCTTTTTGGCGGTATCGGCGTCAAAGCCGGCGGAGGGCATGTCGACGGACACAAGGCTGGTAACGGGGTCGTCGAGCGGATTGCCGGTGCCGAGCGCCAGGCTCTGCAGCGCCAGGCGCAGGAGCCGGCTGTAGGCGAACTGTCCCTCGAGCAGGTAGAGGCAGGTGTGCAGCGCCGCGATTTCCTCGCGGGAAAAAGGCACGGCCGGCAGGAAAAAATTCTCGGGAGGCAGCCGGTAGGTCGAACCTTCGCCAAACTCATCCGTGCCGCTCTCGATCTGAATCCCCATGTGCCCCAGGTCGTCGCGGTCGGCGTAGAAGCGGCGCGCGAAGGTCTCCTCGCTCCGGGAGCCGTCGTCATAGCCCTCGACGCAGCGGCGGATATCCTCGGCACGGACCGGCCGGCCCTGTTTTGCCATCAGGTAGGTGACCAGCGAGAGCTGCCGGATGAGCTTGTCCTTGTCGCGGGGCTCCCGCTTGCGGGGCCCGCTCTTCCCGCTGGATGCGGGCGTCGCTTTTTTCTTGGCAGCGGCCATGGAAATTTCCGTCCGGTTGGCTCGGTAAGATACTTCAGGACAGATTGTATAACCTTACGATAATGGCGGAAAGGGCGGGAGCCACGGCGTATAATGAATTCTCTATTCCTTTAACGGAGGCCATGATGAAACTGACATCGTTTCTCTACCGCATGGCGCGGCTGTCGCGCGACGCCGAGGTCATCTCCTCGGGCAATCCCCAGAAAATGGCCCGCCGCGTCAAGAACAAGGTTCTGGGCCGCACGATCGTGCGGCGGCTGTTCAAATGGTAGGGGAGGAATCCCGTGCCTGAAATGCGCAAACATTTGGAAAGGGAGGCCGGGTGGGTCTAGAACTGGTCTGCGGGCCGACGGGTTCCGGCAAGACTACCCGCGCCATCGAAACATTCCTGGCCGCCCTCGGTCGCGGCGAAAAGGCTGTGTTCATCGCTCCGAGCCTGCCCGATGCCAGACACTTCGAGCGCCAGATAATCCGCAGGCTGGGCAGCGGCGGCGAGCCGGGCGTGCTGACGGGGGGCAGGGTGACGACGTTCGACGGGCTGTGCAGCGAGGTGCTGGATAGAGCTGAAAACGACTTGCGTCTTGTGGGCTCTGTTGAACGCAGCTTAATGCTGAGAACGGTTGTAGACAAGGTCCCTCTCGAATTTGTTAAACAATCCTCGGTTTACGGCGGGTTCATTGAAGCTCTTTGCCGGCTATTGGCTGAAATGGAGAGCGCCGGTATAGAGCCTCAGAAACTCGCCGACAAAGGTAAGCTGGTTCGCAGTATTCCCCGAAAGCTCAACAACGATATTTTCCGCATATACGAAGAATACCGGGCTGAGTTGGCAGACCAGTCGGCTTTTGATATTGACCTCGCAAGAAGACAGGCGCTTGCGAATCTTTCCGTGCTCCCGGAAACCCTGCAGTATGAAGCCCTGGTAGTACACGGATTTCACGACTTTACTCCTTTTGAGCTTTCCCTTCTCAGGGTTATGGCAGAACAACGGGTCGAGCTCATGATTACTTCACCTTATGTCAAAAACAGAAAAGCGTTGATATCACCTGGAAGATACGTTGAAGTTCTAAAACCCGGGCACGAATGCACGGAACTCAAGCCCCGAAGCAGGGTTCCGCGAGCGGCGGCGCTAGATCATCTCGACAACTTTCTTTTCGAGGATGACGTCAGCGAGATTCAGGCGGGCGATGCGATAAAGCTGTTACAGGGAGCCGGTGCCCGTGGCCAGGCCGAGCTTGTCGCCGCCGAGATTATTCACCTGGCGCGCTTGGGAACGAGTCTTGATGAAATAGCCGTTGTCGGCAGGAGCCTGGATGCAGATTCGGTGGCCGTTGCTGCGGCCCTTGAAGAATTCGGCGTGCCGTTCGAGTTTCAGGGCGCTATTTCACTCATGGATCTGCCGGTTGGACAAGCAGCTATCTCAGCTCTGAAGTTTACTGAGGCGCTGCTGGGCTCGGTGCACGTCTCGCTTGATGCCCGGCAAAGCCTTTTTTCATTTTTGCGATGTGACCTTCAGCCCGCGCCGGAAAAAATCGTAGACGAATTTGCCCGGCAGGTGCTGTTCCATGGCATCAAGGAACCTCATGAGCTTCTGGATAAATGGAACACTATCGCCGGATACGAGCTTATTGAGTTGACATCGCTGGCCGCCGCCGCAATGTCCGGCCTGAAAGAACTATGCACCGAGCTTTTTGCCTTGCTGGGCAAATTGTTATCGAAACGATTTTCTAATCGCATTGAAAAAGGCGCTGCCGAGCGATTGCATGGCATGGACATTTTATGCTTGAAAGCGATCAAGGAGCTGTGTGGGGAGGCGGGAAATCTTAAGTCAGTTTCCCCAGCATCGGGTATCGTTTCCGTAAGGCTGATAGCGGATTCTGTCGAAGCAGCGACCATCGATTATCCAGCGGGCAGCCAGAGGGGATGCGTTCGATTGCTGGACCCTCATCGCATCCTCAACCAGAATTTCAAAGTAGTGTTCATGTGCAGTTTGCTGGAGGGCAAGTTCCCCTCGCTCGGGCGTGAAGACCCTTTCTTCTCCGATGCCGAGCGCAAGCTTCTAAACGAGGAAGGCGGCCTCGACCTCAATACCAACGAGCACAGGCTGGATGAAGAAAGGTTCCTGTTTCACAGGGTTATTACCCGCGCCGAGACGAAAGTATATTTTTGTTATCCCTACTGCAGCGAAAACGGCAAGGAAACAGTTCGGTCCCTGTTCATCGATGAGGTCCTGGATCTTTTTGAAGAACTGGATTCCAGTCAGATTCTGCACAAGGCTATTTCCGATATTACCTTCTCAACCAGCGAAGCGCCGACGGCGTCGCAGGCGCTTCGCTCGCTCTGTATAAGAGCAGGCGAGTTAAGGCCATTTGGCAGTGACGAGCTGATGCCGGACGCAGTTATTGCCCTTGAGAAAGCAGCGAGCCCGGCGGGGCTGGAGCAGAGGTTACATGGTGTCCTGGCAGCCCCCACAGTCGCCGGCGTTTCCTTGAGTGATCCGGCCATCCTGGAAAAATTTGCAGCTATCAATACTTTCAGCGCAACCTCGCTGGAGCGTTATGCGAGCTGTCCCTTCGCATATTTCGTTGATAACTATTTCAGGCCGGCGTTAATCGAGTTTGATGACTATGCAATGGAGCAGGGGAATATCGCCCATGCTGTCCTTGCCAAATTTATGCGTAAGATCAAACCTTATGCACAGTTGGGTAGCGCCGACGAGAGGCAGATGTCCATGGTGCGCGACATCATGGATCAACTTATCGATGAAGCCTTCCAGGATATGGGAACAGATTCCAGGGCGTTGTTCATGCGTAAAGGCATCGAGTTCTACTTGCACCGCTTCATCGAGCGTGAGGCCGCAATCAAATGCGATCTGGTGCCTTCCTGGTTTGAGCGCAGGTTTTGTGCCGACGGCCGTCGGAAACATAATCCAGATGATGAAGAGGGCTGTCTGAATCTGGGTGACGGAATTCTTGTCAGCGGCGTGATCGATAGGGTAGACATCTGTGATGTGACGGCTGCTCGCAAGAAAGCGCTGGTCATCGATTACAAAATGGCTGTGCAAACGCGGCCCGCTGCCAGTTTTGAAAAATCGGGCATTGTGCAGATACCTCTATACATGCTGGCTTTGAGGGAAATCTGGGGGTTGGACCCCGTTGGCGGCTATTACTACTCTTTAAAGAACAATGCCAAGGATTATTGCCGTGGTCTTGTCAACGCCGATGAGGCAGGAGTTTTTGGCAACAGAAAAATTGTGAGAACCGATAAGAAGTCTTCCGAAGAATTCGAGGAAATACTTTCTGAAGCAAAAGCCCGCGCACTCGATTTGGCAAAAAGAATTCGCGCAGCTGATTTCCCCCCCAGCTTCACCGACTGCACTTATTGTGATTATGGTTCCGTGTGCGGCGGGCAGAGTTCATGACGAAAGATAATAAAAACGAAATCAAGCTAACGGATCAGCAGCTTAAGGTCATAGAGGAATCACTCGATGGTTCCTGGTTTGTGACAGCAGGCGCCGGTTCAGGAAAGACCGAAACAGTCATGCGTCGTTTCGTTGAGGCGCTGCGCCAGAACAAGGCGGAGGTCAGCGAAATCCTGACTATCACGTTTACCGAAAAGGCCGCGGGGGAGATGGCGCGCCGGGTTCGAAAGCTGCTGGGCAAATTCGGCATGACCGAAGAGCGGCGAATGATCGAGCAGGCCAGGATCAGCACGATTCACAGTTTCTGCAGCAGCCTGATTCGCAAATATTCACTTGCTCTTGGCATCGATCCAAATTTTTCCGTTGCCGACCAGCCGCAGTCCGACATCATCATGGAGGAGTCTTTCAATATCTGCCTCGATAGATTGTTGGAAAGACACGGCGAAGAGGTAATAGAGCTTAAGCTTTCTTATGATTCGCCACGCGAACCACTATTTCAACACGTAAAGGGTTTCTATAACGCAGGTCGCAGCCGTGGTTCCGTCTCGCCATCTTTTAAAGTTCCCGTTCCGGACAGAATCGATCTTGCTGCCAGAGAAGCGTCGCTGCGCGAGTCTCTGCGACTGGCGCGCCTGGCCAATGAGTCCAGTTCTTTTAATGCTAACAAAGCAATGGAGAAACTCGACGATCTGGATGGCGGTCTGGGGGAGAAAGACCTCGACAGATTGATTGCAAATCTATGTGAAAACAAACCCATAAAGAGCGGAGTTAAAGACGAAGGCGTCAAAGCAATTATCGATGAAGCGCTGGCTGCCCACGAAGATTACCTGAGGGATATTTATTCGTTAAAGGCGATCCCCATGCTCCGACTGATTCACGAGTTGCTGAATGATTTTGCAGAAGAATATGCGGCCAACAAGCGGGCGCGTGGACTTCTGGACTTTGAAGATCTGCAATTGATGGCATACCAGCTTCTGCGCGAGCACAAAAAGATCAGACACTCTGTTGCGAACAGTTACAAGTACATAATGGTCGATGAATTCCAGGATACTAATAAACTGCAATGCGATCTCATCGAATTGCTGGGAAAAAATAATATCATGACCGTCGGTGACGGAAACCAAAGTATCTACCGTTTCCGAAATGCCGACGTCAGCCTGTTTCAACGATGGAACACCAAAGCTTCACGGGTTGATCGATGCCTTCCCCTGAATGAAAATTTCCGCAGCCAGAAAGAGCTGCTTACCTTTATCGATTTTCTTTTTAGCCGCGATGACATGCTCGGTCTGCATGGATATTCCAGCCTGAAACCCTCGGCAAAAAGGGACCCTGATCGTGAGAAATGCCGCACCGAAGTGATTTTCGTTGATTCGTCCAATGCGAAGGATGAGAGTTATTCGGCAGCGGACAATTCCCGAATGGCCGAGGCGCAGTTGATCGCTAAGCGGCTGTACGATCTGGAAAAGAGGGGCAGATTCAAATTCGGCGATATGACCATTCTTTTGCGTAAGAAAAAGCATGCGGAAAAATACCGTGAGGCTCTTGACCGGATGCTTATTCCCAATTATCTCTCAGTCGGCCGCGACTATTTCAAGAAAGTCGAATTGGGCGAAGCGTTAAGCATGTTGAGGCTGCTGGTGAATCCTGATGATGATCTGGCCTTGCTGGCGGTGTTGCGTTCGCCGATGGTCCAGCTCAGTGACGATGCCCTATTCTTGCTTCGAGACCATACCGGGGGCGGCCGGGGCGCCAAGGCTAGACCGCTGTGGCCGGAGATTGCTTCCGGTAGAAAAGCTGATTTCATCGACCATGAAGAGTGGTCAAGACTCGCTTCGTTCGCCTCGGAATTTGAAGACATGCGAAACCGTGCGAGACGTCAGTCTCTGGAAGCCATTGTCCGGGACGTTAACGACTTCAGGGATTATGCCGCCCTGGTAGCCGCTCGGCGCGGTGGAAGCAGAGCATACGCTAATCTTCTCAAATTGCGGAATCTGGCTGCGGATTTCGAATCCGCCTGGGGACGCGATCTTGCTGAATTTGTGAACTTTCTGGAAACGCGCCGGCAAACAGAAACTGATGAAGGCGATGCACCCACCGAAGAAGAAAAAACGGGCTCGGTCAGGATAATGACTATCCATTCCGCGAAAGGTCTCGAGTTTCCGCTTGTTGTCTGGGCGGATATGGGATCATCCGTGAAAGAGAAGACCCCTTTGTTACGAACGGACGGTGAAGGCAAAACCGGGTTTCGTTATAAACCGTTAGGTTCAAGCGACGCCATCCGCCTCTTCGATTACGACGAACTGGCCGCCATAGAGGAAGAACTGGGACTGGAAGAAGAAAAACGAATCGGCTACGTGGCAATGACACGCGCAAAAAATCATCTCATCCTTTGCGGTACATCAAATTTTGAGACTGAGTCCGGAGGGATGGGGAGCCGCATGCCGATCGACTGGTTGCGATCGCTTCTGTTGGAGGATGGGCGCACTGCCAAGGCCGCCCTTTTTCATCACAAAGACTCGGAGGTTCGCTTGACCGTGTGTATGAATCCTCTCGAAGTCCTTGCTGCAGGTAAAAAACCCACTATGAAACAAACCATACCTGAGATTGATCCGGTTGCTCCCTGGGTCAATGAAAGTTTCGAACCATCTTCATTCGTGCCGGCAAAAGTTTCACCTACGGCGCTAGATACTTTTGAAGAATGTCAGATGCGTTTTTATATCGAAAATGTACTTCATGCAGGTGATTTGTTCGAATTTACCACCGAGGAACAAGGCCCCGGCGAGCATGCTCTTTCCGCAAAGGACATGGGTACACTCGTTCATGGCGTTCTGGAAACAGATCTGCCAATACCCGGCGCCGAATCCATAACGAAAGATTTGCTCCACCAGCGCGCGTTGCAGACCCTTGGCTCCAGAACGCATCTTAAGGACGCAGATCTTGAACTGGCCCTCAGGTTAATTACTAATCTTCGCAATACTGACGTGAGTTCAGAAATCTTCATGGCCGCGGCGGCGGGCACCTTGCAAAGGGAACTGCCATTTACGACTTTAGTGGGAAATACGATTGTGGGAGGCAAGATTGATGCCATGTTTCATTCTGAGGATGGAACGACCGTGGTCGACTACAAAACGGGGGCCTTGAGCGAAGGCTGCTCCCTGGATGACGCGGCGGATAAGTATAAACACCAGGTGGCTGCATATGCGCTGGCGGCCGGGCGCATGCACGCCGGCCCCATAAAGGTTGTACTCGTATTCCTCGATGGGGATGGCCAACAATATGCCAGTAGCTACGAAGCCCATGACTTGCCGGCTCTAAAACAACAACTCGAAAGTGTAATTGGCCGCATGGCTTCAGGCAGATTTGATCCATTGGAAAAAATCAGCGGCCGACTGTGTTATTCCTGTGGCGCAGGTCCCAATGGCGGCCGCCTCTGTTTGGCTACTGGTGGAAAAACGTCCTAGTAGACGCCGCCTTCCCCTTCCTCAAGCGCCACATCGACCACTTGCGGACGCGTCAGCTTCAGGAAGTCCTCGCCGGACATCTTGACCGAGTCGCTATGGGTGCCGGCCGCGAAGATGACCTCATCCGCATTTTCAAGCCGCCTGTCAAGTAGAACCGGAGCCTCTAACAGTTCGCCCAGCGGCGGCACCGCGCCCAGGTCAAAATCAGCGAACTCCGTCTTCATCTCGTTTTCCGTCGCCAGCCGCGCGTGGTTATCATCGACGATGTCCCGCAGCTTGTGAATGTCGATTCGCTCTGAAGCCGGCAACACTGCCAGCACGTCGCCTGCCCCGGTCTTTATGACCAGCGTCTTGGCCACATGGCTGGCGATGACGCCGACGGCCCTGGCTTCCTCGCAGGTGCTGAACGTCTCCTGATGACTCACCACCTCGTACGCCAGGCCCTGATCGTCGAGATAATTTTTCACCCTGCCTGCAACCGCCATGATTCCCTCCCTGCTAGGTTTGTCGGGGTGGTACCCAGGTTGCCTTTGTTTAACACCCATGGGCCGGTTTCGGCGGCGGCTCAAAGTGGCAAATCCACCCGAAAACCACGCGAATCGAGGCGCCAGTTTCAATATGCGGCAATTACGGGTAAGTTAGTCATGGCTGACGTGCTTTTTCTGCTTCAGAAAGAGGAACTCGGGGCCGATTGGCACATTATATTAACAGCATCCCCGCGGCTTGGACCTGCTCATCCCAAATTCGGAGCGGTCTGCTTTTCCCGCCGGGTGGTTCCAAGGCTCGGGACGACTCAGAGCCCAATCGCTTTTCAACGGGGGGAGACCGTTGAGCAAGAAACTTTCCAAGCGCCTGTCCGGCGGCTCTGACAGCCAACCTTCCGAACCGGCTGTCGCCGGCGCCACCGGTCCCTCCAGCCGCCTGCGTGTGAACGCCGAGAGCCGGACCCTGGTCTCGGTTCTCGGTGCGGAGACGCTCCTCGACACCATCGCTCCCTTTGTTGATTACATGGAAACAGCGATCATGGCATTCGAGAGCGATGGCTCCCGGATAGGCGAACCTATTGTCGGCAATGAATTCTGCCGGCTCCTCCTTGATTCCATGGAACAAAATCCTCAGGGCGAGCTCGGCCGCGTTTTCTACAGCAAACTTTACGAGAAGATATCGGCCTCCATAGCTAGCGGCAAGCAGGAGGAAGCTGCCATCGGCGCACTGTCGTTCTGCATCAGTCCCGTCACCGCCAAAGGTAACATCGTTGGCGCCATCGCCGGCTGGATCTCGGAAATTCCCTCAGATGAGAATGAGATCAGGCGGCTGGCCGAAACCGCCGCCGTTGATTTCGATCATCTTCGGGAAGCGGCCGGCGGCACTGATCACAAACCCGACCATATATATGTCGCTGCGCGACGACACCTCGCCCGCCTCGGCCGCAC
>JAJZQT010000048.1 GCA_021803005.1 Actinomycetes bacterium
AAACCTACCCCGGAGGAATCACGTGTCCGGACATTCCAAATGGTCATCGATCAAGCACAAGAAGGGCGCGGCCGACGCCAAGCGCGGCCAGCTCTTCTCCAAACTCTCCCGCGCCATCACCGTGGCCGCCAAGGAGGGCGGTGGCGATCCGACCGGTAACGCCACCCTGGCCACCGCCATCCAGAAGGCCAAGGACAACTCGATGCCCAAGGACAACATCGAGCGCGCCATCGCCAAGGGCGCCGGCGGCGGCGAGGGCGCCAGCTACGAGACCATCACGTACGAGGGTTACGGCCCCGCGGGCGTGGCGGTTCTCGTCGAGGCCATGACCGACAATCGCAACCGCACCGCGGCCGACATCCGCAACATCTTCAACCGCACCAACGGCAAGCTGGGGGAAACCGGCACCGTCGCCTGGATATTCGAGCGCAAGGGCTCGATCGTCGTCGACGCCGGCGCGGCCGACGAGGACACCCTCATGACGGTCGCCATCGACGCCGGCGCCGAGGATGTCACCCAGGACGAGCATGCCTACGAGATCGTCACCGATCCCTCGGATTTCATGGCGGTGCGCGCCGCCCTCGATGAGGCCGGCATCGCTTATACGTCCGCCGAGCTTGCTATGCTGCCAAAGAATACCGTTCAGCTGGAAATGAGCGACGCCAAGAAGATGCTGCGGCTCATGGAGGCGCTCGAGGAGAGCGACGACGTCCAGGAAGTGCACGCCAACTTCGACATCAGCGAAGAGATTCTGGAAGCATTGGCTTAAGCCGTGCAGACGGTTCTCTGGAAATGCGGAACCTGATTTGACCGAACCGCCACAATTGATTCTCGGCCTCGATCCCGGCACGGCCGTCACCGGCTGGGGTGTCATCGAGCACCGGGGCGACAAATCGCGGCTGGTGGCCCACGGCACCATCGTCACCTCGGCCAGGGAGCCCGCGCACGAACGCCTGCAGCAGATCTATCATGGCATCCTGGATGTCATCGACGAATATCAGCCGGCCGCCGCGGCCATCGAGGAGCTCTTCGGCGGCGTCAACATCAAGACGGCGCTGGCGGTGGGACAGGCGCGCGGCGTCATCGTGCTCGCCTGCGCCGAGCGCGGCATTATCACCGCCGATTACACGCCCCTGAGGATCAAGCAGGCCGTCGTCGGCTATGGCCGCGCCTCCAAAGTACAGGTTCAGCAGATGGTCAAGGTGCTGCTGGCGCTGCCAAAGGTGCCCACTCCCGACCACGCCGCCGATGCGCTGGGGGTGGCCATCTGCCACGCCCATTCAGTAAAAGTTGGCAAGCTGATCAAAGCCGGCTCCGAGTGACCAGGCCGCCGATGACACCGCGATTCGGTTAACATCATGATCGCCTCGCTCACGGGACAGATCCGTTCCAGGGACGAAGAGGGGATCGTCCTCGACGTGGGCGGCGTCGGCTACCGCGTCGCCATGCCGGCCCGGAGCCTCTCCCGGCTGGACGGCTCCGGCGAGGTCTTCGTCCACACCTACCTCCATGTCCGCGAGGACGTCATGTGCCTCTACGGCTTCCTGGAAACAAACGAGCGCGACTTCTTCGTGCTGCTCAAGAGCGTCTCCGGAGTGGGGCCGAAAGTGGCCATCGGCATCCTTTCCGCCTACGGCCCGGCCGACCTTCGCCGCGCCGTTCTCAACAAGGATGTGGCGGTCTTTCAAAGTATCACCGGCATCGGCAAGAAGACGGCCGAGCGGCTGGTGCTGGAGCTCAAGGACAAGGTCGGCGACATCGGCGCCGCCGGCATCGATGGCGCCTTGGAGCCCGCCGCCGCCGGCAACGGCTCCTATCAGCTGGCCCGCGAAGCGCTCGTGAGCCTCGGCTACAACTTCGCCGAGGCGGAATCGGCGCTCGCCGGCGCCGACCCCGGCGACGATGTGGAGGAACTGGTCAGGCAGGCGCTGAAAAGGATCGGCAAAGTCTGATGAGCCAGCCGCTGATAAATAAAACCAGCCGCGAAGTCCAATGAGCCTGTCTCTCATTATGGGTTTACTGTTTGGGATGGCGGTGGGTGGGCCGCTCTACTACTTTTATATAACGCACAAGGCAAAACGGCGGCAAGAGCTTCAAAAGCGGGACCGGCAATCGAGGAGCTCCATGAAAAAAGATGAAGAGCAGGAAGAGCAGGAAGAGCAGGGGAAGTGACCGTATGGACGACGAATCGCGACTCGCTGATCCCATAGTCCACAACGAGGACCAGGACATCGAAGTCTCGCTGCGCCCGCGCCAGCTGGCCGACTTCATCGGCCAGGAGCCGCTCAAGGAGCAGCTGCAGATCTTCATCGAGGCGGCCCAGACGCGCCACGAGGCGCTCGACCACGTGCTGCTGGTGGGTCCGCCGGGCCTGGGCAAGACCACCCTGGCCGGCATCATCGCCAGCGAGATGGGGGTCTCCATCCGCACCACCTCCGGCCCGGCGCTCGAGCGCAAGGCCGACATCGCCGCCATCCTCACCAACCTCGAGGAGGGCGACGTCCTCTTCATCGACGAGATCCACCGGCTGGGGCGTTCCATCGAGGAAGTCCTTTACCCGGCCATGGAGGATTACCAGCTCGACATCATCATCGGCCAGGGCCCCAGCGCCCGCACCATCCGTCTCGACGTGCCGCCGTTCACCATGGTCGGCGCCACCACCCGCACCGGCCTCATCACCACGCCTCTGCGCGACCGCTTCGGCGTCACCCACCGGCTGGACTACTACAATGGCGAAGAGTTGGCGCGCATCGCCGGGCGCTCGGCGTCGATCCTGGGGGTCGAGTTCGAGGAAGAAGGCCTCCGGGAAATCGCCGGCCGCTCGCGCGGCACGCCCCGGGTCTGCAACCGCCTGCTCAAGCGCGTGCGTGACTACGCGCAGGTCAAGGCCGACGGCCGCGTCACCGCCGGCATCGCGGGAAAGGCTTTGGCGCTGTTCGAGGTGGACAGCGAGGGGCTCGACCGCACCGACCGCGAGATCCTCAGGTTGATAATCGAGAAGTTTGATGGTGGGCCGGTGGGCCTCAGCACCCTGGCGGTCGCCATCGGCGAGGAGCGCGATACCATCGAGGACGTTTACGAACCCTACCTGCTGCAGAAAGGGCTTCTGCAGCGCACGCCGCGCGGCCGCGTCGTCACCCGGCTGGCCCGCGAGCACCTGGGCGCCGGATCGCCGTCCGCCGGCGAGCAGCTCTTCTAGCCCGCTGCTGGCGCTCTTCTAGTTCCAGCTGGGCTGGAAGTTAGTATCAACAATCTGCACGAATGTCAATCCACGGTTTAGCGCCACGGGCTGATTGGCGGCATCGAAATACTGGGTGATGTTGCCGCGGTTGGGCCGCGACCAGATTCCCTGGATCACCTGGCCGTCGCGAAAGATGAGCGCCTTCCCCGAACCGGTCAGTGTGTATTCCATTCCATGCGCCCCGCCAACGTCCTCGACGATGTTGCTCTGGGCCGAAGGCACGAACTGGATGATCACGTTCTTGGGCGCCAGCTGCTGCCCGGTCTCGGCATCCTGGTTCGGCTCGCCGCCATGGAAGCGCAGCCAGCTGTTCGATGCCACATCATATTTGTATTTTATGTCCGCCCATTGCGAGTAATTGACCTCGATATTGTTCACTGCCGGCGCCGGTGCATCATCCTTGAACACCAGTGAGGGCAGGGCGGCCGTGATCTCGAAGCCCGCGCCCGAGGCCGCCTGGCGGATCGCCGAGGTGCTGGTCATGAGGTTGTGCGGCGCCACCCGGTCGGAGGTGCGCCTGTAGGCGGCGTCGTGATAGGCGTTGTCATCGATATTGGGGATCTCGGGAGTTTCGGCCAGCAGGGCGGCGACGCCTTCGCTGGCGCCCGAATTCGACAGCAGGGCCTGGTATTCCGGGACCAGCTCCAGGTCGATCAGGCGGGCGCTGCGCACCGGGCCGACGACATCGGCTTCGTGGCAGGCAAAAACCGCCGAGAATCTGGTGACGTCGCCTTCCGCCATGGCCTCGTAGACGATGTCGGCCTTGCTGAGACCGGCCTGGTCGCGGGCTGCCGGGGCATTATCGACCTGGACGACGATGGGCCGCTGCGTGGCCGCGGCGCGGCTGGTGACGATGCTTCCGTCCAGGGGACAGCTATACTGCGGCGGCTTCGGGATGCTGGGGCCGGTGATGCCGGCGACGGACCTGGCCTGATCGGGGCCCTTGCGGGTAGTATAGAAGGCAAACCCAACGAATCCGATAGCGGCCGCGAGGATGACTATAAGCACGATAGTTATCCATTTTCGCGGGGAACCGGGACCAGAACTGAAGTTTTGCATCGGGGTAGACATCGCAAACTAGATGAGGGTAGCGGAAAGGGAACTCAAAGTCAAAATGCTCCTACACATATGCTGCGCCCCCTGCTCGACCGCCACGGTCGAGAGCTGGCGGCTGGAAGCTGCCGGGCTGACCGGCGTCTTTTTCAACCCCAACATCCACCCGTATTCCGAGCATCAGCGCCGTTACCAGACCCTGCTCGCGTATGCCCAAACCATCGGACTGCCGCTCATCGGCGAACCGCGGTACGACATCAAGGCCTGGCTGCGCCAGGTTCACGGCAAGGAGGAAAAGGGAGTCCGCTGCCGCGTCTGCATCGCCGGGCGGCTGCAGTACACAGCGGAGCTCGCCGCCGCCGCCGGGTTTGAGTGCTTCAGCACCACCCTCGCCATCAGCCCCTACCAGGACCACGAGATCATCCGGGAGGAAGGTGAGCGCGCCGCCGCCCGCTCCGGCTCGAAATTCATCTACCGGGACCTCCGGCCCAGCTACCGGCGCAGCCGGGAACTCTCGCGCCAGGCGGAGCTCTACCGCCAGAATTATTGCGGTTGCATCTTCAGTGAGCTTGAAGCGGCGCTGGCGCGGGCGGCCCGGCGCGAGGCGAAAAAATCAACGCCCGATGCGAACGGGTAAGAGTTGCTGACCAGCGAGCTCGACTACAATCTGCCGCCCGAGCTGATCGCCCAGCATCCGGTCGTTCCCCGCGATCACAGCCGCCTGCTGGTTTACCACCGCGGCAGCCGGAAGGTCGAGCACCGGCAACTTCCCGACCTGCTTACCTTTCTTAACCCTGGTGACGCCCTTGTTTACAACGATTCCCGGGTGCTCAGAGCGCGCGTCCACGCGCTCAAGCCGACGGGCGGGAAGGTGGAGCTTTTATTTTTAAGGCGCCACGGGGTCAGGCTCTGGGAGGCCCTGGTAAAACCGTCAGCGCGCCTGAAGGAAGGCGTCGAGCTCGGCCTCGAGCCGGCGGCCGGCAAACCGCTCGGCGCCGGCGTGCCCGGGATGGAAAGCCCAGCCGGCGCGGCTCCGTGTTTCCAGCTCAAACAGAACCTGGGGGAAGGCCGCTGGCTGGTGGCGAACCTCACCGGTCTGAAGACGGAGGAACTTCTCGAGCGCGCCGGCGAGATGCCGCTGCCTCCCTACATCCATCAGCGGCTCGAAGAGCCGGAGCGCTACCAGACGGTCTACGCCCGGCACACAGGCTCGGCGGCCGCACCCACGGCCGGCCTGCATTTCACGCCGGAGCTCATCGCGCGGATCTCGGCCATGGGCGTTTCCCTGCTGCCGCTGACGCTTCACATCGGCCTCGATACCTTCCGTCCCATCGGTGAAGACGAGCTCGAGATCCACGACATCCATAGCGAGCAATACTCGATGCCGCCGCAAACATATGAGGGCGTGCTTGGCGCCAGGAGGCGCGGCGGCAGGATAATCGCCGTGGGGACCACCGCGGTGAGGGTGCTGGAGACGGTTTTCCAGAATGATGGGAGCATTTCCGGGGAGAATTCGCGTTCTGGCGGGAAAACGCCGTCCCTCGAAGGCGAGACGCGACTGTATATTACTCCCGGTTACAGATTCCGGGCGGTCGACGCGCTGCTTACCAATTTCCATCTGCCGCGGTCGACGCTGCTGGCGCTGGTGATGGCCTTTGCCGGGGTTCCGGAGATGCGGAGGCTTTATGCCGGGGCCGTCAGGGAACGATACCGTTTCTTCAGCTTCGGCGACGCGATGCTGCTGCTCTAAAAGCCATCCGGGGATCGATGCCGCTGCTGAAGCCGTCAGTTAGTGAATATCATGCCGCCGGGTTTGGCCGGCTCTGACGGCGCCTTGTCCTCGCGATCGAGGGGAACGGCCATCTTGATCGTGTCGAGGCGGACAATCATCGTATCGACGGAACGCGGCGGTTCATTGGGGTTGCGCAGGCTGCGGTAGGTGACGTGGGTCAGAGGCACGAAATGCATTTCCTTGACGTTCAGGATATCGCTAACCCTCGACTGGTAGCTGCCGGGCCGGGTGTGCACGAGCCCGTCGATTTCGTAGTCATCGGTGGTGAGCAAAACCCTGATGGTCTGCGTCTGGATCTTGCTGCTGGTGGCCGGATAACTGACTTTCGGGATGTTTCCTGAAGCGCTCATTCGCCACTCCTGCCTGAAAAATGGGACCCGGGGGAAACGCGGAACAAATCAGTGGGCGCTCAGGCCGGTGGGCCTAGGGCGATTCCCAAAGATTCATGTTTCCAGGATAATTATCGGCAATTTTCGGATCCTGGCCAGATATCGCATGGGCCCTGGGGGCCGCCGCGTTGAAGGCTTCCTCGATGGACGCCCCCTTGGCGATGCCTTCCTCGACCATGTTTTCCATCATGGTGCCGCGCTGGACCCCGGGCATCTCTCCGGAGAGCTGATCCGACTGGCTGGACATGGTGACGACGCGGTTGGGCCCGGTGATGCCGGGACGGTCAAAGCCGCCGCTGAAGCAGCTGTCTATGTTGATCCACATGCGCCCGGCATTGATGCTGCCGAGGTACGTGGCCAGTTCGGAGTCGCCAATGAGGCCAAGCCCGCTCCTGTAATCGAAAGTATAGAAGTCAAAAGGAACGAGCGTGTACGCGTCCGTGACGCCGGGGATGTTCAGGCCGAGGCCGGGCTGGCTCCGCAGGCCGTGGCCGCTGTAAAAGAAAACCACGTCCGAGTTGGCGTCGACGCCGGCGCTGTGGGAAAGCCAGTCAAGGGCGCTGATGATGTTCTGGCGGGTGGCGTCGCCGTTGCGCAGCAGCCTGATATTCTCCGCGGGGAATCCCATCCCCGCCGTCAGCAGATGATACATCGAAGCTGCATCCTGATCGGCGTAATGGACGGTGCCGAGGATGCTGTTGTTGTAGTCGATGCCGACGACGATGGCGAACTTCTTACGCGGCGCCGGGACTGGGTCTCGGGTTGGCGCTGGTAACGGAGCGGGAGCCGTCCCGACAGCCGGTTTGACTATGGCCGAGCGGAAGATCGAGGTCGTCTGGTCGCTCTTTACTTCGGCCTTGCCCGGTCCGGTGCCCGCATTGGGAGTCAGCGGTTTACTGTATGAGGCGACGCTTGCGAAACCAAGTAGGAGGATTGCTGCCGCGAGGGTGATGAGAATAATCTTCGATCTGTGGAAAGGCATTCGGTCAAGTTTAGCAAATTTTTTGCCCGCGTAGGATAGTATATTTTGAAAATCATGGATTCCCTTTCGAAAGATTTCCCCTTTACCGTCGAGGCCGCCGACGGCGCCGCGCGCGCCGGTGTGCTGCAAACGCCCCACGGCGCCGTGGAAACGCCCTGCTTCATGCCGGTCGGCACGCGCGCCACGGTCAAGACGCTGTCGCCGCGCGACCTGAGCGAAGCGGGCGCCGGCATGATCCTCGCCAACGCCTATCACCTGTACTTCCGGCCCGGCGCCGGTATCGTCGCCGCCGCCGGTGGGCTGCACCGGTTCATGGGCTGGGACGGGCCCATCCTCACCGACTCCGGCGGTTTCCAGGTCTTCAGCCTCGGCGACACGGCGCGGGTTACCGGGGGCGGCGTCGGCTTCAGGTCTTTATATGACGGCTCCGGGCACTTCTTCACTCCGGAGGCGGCGACCAAGCTTCAGGAAGAGCTGGGCGCGGACGTCATCATGTGTTTTGACGAGTGTGTGCCCGCGGGCGCGGAACGCGCCTACCTGGAGGAATCGGTGCGGCGCACGGCCGAGTGGGCTGGCCGCTGCCAGGCGGCGCATTCGCGTGATGACCAGCTGCTCATGGGGATCATCCAGGGCGGCGTCGATCTGGAGCTGCGCCGCCAGAGCGTCGAGCTGACTCTGGAGCTGGATTTCGGCGGCTACGCCATCGGCGGGCTTAGCGTCGGCGAGGAGCGTCCGCGGACGCTGGAGGCGATGGAATTCACCGCCAGCCTGCTGCCGGCCGGGAAGCCGCGCTATTTCATGGGGCTCGGCGATCCGGAAGGCCTGGTCGACGCCATCGCCGCCGGAATAGACATGTTTGACTGTGTGCTGCCGACGCGGGCGGCGCGAAACGGCCGCGCCTATACTTCCGCAGGCCGGCTCAACCTGCGCAATGCCGTCTTTGCCCGGGACCGGGGGCCGCTCGACCCCGGCTGCGACTGCTACGCCTGCCGCACTTTCAGCCGCGCCTACCTGCGGCATCTGGTGACCCAAAAGGAAATCCTGGGATTGCAACTGCTGTCTCTACACAACGTCACCTTTTTGTTAAACTTGGCACAGCAGGCGAGGGCGGCGATCAAAAACGGCCGCTTCCACAGTTTCAGGGACAGGGAGTTTTAGGGGGAGTTTTAGGGACACATTACTTAATTGCCAGTTTCAGGGACAGAAACGCGTTTTAACTTTCATCCAATTCTTGGAAAGGAAGGAAATTGATAGCTACCATTGCAAATCTGTTTTTGCTGATCGCCCAGGCTACCACCGAAAACAGCGGTGGCGACCAGTCGTCCGGCGGGGGCGCCGGCAGCTACATGCTCATTATCTACATAGTTCTGTTCATCGGGATTTTTTACTTTCTGCTCATACGACCGGGGCAGAAACAGCGCAAACAGCACGACCAGCTAGTGAGCGGAGTGCAGAAGGGCGACGAGATCATGACCGCGGGCGGGCTCTTCGGCACCGTCACGGCGGTGAAGGAAGACCATGTCATGGTCGAGCTCGGCAAGAAGAACGTGGTCAAGCTGTCGCGCAACTCGGTTGCCAGGATCGTCAGCCGCAGCGAGATGGAAGCGATGGAAAACGAACCCGAGGAAGAAGCTGAAGTAGAGGAGACCTCCGGGACCGACGAGGGCTAGGCCGGCGTGCAGCCAGGCTTGCAAGGAAACTGGGTTTAAATGCAGCTCGAACTCGCCGTCAGCAAGATCGACAAGTTCGGAGTATCACCTGGCGGTGATACGGTCGAGGTGACCGAGAGGCCGACCGGCGGCGTCAGCATCGTCCTCTCCGACGGCCAGGGGTCGGGCGCTCCCGCCAAGGCCATCAGCTCTTTCGTGGTGTCGAAAGCGATTTCACTTATTGCCGACGGCGCGCGCGACGGAGCCGTCGCGCGCGCCGTACATGACGCCTTATACGCGCGCCGCCGCGCCCAGGTTTCCGCCACCCTCACCATCGTCTCCGCCGACACCGACCACGGCAAGCTCATCATCACCCGCAACTCGAACTGCCCGGTGCTGGTGCTGTCCGAAACCGGCGAGGCGACCCTGCTCGACGAAGAGACCTTCCCCATCGGCACCAAGCGCATGATCCGTCCGCATATCGTGCAGCTGCCGCTCAATGAGCCCCGGACCGTGATCGCCTTCTCCGACGGCATCCTCTCTTCGGGGAAGGGCAAGAGCGACCGTTCCATGATCGACCTGGTCGTCGCGGCCGCGGGGGAGCTGGCCGCGGAGTCTCCGGCCCAGATCAGCGGCGGCATCCTCGACTGGGCGCTCGAGCGCGACAAGGGCCGGCCCTCGGACGACATCAGCGTCCTTGCTGTCAAGATCCTCAAGCGCGCGGAAGAAAAAGACGTGCGCGAGATGACCATGACGTTCCCCTTGTAGGCGGCGATGACCTTCCCGCTGTAGATGACGATGACCTTGCCGCTGTAGACGACGAGGCTGGAAAATAATACCGGAGGAGTGATCCGCAGTGGGTCATAAACCGCCCCGCGTCGTCATCACCGGGGTCTGTGGTTCCGGAAAGACCGTCCTTGCCGAAGGGCTCAAGGCCATGGGCTTCGACGCGCATGCGGTTGCCCAGGAGCACTCGCTGGTGCCCGAGCTCTTCCTCCACGCCCGGCCCGATATAGTGATCTATCTGGAAGCCTCCGACGCGACCGTGGCCGAGCGCAAGCAGACCGGCTGGGAGCCCCGGCAGCTGGCCGAGCAGCGCCGGCGGCTCAAACTCGCGCGTGAGCGGGCCGACATCCATTTGAACTCTGACGGCCTGGGGCCGCCAATGTTGCTGGAAAGAGCGGGGGAGGCCCTGGCGGGGCGCTTTTGAATCGGTGTAAACAGATGTTGCCCGATCGCTTTTGACACCCCTATTCTTTTCCCCTATGCTTTCGATTGGTGCGGTTTTTTTTCGCGCCGGAATTTTGCGTGGAAACGGGATAAATAACACTTGACCGACAAACAAAAAAATCTGCTCATTCTCGGTATCGTGCTGGTCCTGCTGGCGGTATCGTTCTTCTTCATCTATCCCCCGAGCGAGAAGGCCAAGCTGGGCCTCGACCTCCAGGGAGGCCTCGAGGTAATCCTCCAGGCGCACGGCGACGTCACCGACGAGCAGATGAACCAGGCGGAAATGGTCGTCCGCAACCGCGTCGACAAGCTCGGGGTCTCCGAGCCTTCCATCAGCCGCCAGGGATCGAACCAGATTTCCGTGGGGCTCGCCGGCGTCAAGAACGTCGACGAAGCGACCGCCCTGATCGGCAAGACCGCCCTGCTCGAGTTCAAGAAACTCGACACCGACCTGACGCAGCAGATAGCCACCGGCACGATCACGGCCGATAAGCTGCCCGCGGACAAGCAGCTGCTCTACCAGACCCAGCGCGACGACAAGGGCGAGATCGTCCGCGACGAGAACGGCCAGCCGGTGCGCAGTCCCGCGGTCGTCGACAGGCAACCTTTGATGACCGGCGGCGCCCTCGACGGCGCCAGCGTCGGCTACGACCAGTTCGGCAAGCCGCAGGTCAATATGACTTTCAATAGCGACGGCCAGAAGCAGTTCGCCGACGTCACCGACAAACTGGCCACTGAAGGCGCCATCACCGGCAAGACTTCGCAGATGGCCATCGTCCTCGACGACGAGATCGAATCGGCGCCGACGGTCAAGGAAAAGATCAACAGCAGCCAGGCCGAGATCACCGGCAACATGTCTTTGACCGAAGTGCAGAATATTGTTCTGGTGCTGCAGACCGGCGCCCTGCCCGTGCAGCTGGATACCGTGGACAAGAGTGAGATCAGCGCCTCTCTCGGCAAGGACTCGCTCAACCAGGGTCTGATCGCCGGCGTCATCGGACTGGCGCTGGTCATGATCTTCCTGCTCGTTTATTACCGCCTGCTCGGCGTGGTCGCCGACCTGGCCCTGATCATTTACGGCCTGCTGTTTTTTGCGGCCCTGATCAACCCGTGGTATCCGGCAACGCTGACGCTGCCCGGCATCGCCGGCATGATCCTCACCGTGGGCGTGGCCGCCGACGCCAACGTCGTCATCTTTGAACGCATCAAGGAAGAGGTTCGCGGCGGCAAGACCATCCGCTCGGCCGTGAACTCCGGATACAGCAAGGGTTTCAGGACCATTCTCGACGCCAACGCGGTCACGGTCATCACGGCGCTGGTCATCTTTGGCGTGGCTACGGCCTCGGTCAAGGGTTTTGCCTACACGCTGATGGTCGGTGTCGTCATCAGCATGTTCACGGCCGTGCTGGCCACCAGGGCCCTGCTGGCGCTACTGGCCGATTTCAAGTTTTTCAGTAATCCCAGGCTGATGGGCATCAAGCCGCCCAACAATGAGCCGGAAGCGACGCACAAACGTTCCCTGAAAGGGGAATCCTCATGATGCACGTCGATTTCATGGGGAAGAAATATATCTGGTTCGCCATTTCCGGGCTGATCATCCTCGTCGGCATGTTCAGCCTGCTGACGCGGGGCCTGAACCTCAGCATCGATTTCAAGAGCGGCAGCCGTCTTGACATCAGCTTTAACCGCGACACCTCGGTGGACGAGGTCCGCGGCGCCACCGCCACGGCGGGCTATGGCGACGCGGTCGTGCAGACCATCGGCGATGGCCGTTACCAGGTTTCCCTTCCGGAGCTCTCCAACGACCAGCAGACGTCGCTGATCTCGAGCCTCGATTCCCAGATCGGTGTCAGCGACAAGTCCTGGCAGGTGGT
>JAJZQT010000049.1:0-7839 GCA_021803005.1 Actinomycetes bacterium
ACAAATGCCTAGGTTTGGCAACTGAGCCAATTAACGGCATTGGCAGGTCTTATGACTTCGAAATCCTTGAAGGGCTGTGGGAAGAAAATTCGTATTTGGACAGAGCATGCAAACAGCATTTTTCTAATAGCCGAAGGATCGTCGAGGATGAATTTCCGCAATGAAGCTAACCTACGGTGCACCGATTCTATTAGCGGTCGACAGCAAAAGAAATTAAAAGGTGAAAAAGAAGAAATCTGCGCCAAAGCGTCATCATTACGTATCTAAGGAAGGTCTGATTAAGTCCTGCGGCGAAAAGAAGCGGGCAAGATTCTTGTCGAAGAGGGACCTCTCACCTATGACAGCCGTGATCTTCCTACAAAGCATCCAGCAGCGGCACTGTTTAGAGATCATGCTAAGGAATTTCAGAAGATTATGGACTGGTTTGTTATAAATGAGCAGTGGGCTTAATGACCGCCTGCCAAGAAAAAAAGGGGAAAGGCCCGGACAAACAACCGACCCTTTCCTTTGAAGCCCTCAGGAGCTGTCTGAGGCTTTCGTCCGTATGAATGCTAAAGATTGCTATAAGAAAGACGAATATATTTGAACATGTATAATAAGCAGCCTACTGTGGTATAAAGAGAATACAAAGACCTAGTCTCCGAATTGTCACCATGTGGTGCGCGTTCCTTACTATCGTAGGGATAGGAGCTAGGTCGAATCCTTTTCAATGCCGAAGACCCAATCATCCTCTATCCTTTTTTCGATGATTGCGCGATAAATTCTTGCATCATTTCCATCGTTATCATGGGCTTTTCGTAGCGATCCGGCCACCATATCCGCAAGCTGAATAAGAACGTCCCGCCTAGAATCCCGAATCCTTATGTCCTGGATAACACCGGAGCCCACTTCCCGCCTAAGATAAGCCAGTAGCTCTTTCCGCAACTTTCTTTCACCATGGCTGTCCATCCTAAGTTTTACGTTATCAATTGTCCCTCCATGGAATTTCAGAACGGTCTTGATACTGAAGTTATAAAAGGATTCTTTTGAACTTCGAAGCTGAATTGAATAAATTCTTTCTTTAGGCATAATTATTGCCCTTATTCTGAAATTGCACTCTGCTACAGTGTTCAAAAAACGGCAGCGGTAATCTTGCCGACACTTATTAAAACGGAATTCAAAATTGTCATCATAGCCAAAGCTTCTACGAAGTCTCTTGATTTTCAAAGCGGTTTCTTCAGCTTCTAGCGGGTCGTCAAATATTACGAGGGCTATAACAAATGACTTACTGGAGCCCTTTCCCACCTTGAAACCTGGATCGCCCGAATCATCTAAAAAGGCAAGCAAGCACAAGCTCCTTGGTTATGACTGTCTGAGGTTAACCAAGAATATCCGACTGAAGCAGTTAAAAAAAAGGAAAGGCCCCGAGCTTTCACCCGGAACCTTCCCTTTGGAGCCCTTAGAAGCCGTCTAAGCTTCTGATGAGCGGTGCATTATACCCAAGGTGTAGCATAGGCTTCGAATTTCGAGTATTGAGGAACTTCTCCAAGTGCTGAAACCTCGAAAGGCACGCTCCCATTACTGGGGACATGACTTGCAAAACCCGAATACCCCACGACAAGCTTACCGTTTGCGTCACGCAATAGTACAGAAACAGCCACTTGCTCAAAAGATTGTGAATTGGGATTAACAAGTTCACCGGTCCATTTCGTTATGTAGCCGGAATCACTAACAATGAGGCCGGCTATCTGAAATGCCTTAAAGTTAGCAGCATTTGCATTTTGCCAGTTTCTATCACTGACATAAGGTGCAAATTCGACTGTAGCAGGCTGCTTGCCGTTTGCATCTGCTTGGCCACCCCAAGCAATTGTTTCATTTGGAAATATTCGCATCATTGTTTGCTCGCTAGTTCCAATAACTTGTCCACTGGCGTCACGCATAGTAATCCTGACTGTGGGAAATTCAGCGCCGATTGAGGCATTTGGATTTTGCAAGATGAACGCATAGTGTACATAAGGGCCCCCGTATGAACTTTGATCTATCGCATATCCTGATTCCATAAGCTTAAGCGCTTTGGGCAGCTCTTGTGTGACTACCGAGGCTGATCCTGATGCAGGCTGAGCAGTGGAAGTCGATGAGGAATCCGAATTAGTCGAAGATCCGCAACCTGCAATGAAAACAAACACGACCAAATAAGCAAAAACCCAAAACATCTTTTTCATTTCCCCTCCCGCCAGATAATTAAGTGAGTCATTATCCATCGTGAGTTTGATGAATGTAAATAGCTGTGGTTTAAATCCGACTCAATAGTCCCCGATAAAGTGCGAAATTGACACCTACCTTGGGACCTTCCAGGTTCAAATTCGTGCAAATTTATTCAAATGGCTTAAGCGGTTAACCTTGATAAACAGGACGTATAGGCTTGATAAAACGGTAAGATAGAACTCCTAATCCGTAGGTTGCAGGTTCGAGTCCCGCCGGGCTCACCAAATATTCACCCTCCTAATCATTATAAGCCATGAAAAAAGGTGGTGAATCTGAGGCGAGATCGCAGATCACATGATATGGATTGATGATTTTTTTATGGTTCGTCAGGTAAGCGTAATTTGGGATGAGTTTCGCGCGAGCAATTTGATCGCGATCGTGCTATGGGTGTATGCGGTCACTTCATAAGTATGATGGATTCGATTGACAGCCTCATACCTTGGGTGTACATCAGATTTCCTTTTGGTAAAATGGGCGGACAACTGGGGAGTGGGTAACCATGGGCAAACCATCTGATGGAACGTTGGGCACTTTTATCAAGAGTAAAAAGGGAATAGCTCTAATCATTGTTTCTGCTCTGATAATCCTTGCCATAATTGGCGGAATTGCAAATGGCGGATCCAATAAAACACAAGTCAGTCAGAATATGGCTGGTTCGGTGTCGGCTCAAACTGAAACAGCGAAAGAGTCTGCTTCTGAAGAGAAGATCGAAACAAAAACCGAGGCAATTCCCTTTACATCAACTAACGAGAATGACGCCACTCTGGCCCAGGGTCAAACGAAGATAAAACAGGCAGGAGTTAATGGGGCCAAGGAAATCAAGTACCGGGTGACGGTTGTTGATGCCAAAGAAACAAAAAGAGAAAAAATATCTGAAGTTGTAACCGTTCAGATTATTCCGCGGATTATTCTCGTCGGCACATATGTAGCTCCGACACCTCCTCCGGTTCAACCCCAGCCTGAGCCACAGGCTAATTGCGATCCCAATTACTCCGGAGCCTGTGTTCCCATCGCTTCTGATGTTGATTGTGCCGGAGGAAGTGGCAACGGACCGGCATATGTCTCAGGACCAGTTTATGTCATAGGCACAGATAAATATGGTCTCGATCGGGACGGCGATGGTGTCGGCTGTGAATAACCGCTGGGAAGCGACTAATAATTTTTTACTTGCAGCCAGCCCTACGACGCCTCCACCTCGTCCATATGATGCTTGGCGCTGCCCAGCATGATCATGGCCCAGCCGTCAAAGATCAGCCAGATGCCTACCAGCAGTCCGATGGCCCAGGATGCCGAGCTCGGCAGGTTCGACCAGATCATTATTCCCAGGACAATGGAGACGATGCCGTTGAAGAGCATCCAGCCCCAGCTTCTGGTGCCCATGTTGAAGACCGCCACCAGCACGTTGGCCAGGCCCTGGGCGAAGAAGAATATCCCCAGGATCAGGGTCAGCGTGACCGTGGCGCTCAGCGGATACACCAGCAGCATGAGGCCGGCCGCCAGATAGATAACCGCCGCCAGCAGCTTGACCAGGAAGTCTCCCCAGCCGCTGGAACTGAACATGCTCACCAGCCGGCCCATGCCTGCGGCCACCAGAAGTATGCCGATGAGTATGGTCATGCTCACGGATGTCGCCGCCGGGAAGATGATCGCGACAATTCCCAGAGCCAGCAAGACAACACCAAGTGTCATCAGCCAGCTCCACTTCACATCAATCACGTTATAACCTGCATGTGGTTGCATCATGCCTGTACCGTTACTCATTTTCGGACCTCCAGGATCTAGTTTGTTCCACCTAACCTAGGAATACCCGGATATATCGGAAGATGAACCATATTCGTGATAAAAACGGGGGTATTTCACGTTCAGGGTTTTCCCGTATTCGGGATGCCGTTCAAAGGGGTTTTCGGGATGCGGTTCAGGGGATGTGAATCAGCACCGGGCTGTACTTGAACAGCACCCTCTGGCTGATCATCAGCGGCTGGCCGCTGGTGCAGGTGACGCGCACGGGGCCGTTCATGACGCCGCCGAACTGCGGCGTGATCATGCCGCCTTCGGGAATGGTGAAGAAGTCGTTGCCCGGGTTGGAGGGGTCGCGCATTTTTTGCCCGCCTATAAATATTTCTACGTTGGCATCTCCCGTGCCGCGGTTGGCGACGAGCACCCAGTCACCATACATATAATTTGCGGCCAATGAATCGTACCAGGTAAAGAGCTGGTCGGAGGCCAGCGCCGAGGGTGACGTTCCCTGGACCTCCTCGAAGCTGTCACGGTTGAGCACCCGTTGCGAAGCCATCAACGGCTGGCCGTTGGTGCAGACCACGCGCACGGGGCCGGCCATGAGACCGGAGAACTGCGGCGTCACCATGCCTCCCACGGGGATGGCGTTGCCGGTGACGGCGCTGTACCGCGCCTTAAGTTCATTGGCCACGAAGATATCGACGTCGGCGGGTTCGGCGCCGCGGTTGGCGACCAGGGTCCAGTCGCCGCGCATGCCATTGACCTTGAGCGAATCGTACCAGGTGAACAGGTACTCGCTGCCAAGGTTCGCGCTCGGATAGCCCATAAGCTCGTTGAAACTTTCCTTGAACAGCACCCTCTGGCTGACGATGAGCGGCTGATGATTAGTGGAGCGGACCGTCACCGGACCGTTCATGACTCCGGGAAAAACCGGCGTGACGATGGCGCCCGGCGCCATGGCGTTGCCGCCCGCGGCGGTGTAGCTCGCCATCAGTACACCGCCGATCGATATCTCGACGTCGGCGGGTTCGCTGCCGTGGTTGGATACCAGCACCCAGTTTCCCGCCATACTGTTCTCGCGCTTGTTGTCATACCAGGTGAACTCGTAGGAATCGGTCAGCTTCTCCTCCGGCGTGCCCATGACCTCGTTGAACGAATCATGGAAGAGAACGCGCTGGCTGGCGATAAGCGGCTGGCCGCTGGTGGAGATCACCTCGACCGGACCGGCCATGAGCCCTGGAAATACCGGCGTGATGCGGCCGCCTTCGGGAATGGTGAAGAAGTCGTTGGCAGGATGGGACGGGTCGCGCATCTTCTGGCCGGCGATTTTTATTTCCACGGTCGTGGTTCCGCTTCCCTGATTGCCCACCAGGATCCAGTTGCCGGCCATGCCGTTTTCGCGCTTGTCGTCATACCAGGTGAAATAAAAGTGGGTCGAGAGGCCGGAGGCCGGCGCGCCCGGCAGCTCGTTGAAGCTGCCCCTGAAGACGCCGCGCGGGTTTATTCCCTGAATCTCGCTGGCATAGAGGGAGATGGCGTCGCTGTAGCCCCATCCGGGAACGGCCCACCTTCCGTCCAGATCCTTGAGCGTCCGGCAGCCGCGCACGTCGATGTAGTACCGCAGCAGCTGGTAGTGGGCGATGACGCCGGCCTCGGGCGAGGGGTAGGAATAACCGGGATGTCCCGGACCGGTGGCGCCGATGCCGGCGAAGTTGTTCTGCCAGGGCTGTACCAGCCCGCCGTAGCGCAGCGAGTTGGTCTCGTGCAGCATCTGGGCGAAGGCCAGGTCGGCGCGGATGCCGTACCGGGCGCCCCAGTATGCGTAAAGGCTGGCGATCTGGGGATGGATGTGGGCGGCGTTGCGCCAGGCGAGCTCTGCTTCGAGTTGATCGGGAGTAACCGGGGAGCTTCCCGCGAGAGACTCGTACGGCGAGACAGCCTGGGCCACGGGCGCGGTGGCCAGGCCGAGAGTCAGTGAGACGGCAAGGGCAAGCAGCGGCAAGGCGGGCAGCGGCAAGGCGGGCAGCGACATGCGAGGCAGCGACATGCGAGGCAGCCATGCCGCCGGCCCGAAAACGGTCTGTAAGCTGGGCCTTATCATGGGACGCGCTCCCTTGCATCCAGCTTTGTTTTCCTCAGGGTCTGAATGTGATGTTGCAGGACTCGATCATATTACCGGCGCCGCCGGTGTTCAATGGAGCCAGCGCCCGGTTCGCCTCCACAGGCGAATGACATATAATTAATCCGCGCGCGCGGGCGTGGCGGAATGGTAGACGCGCCAGCCTTAGGAGCTGGTAGGGTTCTCCCTGTGGAGGTTCAAATCCTCTCGCCCGCACCAAAATTTCGCCCTCAAACAAGCCAAATCGCTTCCGATTTGGACTTTCCACCCATTCTTCACTAACATCTATGTTTAGTGCTTTTTTCGGGGGGATGTATTATGTCTCTCGCTGGGATGTATTGCATCCTCCATCGGGATGTAATGTGTCCCTAAAATTAGCAATTAAGTAATGTGTCCCTAAAATTAAATCACGACATTCGGAGCCCCATGGCAGACATCAAGACGAGCAAGA
Organism: Actinomycetes bacterium; assembly: GCA_021803005.1. Lineage (GTDB taxonomy): Bacteria > Actinomycetota > Thermoleophilia > BMS3ABIN01 > BMS3ABIN01 > JACRMB01. The sequence goes on from JAJZQT010000049.1 coordinate 6,552, forward strand.
AGGACCTCGAGGGAGACAGGGTTGAGCTTGAAGTCGAAATACCGGTTGAAGAGGTAAAGGCGCAGGTCAACAAGACTATCAAGGAGCTGGGCCGCAACGCCAAGATGCCCGGTTTCCGTCCCGGCAAGGTGCCGCGCGCGGTGCTCGTCTCTCATTACGGCAAGGAAGCCATCCACGCCCACGCTCTCGAAGACGCCCTGCCCGGCTGGTACGAGGCGGCCGTCAAGGACTCCGGCATCAAGGCCATCGACCAGCCTGAGATCGACTTCAAGCAGATCGAGGACGACGACAAGCCTTACACTTTCAAGGCCACCGTCGCGGTCATGCCCAAGCCCAAGCTCGGCAATTACACCGGCCTCGAGGTCGAGAAGGATGTTCCGGCGGTCGCGGAAGAGGAGATCGACGAGGAAGTCGGCAGGCTGCAAAAGCGCATGGCCAAGCTCGAGGATATCGAGGGCCGCGCCGCCGCCGAGGGCGATTTCGTGCTCATCGATTTCACCGGGTACGTCGACGGCGAGCCGCTCGAAGGCGGCGCCGGCAAGGATTACATGCTCGAGCTGGGCAGCAACACCTTCATTCCCGGGTTTGAGGATCAGATTGCAGGAATGGAGAAGGGCCAGTCGAAAAAGCTAAAGCTTAGTTTCCCGGACACCTACAAGCCGGAAGAGCTCGCCGGCAAGGAGGCCGAGTTTGACGTAACCGTCAAGGAGATCAAGGAGCGGGTGCTTCCCGCGGCCGATGACGATTTCGCCGCCGAGAGCAGCGAGTTCGACACGATCAAGGAGCTGCGCGAGGACATCAGGGCTCGCATCATGAAGAGCCGCGAAGAGGCCGCCGAGAGCGCTTTTCGCCAGCGGGTTCTGGACAAGGTGATGGAGGATGTCGAGCTGACGGTCCCCAAGTCCCTGATAGCCAGCCGCGCCACCCGTATCGAGCACGAATTTGTCTACTCGATGCAGGCCCAGGGAGCTTCGGTGAAGGAATACATGGAGCAGACCGACGAGCAGCGCCAGGCTTTCCAGGAGCACTTCTTCAAGCAGGCGGAAGCGATTTTAAAGCAGGAGCTGGTGCTGGAGGCCATCGCCGCGCAAGAGGGGCTCAAGATCACTGATGAAGATTTCATGGAAGAGGTGAAGCGGGCCGCCGGGTCGATGGGCAAGGATCCCGAGGAGCTTCTGGCCAAGGCCAGGGAGCAGGAAAGCGAGCAGGAGATCCGTGACGACCTGCTGTACAACGCGGCCGCCAGACTCCTGGCGGAGAAGGCGGTCCCGGTGCTGAAGACAGCCGA
>JAJZQT010000049.1:7968-11810 GCA_021803005.1 Actinomycetes bacterium
ATGCCATTAATTCCCATGGTGATAGAGCAGACCAGCCGCGGCGAGCGGGCCTTCGATATCTACTCGAGGCTTTTGAACGAGCGCATCATCTTCCTCGGCAGCGGCATCAACGATGAAGTGGCCAACGTCGTCGTCGCCCAGATGCTGCATCTGGAGTCCGACGATCCTGACAAAGACATCAACCTTTATATCAACTCACCGGGCGGTTCGGTCTATGCCGGTCTGGCCATCTATGATACAATGCAGTTTATCAAGCCGGACGTGGTAACTACCTGCGTGGGGATTGCTATGAGCATGGGCGCCTTGATTCTCGCGGGAGGCTCCAAGGGTAAGCGATTTGCGTTGCCTAACGCAAAAATTCTCATCCACCAGCTGTCCGGCGGATTCCAGGGCCCTGCGGCCGATATCGAGATCCACGCCAAGGAAGCCCTGTCTCTTCGTAAACATCTGGACGAGATCCTCGCACTGCACACCGGGCAAACCATCGAAAAAGTATCCCAGGACACCGACCGCGATTACTTCATGACCGCCGACGAAGCCAAAGATTATGGCCTCATCGATAACATCCTCGTTCATCGCGGTACCTTCAAGGAGGAATAAAGGCTCATGGCTCGACCGACTGACGGCAACGAACAACTCCTGTGCAGCTTCTGCGGCAAATCGCAGCGCCAGGTAAAAAAACTGATCGCCGGACCCGGCGTGTACATCTGCGACGAGTGCATCGATCTCTGCAATGAGATCATTGATGAGGAGCTCGCCGCTCCGGCAAGCCTCGATCTGGAACACCTTCCCAAACCGACCGATATCTACGAAGCGCTAAACGAATACGTCGTCGGCCAGGAAGACGCCAAGCGCACCCTTGCCGTCGCCGTCTATAACCATTACAAGCGCGTTCAGATGGCCGCTATCGAGGACAACGAGGTCGAGCTGCAAAAGTCGAACATCCTGCTGCTGGGACCGACCGGATGCGGCAAGACGTTGCTGGCCCAGACGCTGGCCCGCTTCCTCAACGTGCCCTTCGCCATCGCCGACGCCACCGCCCTCACCGAGGCCGGCTACGTGGGCGAGGACGTGGAGAACATCCTGCTGAAGCTGATCCAGGCCGCCGACTACGACGTCAAGAAGGCCGAGACCGGCATCATCTACATCGACGAGGTCGACAAGATCGCCCGCCGCGCCGACAATCCCTCGATTACCCGTGACGTGTCCGGCGAGGGCGTGCAGCAGGCGCTGCTGAAGATTCTCGAGGGCACTGTCGCGAGTGTGCCGCCACAGGGCGGCCGCAAGCATCCGCACCAGGAATTCCTCAATATCGATACCACCAACATCCTGTTCATCTGCGGCGGCGCCTTCGCCCACCTGGACAAGATCATCGAGCGCCGCGTGGGCCACAAGGGCATGGGCTTCGGCGCCCAGGTCAAGAGCAAGAGCGACAAGGACGTCGGCAGCATCTTCGCCATGGTGATGCCGGAAGACCTGCTCGAATACGGTCTGATCCCCGAATTCATCGGGCGTCTGCCGGTAATCAGCGCCATCCACAACCTGACCCGTGAGGATCTGGTGCGCATTCTCACCACGCCCAAGAACGCCCTGGTCAAGCAGTATGAGCGTTTCTTCAAGTTTGATAACATAGAGCTGGTCTTCGGACCGGATTCCCTGGTTTCCATCGCCGACAAGGCGCTGAAACTGGAAACCGGGGCCCGTGGTCTTCGCTCTATCATCGAGCAGTCCCTGCTAAACGTTATGTTTGAGCTTCCGTCGCGTGGCGACGTGCGCAAGTGCGTGGTTACCAAGGATACGATCGAACGCCAGATCGACCCGACGCTGGTGACGGAGGCAGAAAGAATATTGCCACAACTTGACGAAGAGTCAGCCTAAACCAGACAAGTCACTACCACTACTGCCAACAAGAGAGCTAGTAGTTTTTCCCCACATGGTCGCGCCCATTTTCGTGGGCCGCGAGAAGTCGATCAAGGCGCTGGAACGCGCCTTCGAGGACAAGTCGCCGATCATCCTCTCCACCCAGAAGGTGCCCGAGCTGGAGGACCCCACCAGCGATGACATCGTTCGCGTCGGCACCATGGCCACCGTGGTGCAGCTGTACAAGATGCCCGACGGTTCGATCAAGGCGCTGGTGGAAGGGCAGACGCGGGTAAAGATCGACCGCTTCACCTCGACCTCGCCTCATTTCCAGGTTAATTTTTCCCTTTTGGGCCCGGCTGACATCGGCGAGCCCAGCGGGCGCGTGAGCGCCCTGGCGCGCGTGGTCATGCGCGAGTTCATCCGTTACGTGGAGACCAATCCCGGCATGCCCGACGAAGTGGGGCAGCTGGTCGGGGCCGTGGCCGATCCCGATGAGCTGGCCGACGCCGTCGCCGCCCATATGATGATCCCCTTCGAGAAAAAGCAGCAGCTGCTCGAGCTGGGCAACAGCGAGAGGCGCCTCAATGAGGTTATGCAAATCCTGGTGGAAGAGAACGCTGTGCTTGACATGGAGCGCGACTTGAACCAGAAAGTGCAGGAAAAGATCGAGGCGACCCAGCGGCAGATATTCCTGCATGAGAAGCTGAAGGTCATCCGTGAAGAGCTGGAGCACGCTCCCGAGGCCGAGGATGAATCGGTTCAGGAATATTTGAAGCTGCTCGAGGAAAAGCAGCTGAACCCGGCGGCGGCCGAGTCAGTGCGCAAGGAGATCGCCAAGCTGAAGGCGGCCTCGCCTTTCTCGGCCGAGGTCTCGGTCATCCGCAACTATCTCGACAATGTTTTTGCCCTGCCCTGGGGCACGATCGCGGAGAAATCCGATTACGAGCTGGCCGCGGTGGCCAGGCATCTGGAGCGCAGCCATTACGGCCTCAAGAAGGTCAAGGAAAGGGTGCTCGAGTTCCTGGCGGTGGGCAAGCTGCTGGGCAAGGACCAGCCCAACACGACGCTTTGCTTCGTGGGCCCGCCGGGAGTGGGGAAGAGTTCGGTGGCCCGGGCCATCGCCGACGCCCTCGACCGTCCCTTCGTGCGCATATCTCTCGGCGGCGTGCGCGATGAGGCCGAGATCCGCGGCCACCGGCGCACCTACGTCGGCGCCATGCCGGGCCGCATCATCGACGCCATCACCAAGGCCAAGGTTGACAATGCGGTAGTCTTGTTGGATGAGATCGACAAGATGGACTCCGACTTCCGCGGCAACCCCGCGGCCGCGCTCATGGAAGTGCTCGATCCGCTGCAGAACAAGGAGTTCCGCGACAACTACCTCGAGCTCGACTACGACCTTTCCAGAATTTTATTCCTGGCGACAGCCAACTACGACGACGGCATCCCCGCGACCCTCTACGACCGGCTGGAGACGATACAGCTCTCCGGCTACACCTATGAGGAAAAGGAGCAGATCGCCAAGCGGCACCTGCTGCCGAAGATCGCCAGGGAGACCGGGCTCAAGAAGAGCGACGTCGCCTTCACGCCGGCGGCGCTGAAGGCGGTCATACGTTTCTACACGCGCGAGTCGGGTGTGCGCGAGCTCGAGCGGCATCTGCGCAAGATATTCCGCAAGGTGGCGCGCGCCTACCTGGAGAAGGGCGCCAGGCTGCCGATGCGCATCACCGGCTCGGGGCTCGAGGGCTACCTGGGGCCGGCGCCGTTCACCGAGCAGCGGCTGGAGCGCCGGGCGCTCTGCGGCGCCAGCCTCGGACTGGCGTATACGTCCGACGGCGGCGACGTGCTCACGATCGAGACCAACGTCTCGATCGGCAAGGGCGACCTGGTGCTGACCGGGCAGCTCGGCGAGGTCATGCAGGAATCAGCCTCGACCGCCTGGGGTTACCTGCTCTCGAAGGTCGAAAGCGACAGGAAAT
>JAJZQT010000050.1:0-4071 GCA_021803005.1 Actinomycetes bacterium
TCATGCTGTTCCATCGCCGAGAGGTGCTTGATCTTCGTGAAGAGAACGATGTCGCTTTGTTCAAGCATTCGATGTTCCTGGAGCGGCTTCTCCGCCATGGCGTAGACGGGAAGAGCCTTGTGTCCCTCTTTCGGACTTCCGATCAAATGCTACGGCGTTTGTCAGCCAGGTACGGCAAACGAAGCGGACGGCCTTTGACCACAGCTGTCCGGTAAGATGTTATCTGCCCAGCTGCTTTGAGCCGCATCCAGATTAGCTGTTGTACTGCTAGACAACACTCAGAGATGTTGGTATTATCACCAACATGAGGGCTGAGTTAATGCTCAATGAGCGCCATGCTGTCTCGGAAGACGCTTTCGTGGAAATGGTGGTATGGCGACTGCTGTCGCCAATTGAAGGTAGCCAGCACGGCTTTAAGTATCGGCTTGCCTTCGTGGTTAAGGACCGATGTGTGTTGCGTTACGACAACGAGCGCGGCCAAGGCGATCATAAGCACATAGGCGAGGACAATATTCCATACACGTTCACCACGCCCCAGGCTCTGCTCGATGATTTCTGGAACGACGTAGATAATTGGAGGTCCTAAAATGGGTACGGTTACATTGGTAATATCTTCTCGTGAAGGAACTAACCGGCGATTCCTCAAGGCATTCGAAGGGGAATCACAAGGAACCTTCGTTAGTTTCGATTCTCCTCAACTTCTTTTCAAGGTGCTCACAGGCAAGCGTTGGGAGTTGCTCAAAATGATGACCGGCGCGGGGCCTATGACGATTCGTGAGGCTGCACGCCGGTTGAGGCGGGACGTAAAAGCAGTTCACGGTGATGTACACGCGCTTTTAAACACCGGCATACTGCAAAAGACTGAAAATGGCCGAATTGAGTTCCCATTTGATGCCGTGCGTGTGGATTTTACACTGAAAGCCGCCTGAGCCGACTTTGGCAAACTTTCATGGGAGCGGGCAGCGCGGCCACGTCGTACTGTCGCATCCCAAGCATTTGCTCATGTTCCGTGATATTTCGGCGCCGTCTCTCTATTCGGGGTTGGTCTGACTCCCGCAGCAGTTTCCCGGCTGTTTGCGTGACAACTGTTCCGGCCAGAGGGTTGGATAGACTGAGGCTTGAATGCGCAATCCTGCTGGAGCGCACGGGGGAAGCTGACTGGCAAGGAGGTCAGTCGCGTCGTTTGTCAGCCAGGTACGGCAAACGAAGCGGCCGGTGGTACTGACCCAGCATGGTCGGAGCGCTGCCGCCTGGCGACCGCCGCCAAACGGGCAGTAGTCGATCTTCCTGCCTCTCTCCATCACCAGCCTAAAACCTGTTCTTCCGGAGGAGTTTCGAATGCAAAAACAACAATCTGATTCTGTCCCAAACTCAGTAAAGCCCGCTTATTCAGCGATAGTGACTTTAACAGACGCTGTTTGCAATCAATATCTGACTCCTGAATATGCTGTACTATCACGCCGGTTGGGGGCAACTTTAGCGCGCAAGCGCCCTTCCCACATTACTCGTGGAAAACCCGAAATCTGGGCATGTGCAATTATCTACGCACTCGGCACGGTCAATTTTCTCTTTGATAAATCTCAAGAACCCCATATGCGGGCAGATGAATTATGCGCGGCATTTGGCGTCAGTCAAAGTAGCGGATCAAACAAAGCAAAACTTATTCGTGAAACGCTAAGCATGTATCAACTTGATCCCAATTGGTGTTTGCCAAGCCTCATGGATGAAAACCCTCTGATTTGGATATTGCAGGTAGATGGCATGATGGTAGATGTTCGACACATGCCCCGCGAAGTGCAAGAGATTGCATATAAAAAAGGATTGATTCCATACATCCCAGCAGATCGCCCCACCCATGAATAATTCGGCGCGTGCTTCAAACGCAGTAAAGTTTTATCCAGTCAACGCCTGCCAACAAAGCGTGCAGGGGACGGTGGGGATTTACCCCGCCAAACAGGTTGCCCAGAGTGGTGCTCCGGGACTGTTCCGGTTGCAATACGATATACATATCGATAGACTATTCGTAGTACAAGGAGGTAATCCATGGATACCGTGACCATTTCACCCAAGTTCCAGGTTGTCATTCCCAAGTCAATTCGCGATCGGCTCAAGCTCATCCCCGGGCAGAAGGTTCAGGCCATCGCTTATGGTGAGCGGATCGAATTCATCCCGATCCGCCCTGCCAAAGAACTTCGCGGCGTCCTTCGCGGTCTGGACACGAGCTTTGAGCGTGACGAGGAAGACCGCGTGTGAATGTAGTCGACTCCTCAGCCTGGCTCGAGTACTTCGGTGACGGGCCTAACGCACCTGTGTTCGCAAAGGCGATAGAGACTCCGGACAAACTCATTGTTCCGGCGCTGACACTGTTCGAGGTTTTTAAACGGAGCTGTCAGCTCAAGGGTGAGACCATCGCGCTCGAAGCGATATCGGTCATGCTGCAGGGACGTGTCGTCGAACTCTCGGCAAGTCTTGCTCTCGATGCCGCGCGACTCTCGCTAGACAGCGGTCTGGCGCTGGCCGACTCCATTATCCTGGCCACGGCGCGGTCGCAGAACGCAGTGCTGTGGACCCAGGATGCTCACTTCAAGGGACTCGATAACGTCGAGTTTCGCGAAAAGCAGGAGACCGTGGGCTAGCCGTTGGCGATTAGGTCGGCGATTAGGTTGGCGATTTCGAATTGAATAACAAAGCACTAAAAAAGCTCTCCCGGGGAAATCCTCAGGGAACTAGGAAGTAACCGAGGAGCCTCTACTCGCGCCATCCTCCGCAAGAACAATGTCACCCGCGCTGGACGGAAAAAAAGAAGACGGCTGTCAAATCAACGGTCAATCCGGCAAACCGGTAAAGTTTCGGAATCAGTCCGCAATATGTATGAGACGGCGAGCCATGGTGATGGGACAGGCAAGGGGTTCAGGGGAAAGGCTTTGAAAACTTTGCCGGGCAGCTATCGAAGAAGTCAGAGTCCAACGGTTTGAAAAATTCCGCGAGGTGATGATATCATTTTTTTGCTATTATGAAAAAGGAATCAAACCGCTGTACTTTCCTCCCTCGAAATTTTGCATGCAGTCGGAGGTTCATCCGGCATCATTTGAACAGACTCGCGACATCAATTAAAAAAACGGCGCTTGAGACTGTACATTTCCTGTACTGTCCGGAGGTAAACCTTCCCTTTGTTATTTCCCGCATCGCGGTCATCGCACTCTCGGTGCTTATCGGCGCCGCCACCCACATCGTCAGCCAGTCGCCCAGCGGCGTGCCCTCTTACCTGAAGGTTTTTGCCGTCTGGGATGGTTCCTGGTATGTGCGCATTGCCGAGACCGGCTACCACGTGCAATTCGACAAGTTCCCCGATTACGTCTGGTTCCCGCTGTATCCGTTGCTGATTCGCCTGTTTTCGGTTCTTACGTTCGGCAATTACCTGGTGGCGGCGATCGTGCTTTCAAACGTCTGCCTGGTGCTGGCGATGATCTTCATCTACCGCTACACCGAGCTGCTGCTGGGCCGGCCGCTGGCGCGGCGCTCGATCCTGTACCTGGCGATCTTCCCGCTGTCGTTTGTTTTCTCGATCGCCTACCCGGCCTCGCTGAAGCTGCTGCTGGTGGCGGCCGCGTTTTATTTCGCCGAGACCGGGCGCTGGCGGCACGCCGGCATCGTCGGCATGCTGGCGGCGGCGACCAATCCGCTGGGCGTCTTCATCTGCTTCCCGCTGGTGCTTTTATATCTACGGAAGAAGAACTTTTTGAGGAAGGGAGCCGCCGGACGGCCGCGGCTGGGGCTGCAGGTGCTGTGGCTGGCGCTGATCCCGCTGGGGATTATCGCCTACTATGCATATCTGTATTTCCTGACCGGGAACTTCTGGGCCGACGTCGACGGCGAGGGCCACTTCGGGCGGTCGTTCGGCATGTTCTTCTCTACCATCTTCAATTCGCTGCGGCTGGCCAACACGGGCTCGGTGCTGGCGCTGCTGGACCTGGCTTTCATGGGGATGTACGGGGCGCTGCTGGCTTTCATGCTCTGGACCAGGCGCTTCCGGCTGGAGCATTTCCTGCTGGCGGCGCTGTTCGTGATCAT
>JAJZQT010000050.1:4171-7254 GCA_021803005.1 Actinomycetes bacterium
GACATGGTCATTCCCGACCAGTTCATCGACCGCACCCGCCAGCGCCGCTCGACCTTCTTCGGCGACGGCTGCGTGGCGCATATATCTTTTGCCGATCCGGTCTGCTCGGCCCTGACGCGGGTCGTGGCCGAGGCCGCCCGTGCCGCCGGGGCGACAGTTCACGAGGGCGGCACCTATGTCTGCATGGAGGGTCCGCAGTTCTCGACCCGCGCCGAGTCGCTGGTCTACCGTAGCTGGGGAGTCGACGTCATCGGCATGACCAACCTGCAGGAAGCCAAGCTCGCCCGCGAGGCCGAGATCTGCTACGCCACGGTGGCGCTTGCCACCGATTATGACTGCTGGTATGAGGGCGAGGAAGACGTGACCATACAGCAGGTCATCGAGACGGTCAACAAGAACGTCGCCATGGCCAAGAAGATCGTTGAGGAATCGGTGCCGCGCATTCCCGAGACGCGCGGCTGCGGCTGCGCCTCGGCCATGCAGTACGGCGTGATGACGGCGCCCGAGGCGATCCCGGCGGAGACGAAGGAGAAGCTGAAGAATATTATCGGGAAGTACGTCAGCTAGCTTCTGTTTCGCTGAGGCAACTTGCGGGGCTGCTATTGCGGTGGCCCCGCTTTTTTGACTTCTTGTTATATTTAGTCGTGTTGTTTTTACTTCCAGAGATTGGTTATACTATTATCGACAGGTAAAACTTTACCGAGGAATGGCAGGAAATGTATACCGCGAAGACGTCCTCCAAGGGGCAGATCGTTATTCCCAAGGAATACCGCGACAAGCTGGGAATAAAGGCTGGCGACCGCGTGGGAATAAGCGTCGTGGCCGACCGTGTCGAGATCTATGCGCTGCCTGACGATCCTGTCGAGGCCCTGTGCGGTATCTTCTCCGAGGGACCATCGCTGGTTGACGCGCTGATGGAAGAGCGGCGGAAAGACAAGGAACATGAAGACCGCCTCCTGGGTTCTTGACGCCTCGGCCCTGTTGGCCTACCTGAAAAGGGAAGAGGGGTTCAGGAAAGTTAAGGCTGTGCTGTCCGCCGCCGCCGAGGGTGGTGCGGAAGTGTTGATTAATGAGATAAATCTGGGTGAAGTTTACAGCGTCATCGCCAAACAGCGTTCACTTTCGGCGGCTGATTCCATCGTCAGCGAATGGCTGCCCTTAATACCAGTAACACCCATCTCCAACTCCATGGCTGATATCATCGCCGTAGCCGGGCTTACGGCGCGCCTAGGCCTGCATTACGCCGATTCCTTTGCGGCAATCACAGCCGGGCAAAGAAATGGCGTCCTGCTTACGACTGATCGCGACTTTGAAAAAGTCGCGGGCGAGATCAGGATCCACTGGCTGCGCCAGCCCTCTCCGGGTGACAAAGCCCTGCCTGCTCATTAGAATGTGTGGCATTGATTCTTACCGGTGCTCCCTCGAAAAATCACGGGGACGTGTTTTGCCGGAAACCAGGAAACATCCCCTTTAGGAGGCAGCGTGTCTATATTAGTAGTCGGTTCCATCGCCCTCGACTCGGTCGAGACCCCCTTCGGCACGGCCGAGGAAGCGCTCGGCGGCGCCGCCGTCTATTTTTCCTACGCGGCCAGCTTCTTCAACCGCGTGCGCCTGGTGGGAGTAATCGGTGAGGACTTCCCCGAAGAGCATCTGCAGATGCTCGGTGAGCGCAATATCGACCTGGCCGGCCTGGAGCGCGGCCGGGGAGCCACCTTCCGCTGGAAGGGCCGCTACGACTACGACTTGAACGAGGCGCACACGCTCGACACGCAGCTGAACGTCTTTGAGACCTTCGCGCCCAAGATCCCCGACGAGTTCAAGGACAGCGACTTCGTCTTTCTGGCCAACATCCAGCCGGGACTGCAGCTGCAGGTGGCCCGGCAGGCGACCTCGCCGCGCGTGATCGCCTGCGACACCATGAACTTCTGGATCGAGGGCGCCTACGACCAGTTGCGCGAGACGCTCAAATCTGTTGATATCCTGATTATCAACGACGCCGAGACCCGCGAGCTGGCGCGCGAGCCCAGCCTGGTGAAGGCGGCGCGGAAGATCCTCGAGTGGGGTCCGACGACGCTGGTGGTCAAGCGCGGCGAGTTCGGCGTGCTGATGTTCCACGGGAAGTCGGTCTTTTCGGCGCCGGCCTATCCGCTGGAGGACGTCTTCGACCCGACCGGCGCCGGCGACACCTTCGCCGGCGGCTTCATGGGCTATCTCTCGACCCAGGAAGAGGTCACCGAGACCGCCATCCGGCAGGCGATCGTCTTCGGCTCGACCCTGGCGAGCTTCAACGTCGAGGACTTCAGCCTCAACCGCATGAAGACCCTGCAGATGCAGGAGATACTCAACCGCTTCGCCGAGTTTAAACTGCTCTCGCACTTCGAGGAGATAGACGCTGACGGTTTTTGATCCCGATATGGAACCACCGCGGTTGATAACGGAGTAGATCCATGCTGTGGAAAAACTTAAAATTCTGGCGCCTCGCCGCGTTCGGACTGTTCGCCGCCGTGCTGGTGCTGGCCTATCCACACCTCAAGCCCGGCCCCCACTTCGTGCTCGAGGAATCGAACATGGAGATAGTCACCTCGCCGCAGTACGGGGCGAAGTTCACCTACACGGTCAAGAACGACGGCGGCGCCGGCGGCGAGACCTATGTCAATTTCCATTGTTATCTATACGACCGCGGCGGCGACCAGGAAGACGACTACGAGACCGTGGGAATCAATTCCGGCGAGACCAAGTCCGGCGAGTTCTTCATGCAGCTGCGGCCGGGGCAGCCCGTGCACGACTGGCGGATCGAGCTCACCTGACGCCCTTTCGTCAGGCGCCAGCCGATACGGTAACATGGGCGACATGGAACTGCCGGTTGATAGATGGTATGCGGCGTTACATGATCGCCATTCCTGGCGGGCCTACCAGGAGCTCGCCCTCGAGGAAGACAAGCTCGCGCGGTAAAAAAAGAAAACCTTCTCGATGATCTCCGAGCGGCTCGACTGCGGCATCGCCATGCTGCACCCGGAGCTGGGCGCCCGGCACGCCGGGGCGCGGGCAAGCCGGGAATATCTCGAGGCTCCCGATGTCGCCCG
>JAJZQT010000050.1:7354-9444 GCA_021803005.1 Actinomycetes bacterium
CATCATCGGGGTGGTTCCCCAGGACATCGCCCTCTACCCGACCCTGACCGCCATCCAGAACCTCAGATTTTACGGCAAGATGTACGGCATGAGCGGCGAGCAGCTGGACCGGCGCTGCCGGGAGCTGCTGGAGCTGGCCGAGCTCTGGGACCGCCGCGACAGCCGCGTCGACCAGTTTTCCGGAGGGATGAAGCGCCGCATCAACATGGCCGCCGGCCTGTTGCACAGCCCGCGATTCCTGCTGCTGGACGAGCCCACCGTCGGCGTCGATCCGCAGTCGCGAGAGCACATCTTCGACACCATCATGAAGATCCGCGAAGCGGGCACGGCCATCCTCTACACCTCGCATTACATGGAGGAAGTCGAGCTGCTGTGCGACTATATCGCCATCATGGACAAGGGCAAGCTGGTCGCCAGCGGCACCTTGAAACAGCTGCTGGCCATCCTCGGTCAGGGCGGTGTCATCGAGCTGGAGATCTCGCCGGCGGGATGCCAGCGGGGCCTCGAGGAACAGCTCGGCGGGCTCAAGGGTGTGACCAGTGTGAGACACCAGGACGGCCGGCTGGTGATCTCGTCGGAGAACAGCGCCCATTCCCTGCCGCCGGTGCTCAGGTCCCTCGAGGAGACCGGCTGCCAGGTTGATCATCTGGAGATATACAAGCCCAACCTGGAGAAGCTCTTCATCCACCTGACCGGCAAGGAACTGCGGGAATGAAGTTGACGCATCATCCGCTATTTGACACCTGGGCGCGGGAATGAAACAGCTCCGGCACCTGCGGGACATTTCCGCCAAGGACCTGCTCGTCATCGGCAAGGACCGCGGCTCGTGGATCGTGCTGCTGGTGACGCCGCTGGTCGTGATCATGGTGGCTTCCTTCGCCCTGGGGCCGGCGTTCAATGGCCAGCTCAAGTCGCGGCTGCTGGCCGCCAACCTCGACCAGGGCCAGATCGGCAGGCAGCTGATCGACTCGCTGAACTCCACCGAGGGTCTCGAAGTCATCGAGGGCAACCCCGACGAATGCGCAGCGCTGGCGGCCGGCGATCAGACTTACAAGACCAGCATGGTTATTCCGGCGGATTTTTCCAGTAGAATACTAAGCGGAGCCGCTACCGGCCTGCAGGTTTATGTAGACCCCGGCGACAACGTCAACCGGCCCTTCATGGTGGGCATGATCGACGGCGCCGCCAGCCGCCTGTCCGGCATGGCGGCCGCGGTGCGGGTGTCGGTCGCCGAGGTGCAGAAGTTCGCGCCGGCGTCGGACCCGGCCCGGGTGGCCGGCGACGCGGCGCCGGCGGCGGCTCAGCAGATGACCGCGAACCCGCCGGTCGCGGTCGAGATCAGCAACGCCGGCGGCATGAAGGATATCAACATGTTCGACACGCAGGCGCCCGGTTACTCGGTGATGTTTCTGCTCTTCGGCGTCATGCTGGGCGCGGAAGGGCTTCTGGAGGAAAGGGACAAGGGGACGATGGGGCGGCTGCTGGTGGCTCCGGTATCCGAGGCCGCGATCCTCGGCGGGAAACTGGTGGCGCAATTCTTCGTGGCGGTGGTGCAGATGATAATCCTTTTCGGGGTGGGCCATTTTGTCTTTGGCATGCACCTGGGAAATTCCATTCCCGGGCTGGTGCTGATGATCGGCATAACCGCCTTTACGGCGACCGCCTTCGGCATCCTGCTGGCGAGCGTGGTCAAGACACGCCGCCAGGCCACCTCGGTGGGGACCCTGGTGATCATTTTGATGTCGGCGCTCGGCGGCAGTTGGTGGCCGCTTTCGATCGAGCCGCAGTTCATGCAGACCCTGGGCCATCTGACCATCAACGCCTGGGCGCTCGACGGCCTCAACGCGCTGATTCTCAACGGCAAGAGTCTGGTTGACATATTGCCACAGGCGGCAGTCCTCTTCGCCTATGGCGTCGCCTGCTTCCTCGTCGGTATCAAGACCTTTAAATTCAGGAGCGCCTGATGGACGAAGACACACAAGATAGCCGCAGGCCGTCCCGGCGCCGCCCTTCGAGAAAGCGGACAAGGCCGGCCGGAACGGAGAAGCCGGCTGCCCGGAAGAGGACGGCTGCCCGGAAGAGGACGGCTG
>JAJZQT010000050.1:9544-11644 GCA_021803005.1 Actinomycetes bacterium
GGCCTGGCAGCGGGCGCCGGCGGCGGCGTGCGCATGATCCCGGTGGATGGGGTAATCGACCCGCCGATGGCCGACTACGTCATCCGCAGCATCAGCGACGCCGAGCAGGACGGCGCCGGCACGCTCGTGCTCCGGCTCGACACCCCCGGCGGGCTCGACTCATCCATGCGCGACATCATCAAGAAGATGGCCGACTCGCCGCTGCCGGTAGTGACCTGGGTCGCTCCCACCGGTTCGCGGGCGGCCTCGGCGGGGACCTTCATCGTCATGGCGTCCGATGCCGCGGCCATGGCTTCGGGGACCAACCTGGGCGCCGCGCATCCGGTCGCCATCGGCGCCGACCTCACGTCGGACGAAGGCATCAAGGTCACCAACGACGCGGCCGCCTACATCCGGGCGCTGGCCGAGACCAACGGGCGCAACGCCAACTGGGCCGAGCTGGCCGTGCGCCAGTCGGTCTCGCTTTCCGCCGATGACGCCCTCAACCAGAATGTCGTCGATTTCAAGGCCGACACCCAGGATTCACTGCTCACGCAACTCGACGGATTCACAACCAAGGCCAAGAACATCACTCTGTCAACCAAGGACGCCAGCGTCAGCCAGGCTTCCTTCAGCCTCAAGGACAGCCTGCTGCACCTGCTGCTCGATCCCAATATCGCCTACCTGCTGTTCATCTACGGGCTGATCGCCATCATCTACGAGTTCGTGCACCCCGGCATCGGCATCGGCGGGGTGAGCGGCGCCATCGCCCTGGTACTTTCCTTCTATGCCTTGTATATGCTGCCGGTCAACTTCGCCGGCGTGGTGCTGGTCATCGTCGGCATCATCATGCTGGCGACCGAGCTGTTCCTGCCCAGCCACGGGGCGCTGAGCGTCGGCGGCGTTGCCAGCCTCATCCTCGGCTCCTTCTTCCTCTTTGATTCCTCGGCGCCGTTCTTACGGGTGTCATGGCCGGTCAACGTGGCCCTGGCCCTGTTTGCGCTGGTCTTTTTCGTGGTCATCGCCCGCAAGATCATGCAGGCCCGGCGCCTGCCCGCGCGCTCGAGCCAGCAGGCGATGATCGGTGAGACCGGCATCACCCGCAGCCGCCTTGATCCCCTGGGACAGATATTCGTACGCGGCGAGATCTGGAGCGCCGAAGCCCCTGAAGATGAAATCATCGAAAAAGGGGTAGAAGTGGAGGTAACCGATGTGCGCGGACTTATGCTCAGGGTGAAGAAGGCCGCGGAATACGGCGAAGGGGGTCCATGACCGGGGAAGTAACCTGTCCCTGAAATTGGCAATTAAGTAATGTGTCCCTAAAACTGCAAGTAATGTGTCCCCCTAATTCTGTAAAACTGCTAATTAAGTAATGTGTCCCCTTAATTTTTAAGTAAAGTGTCCCCCTAATTTTGGAGGCTGACATGGCTGTTGTGGCAATCATCGTGGCAATACTGGCTTTTTTCCTGCTGTTGATCGTGATGTCGTCGATCCGCATCGCCCGTGAGTACGAGCGCGGCGTCATCTTCCGCCTGGGCCGCCTGATCAATACCAAGGGGCCGGGCCTGTTCTTCCTGATACCATTTGTGGACCGCATGGTCAAAATCGACCAGCGCGTCGTCACCATGAGCGTACCGCCCCAGGAGGTCATCACCAGGGACAATGTTCCCGCCAAGGTAAACGCCGTCGTTTATTTCCGGGTAATGGATCCGCAGAAAGCGGTCATCGAGGTCGAGGATTTCATCGTCGCCACCTCGCAGATCGCCCAGACCACGCTCAGGAGCACGCTGGGACAGTCCGACCTCGACCATCTGCTGGCCGAGCGTGACAAGATCAACCAGCAGCTGCAGCAGATCATTGACGAGCAGACTTCCCCCTGGGGAATCAAGGTGGTCACCGTCGAGATCAAGGACGTCGAGATCCCGCAGACGATGCAGCGGGCCATGGCGCGGCAGGCCGAAGCCGAGCGCGAGCGGCGCGCCAAGATCATCGCCGCCGAGGGCGAGTACCAGGCATCGGAGAAACTGGCCCTGGCCGCCAACGTCATCGCCGCCGAGCCGGTGACGCTGCAGTTGCGCTATCTGCAGACCCTCGCGGAAATAGCCTCCGAGCACAACTCCA
>JAJZQT010000051.1 GCA_021803005.1 Actinomycetes bacterium
CGGACGCCCGGCTGATGACGCTGATAGCAAACCAGGTGGCCATGGCGGTCGAGAACTCGATAATGTACGAATCTTCCCTTCAGCGTTCGCGAGAGATGCGGGCGCGCAATCACATCGTCTCGGTGCTTACTTCTTCAGTCGAAGTGGAGAAGGTGATTGACAAGTTTTCGGCGGAAACCGGACAGCTGGCCGATTTTGACCTGTTGAGCATCAGCGTCTTGGATAACGGCGGCTCGAAAATGAAAACGATCCTGCCCAAGAGCATGAGCGCGGTGATCCCAAAGGATGAGGGCGGCCCCGGTTTTGTCTCGGGATCAGCGGTCGGATGGGTTGTTCAGAACGGGACACATTACGTCAGCGGCGATATTGGCCTGGAGAAAAAGGGATTTGTGGAGCAGAAAAAATTCCTGGAGCAAGGCTTAAAGTCACAGCTTAACCTGCCCCTGAAGGTGAAGGACCGGATTCTGGGAACGATGAACATGGCCAGCCGCAAGGCTGGCGCATATGATGAAAAAACCATCGGCCGCCTCCAGCCAGTCGCCGACCACGTGGCCCTGGCGCTGGCAAATCAAAAGCTCTTCGAAGATGTCGCCAACGCCAAAAACGAGTGGGAAACCACTTTCGATTCAGCCAGTGAGGGCATCGCCATGGTCAGCCGCGATCATCGCATCCAGCGGTTGAACCGGGCCGCGGCGAAGATGATTGGCGGCGAAGTGGAAGACCTCATCGGCCGGCGCTGTTACGAGGTGATACATCATGGAAGCTCCAAGCCGGCGCTCTGTCTCATGAGCCAATCGATCCGTGAAACAAAGTCAGCGAGAGGCGAACAGGAAATGAATGACGGCCGCACGCTGGAGCTGACTGTCGACCCCGTTTACGATTCCGAGCGAAATCCGGTCGGAGCGGTGCATTTCCTGAGGGACATCACCGAGGCCAAGCGCCTGAGGCAGCAACTGCTGCAGTCGGAGAAAATGATCGCGGTCGGGCAGCTGGTCGCCGGTGTGGCCCACGAGATCAACAACCCTCTCACAGGCGTCATCGGGTACGCCCAGCTGCTGCAGTCACGCCATATCGACGAGCGGGCCAGGAAGGACGCCGAAGGCATCTACCGCGAGGCCGAGCGTGCAACGCGCATTGTCCACCACCTGCTATCGTTCGCGCGCAAGTACGAGCCGGAACGCATGATGGTTGACATAAATGCTGTTTTATCTGAATCGATCGAGCTCAAGGCTTACGACCTCAGAGTAAACAACATCAATCTGGAGACCGATCTCGAGGAGTCGTTGCCGATGACCAACGCCGACCCCCATCAACTGCAGCAGGTATTCCTAAATCTGATCAATAACGCCGAACAGGCGATGCTGGAAGATCGGGGAAGCGGAACTCTAAAAATAACCTCAAGGCAAGAGAAGGACAGAATCAGATGCACGTTTGCTGACGACGGACCCGGCATCCCTGAGGACGTCCGGGATCGCGTGTTCGACCCGTTTTTCACCACCAAGGACGTCGGCAAGGGCACCGGCCTGGGCCTGAGCGTCTGTTTCGGCGTCGCCCAGGATCACGACGGGCGCATCTGGGTGGAGCCGAACAAGGGGCGGGGCACCACCTTCGTGCTAGAGATCCCGGTGAGGAACGGCGCTCCGTTTGAGGAAAAGAAGAAGGGTTTCGATTTCAACGGACGCCTGGGAAAGATCCTGCTGGTGGACGACGAGGAGGCCATCAGGCAGGTTCTCGCCGAGACCCTGGCAAGCGTGGGGCACGAAGTCGAGACGGCAGGCAACGGGGAAGCAGCGCTCGCCATGCTGAAACAAAAGCATTTTGACTGTGTTGTCAGCGACGTGAAGATGTCGGGCATGGACGGTCCGGCCTTGCTTCAGGCGGCAATGGAGATGGATCCCGGGCTCGCCGGTCACTTCATCTTCATTTCCGGCGATACCGTGAGTCCCAAGACCCGGACATTCCTCGAGAGGATCAGCAATCCCTGGCTGGCAAAGCCGTTCGCCATGGAAGACCTGGAAAGACTCCTGCAGGAAATACTCACTGCGGAGCACCCTGAAGACAACTAGGACCAACGCACTGCTTCACCCCGGGGCAGGCCCCGGGCTTCAGGGCACTACGTCAATCCTGCCGGTATCGTCTTCGGCCTCCATCACGCCGATGCGCGCGGCGATTATCGAGTCGGCATCCCTGAGAGCCTGTTCCAGTTGATCGGCCTTTTCCGGCGGGCATGATATCAGTAGCCCTCCCGAAGTCTGGGCGTCCGCGAGCATCAGCCTTTCGGCCCGGGTTATTCCCGGGTCGAAATTGACGAAAGCCGAGACGAAGTCCAGGTTGTTCTTGGTCCCGGTCGGCACCGCGTTGAGATCGGAGTCGATGAGATCGCGGGCCGGCTGCATCACTGGCACCGCCCGCGCATGTATCCTGGCGCCGACGCCGCTGCCGCGGGTCATTTCCCCCAGGTGCCCGAGCAGACCGTAACCGGTGATGTCGGTGCAGGCGTTTACGCCCACCGCCACCATGGCCAGGGAGGCGTCACGGTTGAGCTTGGCCATGACCTCGACGCCTCTGGCGATCGCGGCCGCAGTTACCGTGCCACGTTTTATTCCTGTGGTCAAAATGCCTATCCCCAGCGGTTTGGTCAGGAAGAGGACGTCGCCGGCTTTTGCCGTGGAGTTGAGAATGACGTCATCGGGATTGATGACCCCGGTTACCGCGAGGCCGTACTTGGGCTCCTTGTCGTCGATGGTGTGGCCGCCGATGATCGATACCCCGGCCTCGCGAGCCTTGTCGCCGCCGCCTCTCATCATCTCGGTGAGTATTCCCAGGGGCATGCCCCGGGAGTGAAAGCCGATGACGTTCAAGGCAAACAAAGGCTTGGCGCCCATGGCGTAAACGTCGCTCAGGGCGTTGGCCACGGCGATGGAGCCGTAGTCGTAAGGGTCGTCAACGATAGGCGTGAAATAATCAACCGTCTGGATGATGGCCAGATCTTCAGCGATCCGGTACACGGCGCAGTCATCGCCGGTATTTATCCCCACGAGCACGTTGGGATCCTTGATCGGCGGCAGTTCTTTAAGCACGATTTGCAAGTCCGACGGACTTATCTTGCAAGCTCAGCCGGCGCCGTGAGCGAGCTGTGTCAGGCGGATCTCTTCGTTGGTTCCCACGGGTTCCCCCTTCCAGAAAATGCTGTTGACCGGGAACGATCGGCGGATCTATCCGCCGGCCGGACCTCAACCTGCCGGTTGCGACAGATAGGCGATCTTGCAGGATATTTCGAGAGCGGATGTATAAGCCAGCGCCTCGTTGAGCGTGCGCCCGGCCACATAACATCCGTGTCCCCGGACCATCACGGCCATGTGGGTCTGAAGCCGCTGGGGAACGAGCGCGGCGGCCTCCCCTGAGGCTACGACAGGTATCTCGCGCAGAAATACGGAGCCCTCGAGGTCCCGCGGAGCAATCATATCGCTTGCCAGCGACAATGCAACCGCGTGGGCGGGGTGGACATGGATCACGGCCCCGGCCGGAGTGAACTTATAGATGAGCTGGTGGAGCGTGACGTCGTTGGACGCATCGCTGGGGATGTTGTCAGGCTCTTCGCGCAGGGGAATCTCGATCAGGTCGCCGGGCTGCAGGCGGCCCAGCATGGAGAAATGCGTGGTGATGATGATTTTGCCCTGGGTGCGGATGCTCATGTTGCCGCCATGCGAAGTGGTCAGCCCCAGGCGGAAAAGGTCTTCCCCGGTCTGCTGGAACGCTTCAAGGATTCGGTCTTGCATCAAGCCTCCCCCGTTCGGCTGCCCTCCGGCCTTGGATTCAATCCTTCTGATTCCCGATGGGCTTGCCGGCCCATCCGCCGTCGAGCAGTTCTACCGTGTGCATCACCCGTATATCTGAATCCAGCCGGCCCAGCATGTCCTCGAGCTGCATGCGGCAGCCGGGACAACCCGTAGCTACAATCATGGCGCCGGTGGCGGCAAGTTCTTCGGCCCGCGGTATGCCGATCTTGAGCGCCAGGCCGTAGTGTTGCAGGCATAAAAGACCACCACCGCAACATCTAAGCTCGCCTGCCTCGACGTATTCTACCCCAGGCAGACCGGCGATAATCTCGCGGGGCTCCCTGATGAGCCCGAGCCCCCGGCCGAGATGGCAGGGGTCGTGCCAGGCAACCCGAGTTCTGGCCGGAGGCAGCGGATCGGCGGTCCCCGGCCCAGCGAGCTTCATATCGCTGGTAGTCGCAGGCTCCGCGGGAGGTGCACCGCCAGTTCTCATCCCGGCGAGGAGCGCATGGATGTCGCTGACCTGGAATTCGGCCTCCTGCCGTGAGGCGGCCCGCGCGAGCGTCAGGGCACAGGAGGAGCATACCGTGACAACGGTGCCGGCATGGCAGCGCCTGAGAATATCGAGATTTTTACGGGCAAGTGATGCCGCCGCCGCCGTCTCGCCGATGGAGCGCAGCGGCTGGCCGCAGCAGCTCAGACCCCTGGGGAAAACCACATCCATGCCGGCGCGGGCGAGGACGCGGGCGGCCGCCGACGCGGTCTGCTGATAAAAGAGGCTGGTGGCACAACCCGGGAAGAGGGCAACGCGGCGGACCGAGCTTTCAGAGGGTCCGCCTTCGGCCGGTGTGGTTTCGGCGATTACTTCCTCCAGAGGGTTCCGTCCGGGATGGGGGATGGCGCGCTTGCGGTCCTGATAGCGCCAGGGCACAAAATCGCGGTTTGGGGCCTTGCCATAGACCGAGCCGCCGAAGTCTAACAGCCGGCGCCGGGCATCCGGTCTGACGCCAAAGAGCCGCCTGCTGCCGGCGCGGGCGAGGCGGCTGCTTCCGGATCTCGCCAGTTCCTCTCGCATCGCCAGGATCGCTTCGGAAACATTCACGCCGCTGGGACAGGCGGCAGTACAGGCGCCGCAGAGCAGGCACTGGGACAGGCGCCGGGCAAAGCTCCGGGTCAGTGGCAACTCGCCGTCCAGCGCTGCTCCAATCAGCATCATGCGGCCCCGGGGAGACAGCGTTTCCTCGCCGGTCGCCCCGAAAGTAGGACAGGCCGGCAGGCAACCGGCGCATCTGGTGCAGTGCCGGATCTGCTCGCGGAATCTTTCCAGAAAGGCGCCGCCGGACAATTTTTTTCGCGAAAGTTTCATGTCTCTGGTGTTGATTGCCGAACTGCCAGGGCAGTTAACAGCAGTTTACAGCATTGTCAGACCGGCAGGCCGCCGCTATTAGGAAGAAGCCATTGGCGCATCAATCCCCAGTCGATGTTGGTGCGGTGGAAACACAAAAGGTCCCATCAGGCGCAACTAGTCCTGCCCGCAATTTTCGCCAGGCGATTTTGAGGGAACGGCTGGGCCCAGCAGGGCAACTTCAGTTCCGACACAATTGATCTGAGATACCATCTGCGGCGATAGCAGCATTGTTAAGAAGCGGTTTTTTCCGCTAAGATTGGTCTATGTGCAGTAGACCCCCATGCCTCCCGCGAGTTGCCCCGCGCGAGTTTTTCTTTACGTCCTCACCCGAACCTTGTTCCCATGAATAAAAGGACGGCGCAACTGGCGCCTGCGGCGATTATCGTGCTGGCGGTGGCCCTCCGCTGGGTCCAGCTCGGGCGCCTCAGTTTTTATTTCGACGAGCTTTATAACGTCTGGGCCAACAAGATGTCCTTGAGCGGCATGTTGAGGGAGCAGATCGCCGCCGGACATCCGCCGCTATTTTACCTTGTGGCCAGGGTGTGGTACCTCTTTGGCACCAGCGAGGTCTGGGCCCGGTCGCTCTCGGCGCTGGCGGGCGTGCTTACGGTGCTGTTCGTATATCTCGCCGCCAGGGAGATGTTCTCAAGGCGGGCCGGACTTTGGGCCGCCGCTTTCACCGCCGCCTCTCCCCTGCTGGTCTGGTACTCGAGGGTCAATTCCTACTACTCATTCCTGGTTATGGTCACGACGCTGTCGATGTGGCTGCTGATACGCGCGTCCCTTCGCGGCGGCTGGGCCAACTGGGCCGCATATACGCTCGCCGCAACGGCGATGCTCTTCACCTACTTTTTCGGTATCGTGCTCGTGGGCGCGGGTTGGGTGCTGTACCTGCTGCTGAAGCGGCAGGACAATAAATTCACTGCTCCGTGGCTCGTCAGCCAGGCGGCGCTGATCTGCGCGGCGGGAGCGACGTTCCTGCTAAGCCGGGGCGCCGCGGCCGAATCGGGCAGGCTCCATGTCAGCGGCTCGGGAGCGAGCGGGATGGCGACCACGGGGTGGAAACTTTTCCGGGAGCTGGTTTACGATCTTGTTATCGCTCCCTTCGTACTGGTGGCGGGCAAGCTCGATTCCGGCATCAACTATTCGGGCAACGAGGGGCTGCCGCTCAGCCACGCCGCCCTTTTCGGGCTGGTCATCGTTCTGGGGGCGGCCGTCTATCTGGCCTCGGGATGGCTCCGGAATCTGGTGCGCACGCGCGAGCTGGCCGCCACGGCGGTCTTTGTCTTCCTGATGGTATCAGGGCCGCTGTCATTGCAGCTGATAAATGGTGGCGCTCTCTCGGGGCGCTTTTATGTCTGGGCGGCGCCGGCGTTCTTTTTGCTGTCGGGGGCTGTCATTGCCGCTGCTCCGCGGAAAGCCGGAGCGGTTCTGGGAGCCGTCGCCATTGTCTTCATGGCGTCGGCTTCTGTGTGGGTCTTCCATGGGCTCGGCAACGATGACGCCGACTGGCGGGCAATAATGGGGATGATCGCGGACCGGGGTCTCCCAGGCGACAGGATCGTCGGTTTTCCCATCCATAACGTCTATCTGGCCGAGGATTATTATATGGCCCAGCCGGTTCCGCTCACGGGAGGGATTCCGTCGATGGTGAATGACTCGGTCTTCTTCCTGCCCAACGGCACCAGCTGGGGCGGCTACCGGAGCGGCTACTGGGTAGGGTCGGGGGCGACGCCGCCGCTGTCGGGGACCGAGCTCAACCAGAAGATGGCCGCCGAACTCTCCGGCGCCGGCAGACTCTGGCTGGTGGCGCAAACCGGGCAGCCTTCGGGGCAGGTGCAGCGCCTGATCGATTCCGGATGGGTGGAAACAGGCCGCTGGGATTATTCCTCGTTCGAGCTGGTTCTGTACCAGCCCAGGGGTGCAGCGGACCGGTAGGTTATCCCGGCGGGGCCGGCTGCGCACCGCTTGGCTATCTGATTATCGCAGCTGCGCCGCCGCGTCTTCCGGCGCCACCGTGTTCACCCAAACTCCCGCGCCGAGTTCCAGGCCGCCCGCGAGGGTCATGCGGGGCAGGATCTCGATGTGCCAGTGATAGGGACGCGACTCGCCGTGCAGCGGATAGTTGTGGACCCAGTAGTTGAAAGGCGGGTCGCCGAGGCGGTCGTGATAATGGTTGAGCACGGCGGTCATCAGCTCCGCCAGCTCGGGCAGCTCCTCACATTTCTCAAATCGCAGCGAGTGCCGGCGGGGGACGATCCAGCCCTCGTAAGGAAGCCGGGAAGCAAAGGGAGTGAAGGCCAGGAAGTTCTCGGTAGCCATTATCACCCGGTCGCCGCTCCGCTCCGTCTCCCCGATGATGTCGCATAGCACGCAGCCGGCGGTGCCGGGGTAGGCAAAGACAAAGCCGTCGAGTTCGACATCGATGGTGGGAGGGATGAACGGCAGTCCGAACAGCTGGGAATGCGGATGCTCCAGCGACGAGGCCGCCGCGGCGCCGTAATTGCGGATGATGTGGGCATAGCTGGCGCGGCCCTCTTCCTTGATGGCATTGATGCGGTCGCGGTACATTTCCAGCATGACCAGCGTCTGCCCGGGGCCGACCTGCCAGGGGGCCTGGTTGTGCACGGGAGTGTCGACGATGACCTCGCTGGTGCCGACCGCCGCGCGGCGGTCCGGCGAGACGGTCCGTTCGACACCCGCCCGGGGAACTCCGCTGACCAGTATGGGAAAGCGGTTGGGGATGACGCGCACATTCCAGCCGGGCTTGTCACATTCACCCTCTCCTTCACGGCGCATGGCGCAGATCTCCGGCGGCGTGCGATCTTCGTGGCCGGGGCAGAACGGGCAATCTTCATCCGGCTGGTCAACCGCCTGGGCCGGTCCGGGAGCATGGGGCCGTTTGCCCCTGCCGGTGGCCAGGATAACCCACTCGGCTGTGACGGGATCGCGCCGCAGCTCCGGCTGGGCGGCCATATCCGGGGGCGTTCCCGGCAGCGGTGGCAGGTTGTTCATTTCTTCCCGGAAGGCCCGGGTTCCAGAGTCCATTCGCCGGTGCCTTCGTCGAGCGCGATGTCGTAGGTGCGGCCGTTGTGGGCGTGGACGCGGAAATAGGTCTTGCGATGCCGCCCCTGGGCCGATTCCTCCTGCCAGGTCTTCCTTACCGAGAGCACGGTGAGCCGGTTGCCCTCGAACTCGAATGCCCGCGGCTTCTCGTCACTCTTGAACCCCGAGTAGGAGTGGACGACGATCGGCTTGCCGGCCTGTTTATTTTTGGGACCGGAGGCGCCGCCCGTTTCGCCGGCGGCTTCCGTCTCTTTTTTCTTCTCGATTGCCAAATCTCACCTGTGATGGTTTTCCGGGTCAGCGAACATTATATCCACCTCGCGCGCTGAAGGGGAAGGAGTTTAGGCCGGGCGGTTGCGACGGAGCGCTTTGCCGGGCGGCTTACCGCCGCTCGCGGAGCGCCAGCAGCAGCAGCGCCGTCGCCGCCACACCCAGGAGGGAGCCGAAGAGGAATGGGGCCCGCGGCCCCAGCGAATCCCAGAGCAGGCCGGCGAAGAGGCTCGAGAAAAATGTCAGCAGCCCCGTAACCGTGTAGTAAGTGCCGAGCGCCGTGCCCCGGGAGCCCGCGGGCGCCATGTCGGCGGCAAAGGCCTTGCCGACGCCCTCGGTCATGGCCATGTAGAGGCCGTAGACCGCGAAAAGCGGCCAGACGGCGATGGCGCCCGGGGCTAGCCCGAAGCCCAGGTAGACCAGGGAAAAGACGACGAAGCCGGCGCCGATGACGCGGCGGCGGCCGATGCGGTCGGAGAGCGACCCCGCCGGCATGGACAGCGCGCTGTACACGAGGTTGTAGATTACGTAGGCAAGCACGGCGGCAAAGGCCGAGAGGCCGAGATTCTCGGCCCGCAGGATGAGGAAGGCGTCGCTGGAATTGCCGAGCGCCAGCACGGCGCTGGCCAGCAGGAACATGTTGAAGCGCCGGTCGAATTGTGTCAGCGAAAGGCGCGGCGGGCGGGATTGACGGTGGGCGTGGACCCGCTCGCGCACCAGGAAGAGGCTGGCGACCCCGAGCGCCGCCGGGATGGCGGAGATGAGGAAGATGGTCCGGTAGCGCTCGCCGGCGAATCCCAGGATCGCCAGGGCCAGCAGCGAACCCAGGGCGGCCC
This sequence comes from Actinomycetes bacterium, assembly GCA_021803005.1. GTDB lineage: Bacteria > Actinomycetota > Thermoleophilia > BMS3ABIN01 > BMS3ABIN01 > JACRMB01. The sequence goes on from JAJZQT010000051.1 coordinate 9,360, forward strand.
CGGCGGTATCGGTGGCGCGGTGGAAGCCGAAAGCCCTGCCGCGGGTGGCCTGCTCGGTGGAGTCGGCGATCAGGGCGTCCCGCGGCGCGTTGCGTATGCCCTTGCCCAGGCGGTCGCCAAAGCGCAAGACCAGGACGAAGGGCCAGGCGGTCGCCGCGGCCATCAGCGGCTTGGCCAGCGCGGAGATGCCGTAACCCAGGATCGCCAGGCCGCGGCGGCGCTGCCAGCGGTCGGAGAGCCAGCCGGAAAACACCTTGACCACGCTGGCGGTGCTCTCGGCGATGCCCTCGATGAGGCCCACGACGCTGTAGGGGGCGCCAAGGACAGAGGTGAGAAAGATCGGCACCAGCGGATAGACGGTCTCCGAGGAGAGGTCGGTCAGGAAGCTGGTGATGCCAAGGATGAAGACGTTGCGCTTGATGCCGCGGATGGGCGAATCGGGCTCGGGCGGTTCCGGCGGGGGCCCGGACTCAGAATACGGGGACACATTACTTAATTCCTCGTGATTGTCGGGGCCGGTGTCACTCATGGAATTAAGTTATGTGTCCCCCGGGTTTTCCCCTGGTTTTTCGGTGGGGCGGTGGCGTGCTCGAGGATGTAGGTCAGCTGCTCCCTGGCCACTTCGTCGAGCGGCAGCTCCCTGAGCCGCGACGCGGCCCGCTCCAGGTCGTACTCGGCGCGGTGCAGGCTTACCCGGCCGTCCTCGATGACGGCGTAGCTTGCCTGGGGGATGCCGTCGCGGGGCTGGCCGACGCTGCCGGCGTTGACCAGCAGCTTGCCACCGGCCTCGCGCAGGAAAGGTTTGTGGGTGTGCCCCATGAGGATGATGTCGGCGTCCGCCAGGGCCGCTTCCCGAGCCAGCTCGTCATCGGGGGTGTCCGGCGGCAGATACTTGAACAGCGGATCGCTGGGCGCGGCGTGGACGGCATAGATGCGCTTGCCGTCGATCTCGGTCTCCAGCAGCAGCTCGGGTTCCCCCAGCCAGGAGATCTGCCGATCGCTGAGAACCTGCCACATGTATTCACGTGTCTCAACCGACAGGTGACGGAAGGCCTCGCCGCAGCCGCAGTCGGTGCGGAAGGCCACGGCGTTGTCGTGATTGCCCCTGACCCGCAGCATCGGTTCCCGCAGGGCCTCCAGGCAGGCGACGGGAGCGGGGCCGTAATCGACGATATCGCCCAGGCAGAGGAGCCGGTCGTATTGCTCGTCGATCGCCTCCAGGGCATCGATGTTGGCATGGATGTCCGAGATGACGAGTACTCGCAACCTGTTCCCCTTTCCGGGCCGCAAACCCGTTGCATTTTCCGGCGAAAAGCTCGCCTAAGCAAACCCTCCTATTTTAATAAGCAAGCCGCCAATGGCAGCAAGGAATACTTTCAGTCATGATACTAGGCCAGCTTCAGTCTCTTCGCTAGACTGACAATAAAAGAAGTAATCGGATTAAGTGCATTCCTTGCTTTCCATACCAACATGGCCGAGCCCAGCCCAACAAGCGCCCCTCCCAATACGTCTGCCGGATAATGGGTGCCAACAAATACCCGCGAGAATCCAACCAGTGCCGCCAGGCCAATCGCCAGAGCCCCAATACGTCTGTTTTTAAAGAGCAACAGCCAGGCAATACCAAAAACAAAGGTTGTATGATCTGAGGGAAAAGACGGATCGGTGGACTTATCCAGGAGAAGATTCACATCGTGAAAGACAAAAGGACGATCTCGGAAATAAAGATGGCCGATGAGTTGATTGATCAAGAGAGCCACAGCCATGCTCAGCAAGCTCAGCAGCGCTGCTTTCTTACCCTCTTCATTTGATCTGAACCAAATAAGTAGCAGGGGAATGGCCATAAGCAGGACGCCGTATTTGGCGAGCCCGACCATGAGGCCATCCAGAATGCCTGATTTGCCAGCAAACTGATTGATAAATTCAAATATCCTGAAATCCATAATTCCTTCCGGTCGTTTTCCTGATCAGCAGCGGCTGCGAAAAAACACTCGCGCTTATTCAATCTCCAGATTTTGCATAAACTTCTGGAATTGCTTTAAGCCGGTGCGAGAACCGGCTCAGCCCCGTGGCGGGAAGCGGCCATATTTCAGCTGTTTTTCGATCCACATCAGCCGGTTGTATTTGGAGACTCTTTCAGAACGGGCGGGTGCCCCGGTCTTAATCTGGCCGGCG